>MEMN01000035.1:8726-17972 GCA_001767945.1 Alphaproteobacteria bacterium RIFCSPHIGHO2_12_FULL_66_14 | reverse complement strand
CAGCCGGTGATGATCAGCCGGTCGATCGAGCGCAAGCGCAGGAATTCCTCGAGAGATGTGTTCAGGAAGGCATCGCAGGATCTTTTTCGGATGACGGTGTCGGCGGGGCGCGGACCGAGATTCTCGACGAGCTTCCAGCCTGGCTGGTCGGGGTGAAAGGGATCTCCCGGCGGCCCGTCATGCTGGATGAAGACGACCGTGCCGCCCCGGGCGCGTACTGCGTCGGCAAGCATGTTCAGGCGGCCGATCAGCCCTGCCGCATCGTGCTTGGGCGGTCCGTCGCCGAATGCGCCTTGCTGCATGTCGATGATGATCAGGGCATCGGTCATCTTGCGCCGCCTCAGCTTCCGGGTCGTGGCCCCGTATAACGGGCGCGCGGCCGGATCAACGCGCCGTGTGCAGCCTGCTCAAGCGCATGGGCGATCCAGCCGACAGTGCGGCCCAGCAGGAACAGGGCAAGGGCGGAGTCCTTGGGCAAACCGAGCACGCGCTCCACCGTCACCGTGGTGTAGTCGATGTTGGCTTTACGGCCGATCAGGCGCTCGACCGTGGCGGCAAGACGCTCGGCAAAGGCAAGCTCAGGGGAATCGGGGATGGTCTCGCGCAGGAGGGCGAACAAGGTCACGGCCCTGACGTCGCCATCAGGATAGAGCTGGTGGCCGAAGCCCGGGATGTAGACGCGGGCGCGCAGCAGGCGGGCAAGATCGGCATCGAGGTCCGTTGTGCGCTTCAACTCGTCGAACAAGGCCGACACGCGCCGCGTGAGGCCGCCGTGGCGCGGACCGTTCAAGGCCGCGAGCCCGGCGGTGGCCGCGCCGTAGAGATTGGCGCCGGTCGACGCCACGACCCGGGCGGCGAAGGCCGAGGCGTTGAATTCGTGATCGGCCGAAAGGACCAGCGCCGCGCGAAGGAGGTGGGCGTGCTCGGGCGGCACCTTCCACGACGCGGCGAGCTGCTCGTGGACGGGAAGGGGCGAGAGCGGCCGCGCCGTGACGGCCGCCGTCAGCAGGCGCAGCACCCGCACGCCGGTCTCGAGCATCGGTGCGCGGTCCTCGACCCAGCTCGGGTGGTCGAGCGCCGCGGCGGCAGGCAGCAGGATCAGGCAGCGATCGACCGGCGACAGGGTCGCCGCCGCAAGCCAGGCGCGTCGCAACGCGGTGGTCATCGGCGGCAGATTGTCGGAGGCGAAGGGCCTGTCGTCGCAATTCCACAGCAGCCGTGCGACGTCCTCCAGCGAGGCGGTGCGCGCCAGTCCAGCGGCGTCAACGCCGCGATAATAGAGTCTGTTGTCCTCGATCAGGGTGAGGGACGATTCGAGCACCGGGGTGCCGAAGTCGAGCGCATGGTTGGCGATCGACTCGGCCTTGCGCCCGACGTCGCGACGTCGCTTCAGGCGCACCACGTCATCGGCGCGGTAGCGCCGCTCGCGGCTGCCGTCGACCGCCTCCGAGCGCAGCAGGCCCCGGCTCACATAGGCGTAGAGCGTGGCGGCCGACACGCCCAGCCGGCGCGACGCTTCCCGGGAAGTCAGCAATTCCATGCTCATGCAGTTGTATTGATCAATATAATCAAGATTGACAATATAATTCTAGAGTCCGACTTTTCGCTAGAACAATCAAGGGGGAAGACGATGCTGCAGACACGGGTGAACAGCGGCCTCGACGGGGTGATCGTGGCCGATACGGCGATGAGCGAGGTCGATGGCGAGGCCGGCCGACTGATCGTCCGCGGCCATACCGTCGAGGAACTCGTCGCCACGTGCGGCTTCGAAGGGGTGGCGGCGCTGCTGTGGGACGGGTTTGCCCAAGGTGGCGGTGACGAGCGCGCAGTTCGCGAAGGATTCGCCTCGGCGCGGGGTCGGGCCTTCGCCGAAGTGCCGAAGCTGCTGCAGGCTGCCAAGGGGCTGACGCCGGTCGAAGGACTGCGTGTCGGGCTCGGCATGCTGGCCGACTCCGAACTGATGCCGCATCACTACCTGGTCTGCGGTGCGCTACCGGTGTTCCTCGCGGCCCTTCTGCGGACCTCGGAAGGCAAGTCGGCGCTGGCGCCGGATCCGACGTTGAGCACGGCGCAGGACCTGCTGCGCATGATCCGCGGCCAGCGCGCCGACGCCGTCTTCGAGCAGGCGCTCGACGCCTATCTCGCCACCATCGCCGACCACGGCTTCAATGCCTCGACCTTCACCGCGCGCGTCGTTGCTTCGACGCATGCCGGCCTCATCTCCTCGGTGCTGGCGGGGCTCTGCGCCCTGAAAGGTCCGCTGCATGGCGGCGCGCCTGGTCCCGTGCTCGACATGTTCGATGAAATCGGCTCGCTCGAGCGGGCCAGCGCCTGGTTCGACGATGCCTTCTCCAAAGGCACGACCCTGATGGGTTTCGGGCATCGCATCTACAAGGTACGCGATCCGCGTGCCGACGTGCTCAAGAACACCGTCGCGACCTTGCCGCAAACCGCGGGACGGCTCGCTTTTGCTGTCGAGGTCGAGAAAAGCGCCATCGCCGCATTGCGCAGGTACAAGCCGGGCCGGCGACTCGATACCAACGTCGAGTACTACACCGCGCTTCTGCTTGAAGCCCTCGAGATTCCACGCAGCGCCTTCACGGCGCTGTTCGCGGTCGGCCGGTCGGCGGGCTGGTGCGCGCACATCTTCGAACAGGAGAAGGGCGGTCGCATCATCCGCCCGCAATCCAACTACGTCGGCCCGCGGCCGATCACTTGGGGCGGCTCGCCACGACGTTGACCTCGATGATGACCTCGTCGGCGACCTGGCCCGTCCCGGCCCATTCGCTCTGCCCGACGCCGTAGTCGAGCCGCTTGACGATCAATCTGCCGCGGGCGGTGGCGCGCAGCGCACCAGGCTGCGCCGGATCGTCGACGATGGCCAGGGTGAAGGGCAACAAGGCATCGCGCGTGACGTCGCGGATCGTGAGCTTGCCGCGCGCTTCATAGCGGTTGCCGCCGGCCGCGACGACCGAACTGGTGATGAAGCGCGCTTCGGGGAATTTCTGAACGTCGAGGAAGTTCGCTCCCTTCATCAGGGAATCGACGTCCCGATTGTTGGCCGTCGCGGTCGGCGTCTGGATGCGGATATCGATCCGTGCCGCGTCCGGCGCCGTCGGATCGAGCACGATGTCGCCGGTCCAGTTCGGGAATCGCCCGTTTACGAAAGCGCCGACCTGGGTCGCAGTGAAGGTGAGTGAACTGGCGCGCGGGTCGATGGTCCATGCGTCCTGGGGCGCGGCCAGCGCCGGGGCGACAAGTCCAGGCGGCGCCAGCAACAAGGTGACGACGATCAACCAACGGCGCATCACACTCCTCCAAAAGGCCACATGCGGCGAAAAATGCCGTCGCGGCGCAGGACATCGTGGTGCAGTACCGCGGCGACATGCAGGGCCACGACCACGATCAGGCAGCGCGACAGCACGAAGTGCACGCTGCGCAGTGCTTCGAAAAGATCGGGATTACGCGGCACGAGGTCGGGCAGGGGCAGAACGCCGAACCAGGCCACGGCCACGCCCGCCGCCGAACTCATCAGCCAACCGCTGGTCGGCATGGCGACCAGGAGAAACAGCAGCACCCAATGACCGGCCGGCGCGAGAGCGCGCTCCCAGCGCGTTATCGTGGCCGGCAACGGCGGCGGCGGGTGCCACCATCGCCACAACAGGCGGAGCACAGTGAGCACCAGCACGACGAGGCCGATCCATTTATGCCAAGCATAGACCTGGAGCTTCAGCAGGCTGATCGGTAGGCCGGTCATCCACAGACCGATACCCAGCAGGCCGAAAACCGCAAGGGCCGTGAGCCAGTGAAACGCCTTGGCGGCGCCGTGATAGGTCGGAGCCGCCACCTCCCTTCCTCAGCGCCAGGCGTCGGCGGCGATGGAGATTTCGACCGTGTCGCCCACGACGTCGACGTACTTGGTCATGCCGAATTCCGAACGCTTGATCGTCCCCTTGGCGCGGAAGCCGGCATAGCGCGTTCCCGGCGCGGCGTTGGGGCGGCGGTCGGTGACCGAGACATCGAGCTTCATCGGCCGGGTGATTCCGCGCAGCGTGACGTCCCCGTCGACACGCAGCGTCGACTCGCCGGTCCGTTCGACGTGGGTCGACCGAAACGTCATTTCGGGAAACTTCTCGACATGGAAGAAGTCGGAATCCTTCAACATTGCAGTCTGCTGACTGTCCAGCATCTGCACGCTGCCGGTGCGGACGATGACCTCGACTGTGCTACGCGGCACGTTGTCGTCGTCGACATGAACCGTGCCCCGCCAGTCCTTGAACTCGCCGGTTGTGCGAAAGACCCGCGAATCGCCGATGGCGAAGTCGATCGTCCCGCGGTTGCCGCTGATCTTCAGCAGCTCGGCGGCCTGTGTCGCGCGACCTGTGGTGACGATGCTGGCCGCTCCGGCCACGACAAACGTCCTGCGTCCAAGTCTAGTCAGCATGGCCAGCGCGCTCCTCGTGGGTTGCGAAGAAGTGGCGGCCGGCGCCGCGCTGGTTCTCGTAGATCGAGCCCTGATGGTCTGCCGCGGGCAGCGGCATGCGGACGGGGGCGGCGCGGACGCGCGGCTCGACGTTCGGCCCGCCCAGCACCAGGCGGCTGTTGAATTCGTCGAAGTCGGCCACGCCCATCAACGGCCAGGCGTCGGCCGCCGTGTATTCGTGCAGCAGCAGGCGGCGCTGGCGGTTGGATGTGTTGAGTGCCGAGCCGTGCACCAGGCGGGCATGATGGATCGTCATCGAACCCGCCGGGCCCATCAGGGGCACGGCTTTGGTGAAATCTAGGTCGCAAGCCGCGGGATCCATGGCGCCACAGAAGCGGCCGTCGGCATGATGATCGTAGGTCGGCCCGAGATGAGTACCTGGCAGCACCATCAGCGGCCCGTTCCCGAGATCGCAATCGTCGAGATAGATGCCAGTGGCCAGCACGTCGTCGTTGGTGTGGGGATAAAAGGCCCAGTCCTGGTGCCATTCAACCGGTGAGCCATAGCCCGCCGAC
The DNA here is from genome assembly GCA_001767945.1 of Alphaproteobacteria bacterium RIFCSPHIGHO2_12_FULL_66_14. Classification (GTDB taxonomy): domain Bacteria; phylum Pseudomonadota; class Alphaproteobacteria; order Reyranellales; family Reyranellaceae; genus Reyranella. Next base: position 12,974 of record MEMN01000035.1, on the reverse strand, counting down.
TTCATGTTGAGCTTGCCGCCATAGTGGCGGATCGTGGGACCGATCAGCTGGGCAAGAATGGCGGTGATCCTGGGATCGCGTACGAGATCGTGGAAGAACGCATAGCGCTTGAAGATCACGGGCTTCAGCCGCCGGACCCGGGGCAGGGTGGCGCTGTGGCTGGGCTCGAGGTCGTAGAGTTCGTCGTTGGCCACCACATCGCGTGCCTCGGCGACGATGCGGTCGGTCAGCGCCCGTAACTCGGCGAGTTGCTCGCCTTCGATCAGGCGCGGGATCACCAGATAGCCGTCGCGACGGTAGGTCTTGATTTGTGTCTCGGTAAGCATGCGAAACAATAGCACGACGGACCGGGTTGGCGGATAATCACGGTATGGCGAGCCGTGCCCTTTTTCCGACACTAATTCTTCAAGAGTCCCTGGCCCGCCCGGGATGGCCAGCCTTCAATCGCAATCTCGCCGACGAATGCTGCTCGCTTGCCGTCTCCGACGCGGCAGGCCGTCGCTGGTCGGCGCGGCACTACTTTGGTGGCTACACGTCCTACGGGTCGCTCGACCGACTGCACCTCGTCTCGTCGTTGTTCGACCGTTTGCGCCGTCGCATCGACCCGATCGTGAAGCGCTTCGCCCGCGACCTGCATTACGATCTCCGCGGGCGGGTCGTGGCCATGACCGATTGCTGGGCGAACGTCATGCCGGCTGGCGTGGTGCATTCGATGCACCTGCACCCGACATCGTTCATCAGCGGCACTTATTATGTGGCCGTGCCGAAGGGCGCCGGCGCGCTCAAGTTCGAGGATCCGCGGCTGTCGCGCCATATGGCGGCGCCGCCCAGGCGCGCCGACGCGCCCGAGCGCTTCCGCTCTTTCGTGGGCGTGCCGGCAAAGGAGGGCGACCTGGTGCTGTTCGAGAGCTGGCTCCGGCACGAAGTGCCGCCGGCGCGCTTCTCCGGCGAGCGTATCTCGATTAGCTTCAATTACGCTTGGACACCCGAGACCCGTCGCTGAAGGAACATCGCATGCGCTTTGGCCTCGTCTGCCTGTCGCTGGTCGCCGCTGCCGGAACGGCCCGCGCCGACCAGGAACTGCCGATCTTCGACGCGCATATGCACTACAGCCACGACGCCTGGACGGTGGTACCGCCCAAGCAAGTCGTCGAGATCCTGAAGAAAGCCGGTGTGAAGCGCGCCATGGTGTCGAGTTCGAACAACGAGGGCACCAAGATGCTGCAGGACGTGGCGCCCGGCGTGATCGTCCCCGAGCTCAGGCCCTATCGCTCGCGCGGCGAACTCTCGACCTGGGCGAAGGATCCGACTGTTCTGCCGTTCCTCGAGGGTATGCTCGCCAAGCGCAAGTACGTCGCCATCGGCGAATTCCATATCTACGGCGCCGACGCCGATCTGCCCAACATGCGCGGCGTCGTCCAGCTCGCGAAGAAGTACGGCCTGTTCCTTCATTCGCATTCCGATGCTGACGCCGTCGTGCGCCATTTCCAGCAGGACGCAAACGCCAAGGTGCTGTGGGCCCATTCCGGCTTCGAGCGTCCCGAGAAGGTGCGCGAGATGCTGCGCCGCTATCCAAGACTCTACTGCGACCTGGCCTTCCTCACCTCGCACGCGTCCAATGGCAAGGTCGCCCCGGGTTGGCGTGAGGCGTTCCTGGAATTCCCCGACCGGTTCGTTGTCGGCACCGACACCTTCACGCCGGAACGCTGGCACTATGTGGTCGAGCATGCGCGCTGGTCGCGCGGCTGGCTTGCCGACCTGCCGTCCGACGTCGCCCGCAAGATCGCCTACGGGAACGGCGATCGATTGTTCGGTGGCGCCCAATGAGATTTCTTGCGGCATTGTTCATTTTCCTGTTTGCGAATGCCGCGTCGGCCGACTGTCCGCTCGATCTGGGAAGGGGAACCGGCTGGGTGGTCTTCTCCGATCACTACATGATCGCCTTCCGCCCCGAGCCGATACGGATCGAGGTCGGCCAGCCGTTCTCGCTGCTGTTCAACGTCTGCACCAAGTCGAACAGCCCGGCCGAACTTCTGGCAGTCGATGCCGTGATGCCGGAACACAAGCACCCCATGAACTACCGCCCCACTATCGTGGCGGGGGCGGACGGGCGCTATCGCGCCGACGGTCTCGTCTTCCACATGCCCGGGCGCTGGGAACTTTCCATCGACGTGCGTGCCGGCGAGGAAAGCGAACGTCTGACGCACGACTTCATTCTCAAGTGAGGCGATTTCTCCTGTCGCTGATGCTGCTGGCGGCGTTGATGTCGCCGGCGGCGGCACAGGAGCTTGTCGACTGGTCGATCGACGAGGTTCGTGCAATCGAGCGGCATGGTCCCTGGCCGCCGCCGCTGGTACGCGATCCCTCGAACCGGGTTTCCGGCATGCCTGCCGCGATCGCGCTGGGCGAGCATCTCTTCAACGATCCGCGGCTGTCCGCGAACGGCCGGATGAGCTGCGCCACTTGTCATCAGGCCGGTCGTAACTGGAGCGACGGCCGGGCAAAAGGATTTGGTACGGTCGATCTGGATCGCCGCACGCCGTCGCTCTGGAACGTGGGTTACGCCCACTGGTTCGGCTGGGACGGGGCGGGAGATTCGCTCTGGGCCCAGACCATCCGGCCAATCCTCGATCGGCGGGAGATGGCCGGCAGCGCCGCGCAGGTCGGCCGCCTGCTGCGCGACGACAAGGACCTTGCCTGCGGCTACGAGCGCGCCTTCGGCAGCAAGGCTGGCGTCGACGACGAGCACCTGCTGGTCGATGCCGTCAAGGCGCTGGCGGCCTTTCAGGCGACCCTGGTCAGTCCGCGCACGCGCTTCGACGCCTTCCGCGACGCGCTGGTGGCCGGTGACCGTGCCGCCACGGCCCGCTACCCGCTGTCCGAACAGCGGGGCTTGAAACTCTTCATCGGCACCGGCAACTGCGACACCTGCCATTTCGGGCCGCGCTTCACCAATGGCGAGTTCGGCGATGTCGGCATCGCCTTCTTCGTGCGGCCGGGCGAGGTTGATTCTGGCCGCCTGGGCGGCCTGGCGAAGCTCGCCAACAGCCCCTTCAACCTTCTCGGTCGCTACAACGACGATGCCTCGGGCGCGAGTGCTGCGCGCACGCGCCATGTCCAGCGCCTGCACGCCAACTTCGGCGAGTTTCGTGTCCCCAGCCTCCGGCAGGTCGGCCGCGCCGCGGCTTACATGCACGACGGCAGCCTTGCCACGCTGGAGGAGGTGGTTCGGCACTATTCCGAAGTGAGTCTGGATCGCCTGCACAGCGATGGCACGCCGCTGGTGCGGCCGCTGGGTCTCACGCCGCAACAACGCACCGACCTGGTGGCCTTCCTGCGCTCGCTCGATGCCGACCCGCCGCCGCGTCTGGCGCCGCCGTCACTCTGTCCTTAGCGCAGTCGCGCGAGCGCCGATTCCAGGATCCAGGCCGCCGCCGCCGCATCGACGCGTTCGGCGCGCTTGGCGCGGCTCATGTCGTAGTCGTCGATCATGCCACGAGTGACGGCGGCGGTGCTCATGCGCTCGTCCTGGAGGACGACAGGCAGCGCCGCCAGCAGCGGCGGCGCGTGGGCCGTAATATTGGCCGCGAACTGGCGGATTGACTGGCAGCGCGGGCCCTCGGTGCCGTCCATGTTGAGCGGCAGGCCGATGGCCAGCGCCTTGATCTCATGCTTCTTCGCGAGATCGGCGAGGGTCGCCAGATCGGCTGCGAGCTTGCTGCGCTTGATCGTCATGAGGGGCGTGGCCAGCATCCGGAGCGCGTCGGAGGCGGCGACGCCGATGGTCTTGCTGCCGACGTCGAGCGCCATCAAGCGTCCGCCACGGATCAGCAGCGCCTTCAATTCGGGGAAATCCACGATTGCCATGTCAGCCGGCCTTGGCGTCCATCCAGGCGACCGTCTCCTCGGCGACGCGTTCCCAGCCTGGCTGGCCTAGGACCCAGTGACCCTGGCCCTTGTACTCGACATAGTCCGACACGTGCGCGAACTGGCGCGCGGCGCGGCGCACGACACCGGGCGGCGTCAGCTTGTCGTTTTCAGCAGCGACGAACAGCAGCGGTACGGTCACACGGCGTGGATCGACGGTCGCCGCTTTCGTGGTGTCGAGCCAGGGCAGGGCGATCTCGAACAGGGCGCGGCCCGAGTCATGCACGAACGAGGCGTGGATTTCCGTGCCGTCGCGCGGGTCGGTGGTGTTGAAGGTGTGCGCCAACGCTTCGTCGAGCGTCGCCCGGTGCGGCTTGCGCC
>MEMN01000035.1:638-8695 GCA_001767945.1 Alphaproteobacteria bacterium RIFCSPHIGHO2_12_FULL_66_14 | reverse complement strand
CAGCAACACGCCGGCCTTCGCGAGCCCCTTGGCACAGAGCAGCAGGCCGATGAGGCCGCCCATCGAGTGGCCGATGACGACGGGCTTCTCAGGCAGCGCCCGCAGGCTCGCCTCGAGATCGGCGACGTAGTCGTGCAGGCTGGTCGTGGCGAGAGCAGGCGGCGGCGTCTCCGGCGGCGCGTCGTGGTGGCGCAGGGACGGGGCGATCGTCTGCCATCCGCGTGTCTGGAGGAACGGGCGCCAGTTCCGCCAGACGTCGGTGGTTCCCCACATGCCGTGAATCAGGACTGCCAGCCGGGTCATCGGCAAGGTTATAAGGCGATCGCCGGTCCGGGTCGACACGGGCCGCAACCGGAGTAAGTTGGCCTAGTGACAGATACGATCTACGCCCTTCTGGCGATTGCAATGGTGCTGCTGGTGGTCAGCGTCCTCGTACCGCTGGCCGAGAGATTCCGCCTGCCGCATACGGTCCTGCTGGCCATCGCCGGCATGGGCATGGGCTTTCTCGGCTCGTGGATCATCGCGGCCGAGTTCAAGCTGGGGGCGCTGGGCGACGCCTTCATCGGTCTCGACAAGCTCGAGGTCGGCACCGACGTGTTCCTGCCGCTGTTTCTACCGCCCTTGCTGTTCACCGCCGGCCTCACCATCGACGTGCGACGCCTCCTGGACGAGGTCCACGCCGTGCTGTTGCTGGCCGTCGTGGCCGTGCTGGTGTGCATCGCCTGCGTCGCTGGCGTCGTCCATTTCGCCACCGGCATCGACCTCGTGGTCTGCCTGTTGCTGGGCACCGTCGTGTCGACGACCGACCCGGCGGCAGTCATCGGCATCTTCCGCGATGTCGGCGCGCCGAAGCGGCTGTCGATCCTTGCCGAAGGCGAGTCGCTGCTGAACGACGCCGTTGCCATCGCCGCGTTCGGCCTCTTCATCGGCATCATCGCATCGCGGTCGGCCGGCGACCCCCTGGGTGCCGTGGAGGGTGATCCGACGGCCGCGATCGGCGTCTTCTTGCGTGAGTTCATCGGCGGGCTGATGCTGGGTTTCGTCATGGCTCGCGGCGCGATGGTGATCCTGCCGCGGCTTGGAGAGTCGGATGCCGCTATCGCGTCCGTGACGGTGAGCCTGACCTATCTTTCCTTCGTTCTCGCCGACCGGTACTTCCACGTTTCCGGCGTCGTGTCGGTCGTCATGGCGGCGCTCACGGTGGCGGCCTACGGGCCCACGCATCTCCACCCGCGGCAATGGACCGCGCTGCGCCAGGTCTGGGTACAGCTCGAGTTCTGGGCGAACTGCCTCATCTTCGTGCTAGCGTCGATGCTGGCGGCCAATGTGCTGCTGCAGATTACCTGGCTCTATGTCTGGGGTGTGGTCGCCGTGACCGTGGGCGCCTTCTCGGCGCGCGCCCTCGTCGTGTTCGGCATGCTGCCCGTGCTCGAGGCCACCAAGCTCGTCCAGCCCGTCGACAAGCGATACAAAGCTATTCTGGTCTGGGGCGGTCTGCGCGGTGCGGTGACCATCGTGCTGGCCATGGTGGCGGCTGGCGACCAGAGGCTGCCAATCGATGTGCGTGAGTTCATCGCGATCTCCGCCGTGCTGTTCGTTCTGGTCACCCTGTTCGTGAATGCCACGACGCTCGGCTTGGTCATGCACCTGCTGGGGCTCGACAAGCTCAGCCGCCTCGAACTGGCGCTGCGCGACCGTGTGCTCGCGCTGTCGCGGGTCAACGTCGCCCGCCACCTGCAACAGATCCTGCGGCAGCACAACGCGCGAACTGAGGGGATCGACGTCGATCCGGCGTCCGCCGGCGACGCCGAAGTCGAGTCCGTGCCGGAAGACCTCGCGCTCGATCTCGACGAACGCGTCAAGATCGGTCTCGTGACCTTGTGCACGCGGGAGAAGGAGCTTTACCTCGAGCTCTTCGAGCAGCAGATACTGTCGCGACGAATGGTGGCCGTGCTGGCGGCCCGTGCCGACCGGCTGATCGACACGGTCCGCGACCGCGGGGTCAAAGGCTACGAGGAGTGGCTGGAGCAGATTTCCCGTCCCGATCGCGGCTTTCGCCTTGCCTTGTGGCTGCATCGGCGTTTCGGTTTCGAACGCATGATCACCGAAAGGTTGGCCGACCGCTTCGAGATCCTCATGGTCTCGCAAAGCGTTCTTGGCGAACTCGCCGCCTTCAATATCAGCTCGGTTGCCGATCTGCTCGGATCGGACGCCGAAGTGAGTCTGGCGGAGGTGATCGGCAATCGGCAGACCGCGGTCGACAGCGCGCTGCGCGCGCTTTCGTTGCAGTATCCCGGCTATGCGGAGTCGATCGAGGCCCGTCAGCTCGAGCGGGCGGCCATCCGCTTCGAATCGGCGGAATATGCCCGGCGTCTGCGCGAGGGCATCATCAGCCGCGAGGTCTATAACGATCTGCGGGAGAAGCTTGCCGAGCGCCGCGGCGCCATCAGCCAGCGTCCGTCGCTCGACCTCGGCCTGGAATTGGCCGCCATGATCGGCCGCGTGTCGCTGTTCGCCGCGCTCGACCGGGAGACCATTGTCGCGGTCAGCAAGCGGCTGCGCGCCCTCGTGGCGCTACCAAGCGAGAAGATCATCGAAGTCGGCGGTCCGCCTGACGCCATGTACTTCGTCGCGGCCGGCGAGGTGACGGTCCTTACCCCCACGGTGTCGGTGATGCTCAAGGAGGGTGATTTCTTCGGCGAGATGGGCCTGCTCAGCTCCCAGCCGCGCAGCGCCGACGTCGTCGCCAACGGCTACTGCCACCTTCTGGTGCTCTACAAGAAGGACTTCAATCAGCTTCTGGCGAGCCGACCCGAGGTCCGCGCCGAAATCGAGGCGGTGGCGGCACGCCGGGTTGCTGATAATCAAAGCAAGGCGGCGTCCTAGACGCCAGCGGCTCGGTTGCCCCTGATTGGTTGCTCGGGCAGGGCAAAACGGCTACCAACCGCGCCCAGCAAGGGGTTTTGGAGACAACGGAATGGCGCTCGACAAGGACACCGTGGCACGCATCGCGCGGCTTGCCCGCCTTAAGGTTCCGGAGGAGGAACTCGGCACCCTGGCCGGCGAGCTGTCGGGCATTTTCGCTTGGATCGAGCAGCTGAACGAGATCGACACCCGGGACGTCGAACCGCTGTCGAGCGTCTCGGACGTGACGCTGCCGCTGCGCACTGACAAGGTGACCGACGGCGGCATCGCGGCCAAGGTGCTGGCCAACGCGCCGGGCGGGGCTGTCTACATCGACCCCTCGGACAGAAATGCAGGTGGCTTCTTCACGGTTCCCAAGGTGGTGGAGTAGTCCATGACATCTCTCACCGACCTCACCGTCACCCAGCTCGGCGCCGCGCTCGCGAAAAAGGAAACGAGCGCCGTCGAGGTGGCTGACGCCCACCTGAAAAAACTCGACGAGCACCGTGCGCTCAACGCCTTCATCACCGAGACGCCCGAGAAGGCACGCACCATGGCCGCGGCTTCCGATGCGCGTCGTGCGAAGGGCGATGCGGGCCTTCTTGAGGGAATCCCGCTCGCCATAAAAGATCTGTTCTGCACCGAGGGCGTGCAGACCACGGCCGCGTCGCACATCCTCGAGGGCTTCGTGCCGCAGTACGAGAGCACGGTGACGACGAACCTTTGGAAGTCGGGCGCGGTGATGGTCGGCAAGACCAACCTCGACGAATTCGCCATGGGCTCGTCGAACATGACCAGCCATTTCGGCGGCGTCGAGAATCCGTGGAAGCGCAAGGGCGACAACCGCAAGCTGGTGCCCGGCGGCTCGTCCGGCGGCTCGGCTGCGGCGGTCGCGGCCCATATGGTGCCAGGCAGCACCGGCACCGACACCGGCGGCTCGATCCGCCAGCCGGCGTCGTTCTGCGGCATCGTCGGGCTGAAGCCGACCTACGGCCGCTGTTCGCGCTGGGGTGTCGTGGCTTTTGCCAGCTCGCTGGACCAGCCCGGCCCGTTCGCGCGCACCGTCGAGGATTCGGCGCTGCTGCTGCAGGCGATGGCCGGCCACGACCCCAAGGATTCGACCTCGGCGCCGCTCGCCGTGCCGGATTTCGCCGCCGCCGCGCGCACCCCGGACATCAAGGGCCTCAAGGTCGGCATTCCCCGGGAATATCGCGTCGACGGTACGTCCCCGGAGATCGAGGCGCTGTGGTCGCGCGGCGCGGAGATGCTGAAGGCGGCCGGCGCGGTGCCGGTCGAGGTCTCGCTGCCGCATACCAAGTACGCGCTGCCCGCCTATTACATCGTGGCGCCGGCCGAGTGTTCGTCGAACCTGGCGCGCTATGACGGCGTGCGCTTCGGGCTGCGCGTGCCGGGCAAGGACCTGGCCGAGATGTACCAGAACACGCGCGGCGCGGGCTTCGGCAAGGAAGTCCGCCGCCGCATCATGATCGGCACCTACGTGCTGTCGGCCGGCTACTACGACGCCTACTACAAGAAGGCGCAGCAGATCCGCTCGCTGATCGCCCGCGACTTCAACCAGGCTTTCGAGAAGTGCGATGTGCTGCTGACGCCGACCGCACCCACCGCCGCCTTTGCCGCGGGCGAGAAAATGGACGATCCGGTGACGATGTATCTCAACGACATGTTCACCATCCCGGCCTCGATGGCGGGCCTACCCGGCATCTCGGTGCCGGCCGGTCTCGACAAGGACGGACTGCCGCTGGGGCTTCAGTTGATCGGCCGTGCCTTCGACGAGGAGACTATGTTGCGCGCCGCGGCGGCGCTGGAGAAGGCGGCAGGCTTCACCGCGAGAGCCGCGGGGTATTGAAGGAGGACTGCGCATGTCTCTTGAACTTTACGCTGCCTATCTCGTCGCCTGCCTCGTCATCGTCATTGTGCCGGGACCGACGGTGACGCTGATCATCGCCAACAGCCTGCGCCACGGCACGCGCGCCGGTCTGTTGAACATGGTCGGCACGCAGGTGGGTCTCGCCGTCATGATCGCCATCGCCGGCATCGGCCTCACCTCGCTGATCGAGACCATGGGCCACTGGTTCGACTGGCTGCGGATCGCCGGCGCGGTCTACTTGGTGTGGCTGGGCTGGAAGATGATCCGTTCGAGCGGCGCGAGCGGCGAGACGGCGGCGCCTAAATCGCCGCGTGGCGGTTTCGTGGCGCAGGGGGCGCTGGTGGCGCTCGGCAACCCGAAGACGCTGCTGTTCTTCGGCGCGTTCTTTCCGCAATTCATCGATTCGGCACGCGATCAGGGCCTCCAGATCGCCATCATGGGCGTCACCGCCATGATCTTCGCTGTCGTCTCCGACAGCGCCTACGCCATTGCCTCGGGCCGTGCGGGTCGCGCGCTTTCTGCCAAACGAGTGCAGTTCCTGTCGCGCATGAGCGGCGGGTTCCTGATCGGCGGCGGGCTGTGGCTGGCGCTTTCGCGTCGCTGAGGCCTGCTATCGCACCACCAACATCTCCGGCGCCGTCACTTGTCGTGACGGCGAAGCAACCGGCGCGTTGCCGGCCAGGTTGGTCGGGGGGCTGCGGGCGGCCCGATGCCGCTTAGCCTGCCTTGAGGTTGTTGTCCTTGATGACCTTCGCCCAGAACGCCTGCTCCTTGCTCGTGAGTGCAGCGAACTGCTCGGGTGAACTCAGCACGACGTCCATGTCGAACTGATCGACGAACTTCTGGGTGACGTCGGGCGCTCGCACCGCCTTGGCGATCTCGGCATGCATGCGATCGACGATCGGCTTGGGCGTGCCGGTCGGCGCATAGACGCCCCACCACGAGTAGGAGGGAATCGCCTTGACGCCCTGTTGTGCAAGAGTGGGCGTGTCGGGCGCAAGCTTGCTGCGCTTCTCGCCGGTAACGCCGAGGAGCTTCAGTTTTCCAGCCCTCACGTGCGGCATCATGTTGGCCAGGCTCGTGACGGAGAGGTCAGTGACGCCGGCGAGGGCATCCTGATAGAGCGGTCCACCTCCCTTGTAGGGGATGTAGTTCAGCTGGAAGCCGTTCTCCTTCTGCAGGAAGGCGATGAAGATCTGGGCGAGGCTGGCGCCGAGCGATCCGATGCTGATCTTGCCAGGTTCCGCCTTGGCCGCCTTGATAGCCTCGGCGAAAGTGTTGTAGGGCCGTGCCGGGTATGCGGCAATGCCCTGCGCGCTGCGGCCGATCTGCGTGATCGGCATGAGTTCGCTGTCCTTGTATGGCAATGGCAGCCCCCACAGCGAATGCAGGATCTGGTTGTCGAACACGAACAGCCATGTGTTGCCGTCGGGCGGGGCCTTGGCGGCGATGGCGGCGCCGACGACTCCACTGCCGCCGGCCTTGTTCTCGACGACGATGTTCCAGCCGGTGTTGTCCGTCATCTTGGCCTGGATGATCCGGGTGATCGGGTCGGTCGAGCCGCCCGGCGGGAATGGCACCAGGAATTTGATCGTGCCCTTGGGCCAATCGGCCTGGGCATTGACGATGGCGGGTGCGCCCAGGGTCGCGGCAACAGAGCCGGCCAATACGGCGCGGCGACGCAATACAGACATTTTAGCCTCCCAGAAACGTCTTTGTTATTTGGGAGCCTACGCATGGGCGGCTGGGACGCAACTCCTTTTTGCGCTGCAAATCGTGACTGCTCTGCCTCCGCACCTACTCCGGCTTCAATTTGTTGTCCCGGATGACCTTGCCCCAGAACTCCTGCTCTTTACTCTGGTAGGCGGCGAATTGCTCCGGCGAGCTCAGCACGATGTCCATGTCGAACTGATCGACGAACTTCTGGGTGACGTCGGGCGAACGCACGGCCTTGGTGATTTCCGCGTGCATGCGGTCGACGATCGGCTTGGGCGTCCCGGTCGGCGCATAGACGCCCCACCAGGAGTAGGAGGGTGCTGCCTTGATGCCCTGCTCGATGACGGTGGGCATGTCCGGGACGGCCTTGCTGCGCTTGTCGCCGGTGACCGCGATCAGCTTCAGCTTGCCAGCGCGCACGTGCGGCATCATGACGGCGAGGCTGGAGACGGCGAGGTCGGTGACGCCGGCGATGCCGTCCTGCAGCAGCGGTCCGCCGCCCTTGTAGGGGATCGTGTTCACCTCGAAGCCGTTCTCCTTCTGCATGAAGGCGAACATGACCTGGGCGAGGCTGGCGGCCAAAACGGCGACGCTGATCTTGCCGGGCTGCGCCTTTGCGGCTTTCACGACGTCGGCGAAGCTCTGGTAGGGCCTGGACGGATGGCAGGCGATGCCCTGGGCGCTGCGGCCGATCTGCATGACCGGCATCAGCTCGCTGTCCGTGTAGGGCAGCTTGGGCGTCCAGATCGGGTTGAGGATGTGGTTGTCGAACACGAACAGCCACGACTGGCCGTCGGGTGCGGACTTCGCGACGTTGGCGGCGCCGACGACACCGGTTCCGCCCGGCTTGTTGTCGACATTGATCTGCCAGCCGGTATTCTCGATCAGCTTGGCCTGGATCACGCGGGTGATGGGATCGGTCGAACCACCCGGCGGAAACGGCACCACGAACCTGATCGGACCCTTCGGCCAGTCGCCCACATTCTGGGCTTTCACGATGGCGGGCGCGCCGAGTACGGCGGCCGCAGCGCCGGTAATGATGGAACGACGTTTCAGCATGGCTCCGGGAGCCTCCCTGGGTGATTGATCGGCGCGGAGCCTAAGCATGGACAGGCCCGGTGCAAGTCCCTATTTACCCGTCATGTCACTGATCAAAACTGACTCCGGCGAGTGGGAAATCGTGCTGGGCTTGGAAGTCCATGCCCAGGTCGTCTCCGAGGCCAAGCTCTTCTCCGGTGCCCCGACCACGTTCGGCGCCGACCCCAACACCCAGGTGTCGCTGGTCGACGCCGCCATGCCCGGCATGCTGCCCGTGATCAACGAGCGCTGCGTCGAGCAGGCGGTGCGCACCGGTCTCGGACTCAATGCCCGGATCAACCTGCGCTCGGTGTTCGATCGCAAGAACTACTTTTATGCCGATCTGCCGGCCGGCTATCAGATTTCGCAGTACAAGGACCCGATCGTGGGCGAGGGTGCGGTCGAGATCGACTTGCCCGACGGGACGACGAAGAACGTCGGGATCGAGCGCCTGCATCTCGAGCAGGATGCC
>MEMN01000035.1:0-500 GCA_001767945.1 Alphaproteobacteria bacterium RIFCSPHIGHO2_12_FULL_66_14 | reverse complement strand
TCGATCGTGCGCTATCTCGGCACCTGCGACGGCAACATGGACGAGGGTTCCATGCGCTGCGACGTCAACGTCTCGGTGCGCAAGCCGGGCGCCGACCTCGGCACGCGCTGCGAGATCAAGAACGTGAACTCTATCCGCTACGTCAAGCAGGCCATCGAGTACGAGGTGCGCCGCCAGGTCGAAATCATCGAGGGCGGCGGCAAGATCGTGCAGGAAACGCGGCTGTTCGATCCTGGCCGAGGCGAGACGCGCTCCATGCGCTCCAAGGAGGATGCGCACGACTACCGCTACTTCCCCGATCCCGACCTGCTGCCGCTGGTCTTTACCCAGGAGTACGTCGACAAGATCCGCGCCAGCTTGCCGGAACTGCCGGACGCACGGAAGAACCGCTTCATCAAGGACTACGGACTCACGCCCTACGATGCCGGCGTGCTGGTGGGCGAGAAGGACACCGCCGAATTCTTCGAGGCCGTTGCCAAGGGTCGCGACGCCAAGCAGGC
>MEMN01000034.1:18881-25505 GCA_001767945.1 Alphaproteobacteria bacterium RIFCSPHIGHO2_12_FULL_66_14 | reverse complement strand
ATGATCCGTTCGAAGAGCTTGGGCTCGATGTGGCCGATCGGCGACAGCGCACCCAGGACACCGGCATTGCCCAGCAGCACGTCGAGCCGGCCGAAGCGTTCATGGAGCGCGGCGCCGAGGCGATCGATGCCGGGACCGTCGGTGACGTCGAGCGGCACCAGCGTGGCCGAGCCGCCCAGCGCCTTGATCCTGTCGTCCATCGCCTCCAGCCCGCCCACAGTGCGGGCGACCAGCACGCAGTGTGCGCCTTCGCCGGCGAAGGCCAGGGCGGCAGCCGCACCGAGGCCCCGCGAGGCGCCGGTGATCAGTGCAAGGCGGCCGGCGAGACGGCCGGTCTTGCCGTCGGGGGCGGCAGTCATGACGGCAGGCTCAGGCGGTTTCGGCGAGGAAGGAGAGTTGGCGATCTTCTATGCCGATCTGGTCGTCGAGCGAGATCGGATAGTCGCCGGTGAAGCAGGCGTCGCAGAAGGCGGGCTGCTGGGGGTCGCGGCCGCCGGGCAGGCCCATGGCGCGGTAGAGGCCGTCGATCGACACGAAGGCCAGCGAATCGACGCCGATGAACTTCGCCATGCCGGCGACGTCGTAGTGCGAGGCCAAGAGCTTGTCGCGCTCGGGCGTATCGATGCCGTAGAAGCACGAATGGGTGGTCGGTGGTGCTGCGATGCGCATGTGTACTTCGCGGGCGCCGGCCTGCTTCACCATCTCGACGATCTTCTTCGAGGTCGTGCCGCGCACGATCGAATCGTCGACCAGGATCACGCGCTTGCCTTCGATCAGCGCGCGGTTGGCGTTGTGCTTGAGGCGCACGCCGAGGTGGCGGATGTGGTCGGCCGGCTCGATGAAGGTGCGGCCGACATAATGGTTGCGGATGATGCCGAGTTCGAACGGCAGGCCGGAGCCCTGGGCGTAGCCGATCGCCGCCGGCACGCCGGAGTCGGGGACCGGCACGACGACGTCGGCCGGCACCGGACTTTCCATCGCCAGTTCCAGGCCGATGCGCTTGCGCGCCTCGTAGACGCCGACGCCCTCGAGGCGCGAGTCGGGGCGGGCGAAATAGATGTGCTCGAAGACGCAGAAGCGGCGCGGCTGCTTCGTGAAGGGCTTGATCGAACGCGGGCCGTGGCCGTCGATGATGACGATCTCGCCGGGCTCGACGTCGCGCTCGAAGCGGGCGCCGATGATGTCGAGGGCGCAGGTCTCGGAGGTCAGGATCCAGGAATCCTCGAGCTTGCCCAGGACCAGCGGCCGCACGCCCAAGGGATCGCGCACGCCGATCAGCGCCTCGTTGGTCAGCAGCAGCAGCGAGTAGGCGCCCTTGACCTTGCCGAGCGCGTCGATCAGCCGGTCCTGCACCGTCGAATAATCGGAGCGGGCGACCAGGTGGTTGATGACTTCGGTGTCGGTGGTCGACTGGAACAGGCAGCCGATGCGCACCAGCTCCTTGCGCAGGAGATAGGCGTTGGTGAGGTTGCCGTTGTGGGCGAGTGCCAGGCCGCCGAAATCGAAGTCGGCGAAGATCGGCTGGATGTTGCGGTCGGACGCGCCGCCGGTGGTGGCGTAGCGGGTGTGGCCGATCGCCGAATAGCCCTTCAGGCGGGCCATGACCGGCTGTTCGCCGAAGATGTCGCCGACCAGTCCGGGCGCGCGGTGGTCGTGGAAGTGACGGCCGTCGAAGGTGACGATGCCGGCAGCCTCCTGGCCGCGGTGCTGCAGGGCATGGAGACCCAGGGCGGCATGGGCGGCGGCGTCCGACGTGCCGTAGATGCCGAACAACGCACATTCCTCGTGAAACTTGTCGAGGTCGTGGTCGGGGCGCTTCGAGGTGTCTGGCACGGCGGGGTTATATCTGGGACCTGCCGGTTGCGCCATCAAGGATAACTCACTGCGGCGGTTTGGTGTCTTCCTTGTCCGGCTCGGTCGCTGCCGGCTCCTCGGCGGGGGCGGTGGGGGCGGCGGGGGATGCCGGCGAGGCCGTGCCGCCGCCGGTTTCCATACCCGGCCGCTGCAGCCGGTTCCGGAAGCCTGTGGGCAGGTGGGGTTCGACGAAAGTGGCCATTTCCCTGATCATCGGGAAAGTGGCGGCGCCCTCGACGGCCGGCGGCAGCGTCCGGGGGCCGAGATAGCCGTAAAACAGGAAGGCAACGCCCAGCACCACCCAGGCGCACAGGACGCCGAAACCTGCCCCCAGGATGCGGTCGGGCTTGCCGAGCGGGCTCGCCTTGATCGAGCGCGACAGCGCGTTCGTGAGCATCACCAGGACGATCAGGGCGGCCACGAAAACCGCCAGCATGGCGATGAAATAGGCCAGTTCGGTGCTGCCGACGAGCTGCTCGACCTCGGGCTGCACGACCTTTGAATACCGCCAGGCAATCCAGCCGGCGCCGATCCACGAGCCGATGAACAGGATGGCGTGCGCAAAGCCGCTCGACATGCCGATGGCGGCGCCAAACACGGCCACGGCGATGACGGCGACGTCGAAAACGGTGATTCCAAGCTGTTCCATCGACCCCGTACGCTCCGTGACTAGTCGCGCCGTCGGTCCGCAGCACCCTCACGCCGCGGGCGCTTGGGGGCCCGGTCGGCCGGCTGAAAGCGAGCCACAAGGTCGGTCAGATGCTCGATTTCGTCAATGGCGATGCCCTCGGACGGCCGTGGTGAGGGTGCCGTGCCGGCGCGGCCGCGCGGCACCAGGGCGCTGCGGAAGCCGAGCTTCGCTGCCTCGCGCAACCGCGCCTCTCGCTGACCCACCGGGCGAACCTCGCCGCCGAGGCCGATCTCGCCGAAGACCACCATTTCGGCGGGTACCGGCTCGTCGGCCAGCGACGAGACGACGGCCGCGGCAACCGCCAAGTCGGCGGCCGGCTCGCCGATCTTCAGACCGCCGGCGACGTTGAGATAGACGTCGTTGGCGCCGATAGCGACGCCGCAGCGCGCCTCGAGCACGGCCAGCACCATGGCGAGTCGGTTGGAATCCCAGCCGACCACGGCGTGCCGCGGCGTACCGAAGGACGACGGCGACACCAGCGCCTGGATCTCGACCAGAAGCGGTCGCGTGCCCTCGATGCCGGCGAAGACGCAGGCGCCCGAGACATTGCCGCGACGCTCGCCCAGGAACAGCGCCGACGGGTTGGCGACGTCGGAGAGGCCGCGGTCCGACATTTCGAACACGCCGATCTCGTCGGTCGGGCCGAAGCGGTTCTTGACCGTGCGCAGGATGCGGAACTGGTGGCCGCGCTCGCCTTCGAAATAGAGCACCGTGTCGACCATGTGCTCGAGCACGCGAGGGCCGGCGATGGCGCCGTCCTTTGTGACGTGACCGACCAGCAGCACGGCGATGCCGCGCCGCTTGGCCAGTTCGACCAGCGCCTGCGAGGAGGCGCGCACCTGCGTGACGGTGCCCGGCGTGCTGTCGACCGTGTCGAGCCACATGGTCTGGATGGAATCGATCACCGCCACCTTGGGCGCGTCGGCGCGCTCCAGAGTCGCCACGATGTCGCGCACCGAGGTGGCGGCCGTCAGCTGCACCGGCGCATCGCCCAGGCCCAGTCGCTCGGCCCGCAGGCGGACCTGGTCGAGCGCCTCTTCGCCGGAAATGTAGGCGCAGGCCGTGTGCTGGCGCGCCAGTGCCGCCGCCACCTGCAGCAGCAGAGTCGACTTGCCGATACCGGGGTCGCCGCCGATCAGAAGCGCCGAACCCACCACCAGCCCGCCGCCGCAGACGCGGTCGAACTCGGCGATGCCGCTCTTGTAGCGCGGCGGCTGCGGTGTCGTGCCGGTGAGGCCGGCGAATTCGAGCAGCCGGCCTTTGCCGCCGCGCGCCAGGCCGCCGCCGGCCGGGCCGGGAGCGGGCGCCGACTCCTCGGTGATGGTGTTCCACTCGCCGCAGGACTCGCAGCGACCGTTCCATTTGGTTGTGACGGAGCCACACGACTGGCAGACGAAGCGCTTCATCTGGCGCGCCATGTCAGAGCTTCCGGACCTGCATGCGGATCGGCCCCTCGGCGCGGCCATGGATGAACTGGTCGACATGGGCATTGCCGGAGTGGTCGATGTCGGTGACCGGGCCCTGCCAGATCAGCCGGCCATCGTAGAGCATGCCGATGCGGTGGCCGATCTTGCGCGCACTCGCCATGTCGTGGGTGATCGATATGGCGGTGGCGCCGAGGTCGCTCACGCATTTGACGATCAGGTCGTTGATGACGTCGGCCATGATGGGATCGAGGCCGGTCGTCGGCTCGTCGAAGAAGATGATCTCGGGTTCGCGCGCGATGGCGCGGGCCAGCGCCACGCGCTTCTGCATGCCACCGGAAAGTTCGGACGGGAACAATTCGCCGATTTCCGGCCCGAGGCCGACGGCGCCCAGCTTGGCGACGGCGACTTCGCGCGCCTCTTCCGTGTTCATGCCGTCGCTCTGGATCGGGCCGAAAGCGACGTTCTCCCACACGCGCAGCGAATCGAAGAGAGCGCCGCCCTGGAACAGCATGCCGAACTTGCGCATGACGCGGGCACGACCGCGATCATTGAAATCGACGGTCTCCTCGCCATCGATGCGAATCGAGCCCCGGTCGGGAGCCATCAGGCCGAGAATGCACTTCAGCAGCACCGACTTGCCACTGCCCGAACCGCCGATCACGACCATCGATTCGCCCACCGCCACGTCGAGGTCGACGCCCTGCAGGACCTTCTTGGGACCAAAGGACTTGGCGACGTCGCGCAGCGAGATCTTGGAGGAGTCGGCAGCGGATGGGCTGGCGTTCATCGGGCGAAAAACGCTTCGGTGATGAAGTAGTTGAAAGTGAGGATCAGGATCGACGCCGAGACGACGGCGTTGGTGGTTGCCATGCCAACGCCCTGGGCGCCCCCCTTTGACGTGTAGCCGTGGTAGCAGCCCATCAGCGTAATCAGGAACCCGAACACCGCGGCCTTGACGAGGCCCGAGAACACATCCTGGAACTCCAGAAAATCCAGCGTGTTGCGCAGGTAGGCGGTGTCGTTGAAGTCGAGCTTGTAGACGCCGACGAGAAAGCCGCCCAGCACGCCGATGATGTCGGCAATCAGCACCAGGATCGGCAGGGTGACGATGCCGGCGATCAGGCGCGGCACGACCAGGTACTTGAAGGGGTTGGTGGAGAGCGTGGTGAGCGCGTCGATCTGTTCGGTGACGCGCATCGTCCCGATCTCCGCCGCCATCGCGGCACCGACCCGGCCGGCGACCATGAGGGCGGCCAGAACCGGGCCCAGTTCGCGGGTGAGCGAGACCACCACCACGTTCGGAATGGCGCTTTCGGCCGAGAAGCGGGCAAAGCCGGTGTAGCTCTGCAGCGCCAGCACCATGCCGGTGAAGATCGCCGTCAACCCGACCACGGGCAGCGAATAGTAGCCGATCTCCAGCATCTGGCGGACCAATTGCCGGCGGTAGAATGGCGGCTGCACCGCGAGCCGGATCGCCTGGAAGGCGAACGACGTGACAGCCCCAATGGCTTCCAGGAACGCCAGCGTCATGCGGCCCAGAACCGTCAGCAGCGGAATGTTCACGCCTCTTCTCCCGCTGCGTCGCCCCGGCCTTCGACATACACGCGATGATAGCGCCGGCCGAGCGCCGTCATGATCTCATATCCGTTGGTGCGCGCCCGCTCGGCGAGGTCGTCGGGCGACAGGTTGGGGCCCAGCACCTCGACGGAATCGCCCGGCTGCGAGTGGGCTTCCGCCACCTCGGTCACGTCGATCGTCACGAGATCCATGGAGATGCGGCCGATCACGGGCACGGGCTGTTGGGCGATGTACACGACGCTACGGTTGACCAGTGCGCGGAAGTAGCCGTCGGCATATCCGAGACCGATGGTGGCGACGCGCGTGGGCCTCGCTGCGCGCCAGGCGGCACCGTATCCAACGGTCTGCAGAGCGTCAACGCGACGGACCTGGAGGATGCGCGCCTGCAGGGTCACGGTCGGCAGCATCGGATTGGCCTGTCCGGGCAGCGGATTGATTCCGTAGAGGGCGGCGCCCGGCCGCATGAGGTCGAAGTGATAGTCGGGTCCGAGAAAGATGCCGGAGGAGTTCGCCAGGGATGCCGGCGCGCCGGGCATCGCCTTGACGAAGGTGCGGAAGCGGGAAAGCTGCTCGCCGTTGATCGGGTTGGCCTGCTCCTCGGAGGCCACGAGATGACTCATGAACAACGCCAGCCGCAGGCCGCGCAGGCGGCCGCGTTCGTTGATCAGTGCCTGGGCGTCGTCTGGCCCGAAGCCCAGCCGGTTCATGCCGGTGTCGAGGTGGATGACGGCGTCGAGTGCCCGGTTGAAGCGTTGCGCCGCGGCACGCCAGGCATTGAGCTGGCCGAGATGATTGAGCACGGGCGTGAGGCCGTGCTCGACGAAGTCCGGCTCGGTGCCGGCGAGCAGTCCGTTCAGGACATAGATGGGATGGTCGGGCACCGCGCGTCGCAGTTCGATGGCTTCGTCGATATGCGCCACGAAGAACTGCCGGCAGCCTTCGGCCGCCAACCTCGGGCCCACGACCGCGAGCCCGGTACCGTAGGCATCGGCCTTGAGCACCGCGGCGCAATCGACCGGGCGGCCGCCGGCTCGGCCGGCGTCGCGCAGGCCGCGCCAGTTGGCGGCGATCGCG
>MEMN01000034.1:12684-18872 GCA_001767945.1 Alphaproteobacteria bacterium RIFCSPHIGHO2_12_FULL_66_14 | reverse complement strand
ATTGTCAGGATCGCGCCGGCCCGGCGCGAGGCGTCGTCGACGGGAGAGGACATCGAACGGCCTAGAAAGCCGGACCGCCCGGCCGTTCCTCGTCGGCGGGCAGGTTGTCGAATTTGGTGAATTGGCCCTCGAAAGCCAGGCGCACGACTCCGGTAGGGCCGTGCCGCTGCTTGGCCACGATCACTTCGGCCTTGCCGTAGGTCTGCTCGCAGCGCTGACGCCATGCTTCGTGGCGCTCATTGAAGCGCTGGTCGTTCTCCTCGGCACGACGCGTCGGCTCCGAGCGCGTGAGATAGTATTCCTCGCGGTAGACGAACATGACGACGTCGGCGTCCTGCTCGATCGAACCCGACTCGCGCAGATCGGCGAGTTGCGGTCGCTTGTCCTCGCGCTGCTCGACCGCACGGCTGAGCTGGGACAGTGCCAGCACCGGCACGTCGAGCTCTTTGGCCAGCGTCTTCAGGCCGCGCGTGATTTCGGAGACTTCCTGCACGCGGTTCTCCTGGCGCGATCTGCCGGAGGGGTTGAGGAGTTGGAGATAGTCGACCACGAGCAGCCCCAGCCCGTGAGTGCGCTTCAATCGACGTGCCCGGGTTCGCAGGGCGGCGATGGAGAGCGCGGGTGTGTCGTCGATGAAGAAGTTCAGGTGCTCGAGCTGCTGGCTGACCGACAGGACCTTGTCGAAATCGCCACTGATCAGTTCACCCTTGCGGATCTTCTCGGACGGCACTTCCGCCTGCTCGGCGAGCATTCGTGTGGCGAGCTGCTCCGACGACATTTCGAGGGAGAAGAAGCCGACCACCGCACCATCGACGGGCTTGGGTTTGCCGTCCTCACCATGTTCCTCGCGATAGGCGCGGGCGGCATTGAAGGCGATGTTCGTCGCCAAGGCGGTTTTCCCCATGGAGGGCCGTCCCGCGAGGATGATGAGGTCCGACCGGTGGAGGCCACCCAGGAGTTGGTCGAGCTGGAACAGGCCGGAGGCTACGCCGGTCAGCTGACCGACCCGGTGGTAGGCCGCTTCGGCCGCGATGGTTGCTTCGGTGAGCGCGGCGCGGAACGGCTTGAAGCCGCCTTCGGTCTGGCCTGTGGTCGCGAGTTCGAACAGCTTCTTTTCCGCGTTCTCGATCTGGTGCAGCGCCGTCTCGTCGACGTCGCCGCCGAAAGCGCCGTTCACGACTTCTTCGCCGAGATCGACGAGTTGGCGCCGCAGATAGAGGTCGTGCACGGTGCGCCCGAAAGCGGCAGCGTCGATGACATGTACCGAAGCAGCGGCCAGTCGGGCGAGGTATGGCGCTGCGCCGCCGGCCGACTTCATCGCTTCGTCCTGCTCGACGTAGGTTTTCAGGGTGACGGCACTCACCACCTGGCCGCGCTCGATCAGGCGGGACAGAGAATCGAAGAGCTTGCCGTGCAGCGGGTCGGCGAAGTGCTCGGGGCGCAGGAACTCCGCCACGCGCTGATAGGCGGCGTTGTTGACGAGGATGGCACCCAGAAGCGCCTGCTCGGCCTCGAAATTGTGCGGCGGCTCGCGCAGCCGAGTATCCTCGGCGCCTGGGAGGCGTGTGACGTTGGTCGAGTCTTTCAATGGCTCCATGTGAGCCCTTGTTACGGACGCGAGGGGACCTTCACCACCGCTAATGCAGTGGCCTTTCTAGGATAGCCTGAAACCTGGGGACAACCGAGTGTCTTGGTCACTCGGCCGCCATCGACGGTGTCGCGCCGGCGCTGTGCTCGGCATTCGCCATATAATCGCGGGTCAGCGGCACGGCGTCCTGGCGCTTGGCGATCTGTATCTGGAACACCATCTGATTCATGTATCGAAAAGAAACCTCGCAACCGGCGAGATAGAATTCCCACATGCGGCAGAAGCGCTCGTCATAACCGGCGGTCTGCTTGACCTTCTCGCGGCTGGCCTGGAAGCGCTGGCGCCAGTGACGGATTGTTTCCGCATAGTGCAGGCGAAGGATCTCGATGTCGGTTACCCACAGATCGAGCTTCTCGATCGCCGCCAGGACCTCGGACAGGGCCGGCGTATAGCCGCCCGGGAAGATGTACTTGCGCAGCCAGGTATTCGTGCCGCCCGGCGGTTCCATGCGGCCGATCGAATGCAGCAGCATCACGCCGTCGTCGGTCAGCAGCTCCTTCACCTTGGTGAAGTACTCTAGATAATGGGCGGCGCCGACATGCTCGAACATGCCGACCGAGACGATACGGTCGTACCGGCCCGGCTCCTGGCGATAGTCGAGCAGCTTGAACCGCACCCGGTCAGCAACGCCGCCCTCGAGCGCGCGCCGGCTTGAAACCGCGTGTTGTTCTTTCGAGAGCGTAACGCCGGTCACATCGACGCCGAACTGCTGGGAGAGGAACAAACCCATGCCGCCCCAACCCGAGCCGATGTCGAGCACGCGCTGGCCGGGTTTCAGCAGCAGCTTGGCCGCGATATGGCGTTTCTTGTCGATCTGGGCTTGCTCCAGGCTCTCGCCGGGCGTCGTGAAATAGGCACAGGAATACTGGCGGTCGCGATCGAGGAAGAAGTCGTAGAGCTGGTCGTTGAGATCGTAGTGATGGGCCACGTTGCGCTGCGCCCGACCGATGGGATTGTACTGTTCCAGCGTCCGCAGGAGCTTCTGGAGGGCGAACGACCAGCGCACCAGGGGAGAAGCTTCCAGCGCGGCGATGTTGCGTCCCAGGAGATCGAGCAAATCGTAGATGTCGCCGTGCTCGACGCTGAGTTTGCCATCCATATAGGACTCGCCGAACGCGAGCCTCGGCCGAAGAGCGAGGCGGATGCCGGTCCACCAGCTATGAATTCGCATGGTGACCGCAGGGCCCGGCCGATCACCCACGATGCGATGCGGTCGCCCGCTCGCATCTATGATCGTTAATTCACCTTCGCCCAAGACGCGGGCAAGGACCTTGGCTAACAGCATTATCGTTCCCCCCGGGGCAACGATCTGTCGGGTGGCGGACGCCTCCCGCAACTCACACGGTCGTTCAGTGAAATGTTAAGGCAAATGGCAATTTCAAGGCAAAGGTCGAAAGGTAAATACCGCTTTTTTTGATGTAGAACAATTGCAAACGATTTGCAGTCTCTATGATTGGATGCTAGCAACCACGTGATTGACACTCACTCGCAACTGGAGACTCAAGTGAAGCGACGCATCCTGATGGCCGCCGGACTTTCCTCCGGCCTTGGTCTGATCATTCCGCAGCACTCAAGGGCGCAAGCGCCGCGCACCCTCAACCTCTATTCAGCGCGGCACTACAAGACCGACGAGGCGCTGTACGGCAATTTTGCCGACCTGACCGGCATCAAGATCAACCGCATCGACGCCGAGCCGGATCCGCTCGTGCAGCGTCTGCGCACCGAAGGCGACAAGAGCCCGTGTGACGTCTTCATCACCGTCGATGCCGGCCGCATCGAGCGTGCCCGGGAGATGGGCCTGTTGCAGGCAGTGAATTCGCCTGTCCTCGCCAAGGCGATTCCCGCGCATCTGCGCGATCCCGACAACACCTGGTTCGGCTTCTCCAAGCGCGCGCGTGTCATTGTGTACAACAAGGAGAAGCTGACGGCAGCCAATGGGCCAAAGAATTACGAGGACCTGGCCGACCCGAAATGGAAAGGCAAGCTGCTGATTCGCTCCTCGGGCAACATCTACAACCAGTCGCTCGTCGGCTCGATCCTGGCGGCGCTCGGTCCCGAGAAAACCGAAGCGTGGGCCAAGGGGGTCGTCGCCAACTTCGCCCGCTCGCCGCGCGGGGGCGACACGGACCAGATCAAGGGCGTTGCCGCGGGAGAGGCGGAACTCGGCGTTTCCAACACCTACTACTACGTCAATCTGATGCGCTCGAAGAAGCCGGAGGATCGCGAAGTGGCGGCGAAGGTGGGCGTGATCTTCCCGAACCAGGCAAATCGCGGCACGCATGTGAATCTCAGTGCCGGTGGCGTCGCCAAATACGCTCCCAATAAGGAAGCTGCCGTGAAATTCCTCGAGTACCTCGTCTCGCCCACGGCGCAGAAGTACTTCGCTGACGGCAATTCGGAGTATCCCGTGATCGCCGGCGTCGAACTGTCGGCTGAGCTGAAGTCCCTCGGCACCTTCAAGGAGGATCAGCTCAATGCCCGCGTGTTCGCTCAGAACAACGCCGAGGCGCTCAAGATCATGGACCGGGCGGGCTGGAAGTAGGTTCGACCGAGTAGGGTGGCGGAGCCGCGATCGCGCGGCTGAGCAGGATCACGGGCAGAAGCGAAACGGCGACGATCACGATGGCGCCGACCGCCGCCTGGGCGAGGCGCTCGTCGGAAGCGAAGCGGTAGACGCCGACCGCCAGCGTGTCGAAATTGAAGGGCCGGATCAGCAGCGTGGCCGGCAGTTCCTTCAGGACCTCGACGAAGGCGATAACGCCCGCCGTCAGTGCCGGCCCTCGCAGCATCGGCAGATGAATATAGCGCAGGACCTGGCGGGGGTGGGCGCCCAACACACGCGCGCTCGAATCCATCGCGGGATCGATGGCGGCAAGTCCCGGTGCGATGTTGGCCATGCCGACGGCCAGGAATCGCACGACGTAGGCGACCAGCAGGGCGAAGGCCGTGCCGCTCAGTAGCAGGCCGCTCGGCAGGCCGAACAATTCCTGCGTGAGCCGGTTGATGCCATGGTCGGCCGAGGCCAGTGGCAGCAGGACACCGACGGCGATCACGGCCCCCGGGATGGCATAGCCCAGCGACGCGAACTCGATCACGCGATTCAGTCCGCGGCGGCGGACCAGGCGGCCGGCGTAGCTCAGGAACAGAGCCAGCACCACGATGGCCATGGCCGCGATCGTCGCCAGGACGAGGCTGTTGGTGGCGTCGGCCAGGAAGCGCTGGTCGCCGAGCGCCACGCCGGACGTGAGGGCCAACTGCCCGAGATGAAGTGTCGGCAGAGCGAACCCCATCAGGACGGGCAGAAGGCAGGCCAAGGCGGCCGCTGCGGCCGGCCACGGCGCCAGGGCGACGGGCTCGGCATGATGGCGCAGGCCGGATGCGACGTGAAAGCGGGCACGGCCGCGCGACCGACGCTCGATCAGGATCAGCAGCGCGGCGATAGCGATCAGGACAAGCGAGATCTGGGCGGCTCCATCGCGGTTTCCCATGCCGTACCAGGTTCGGTAGATCGCCGTCGTGAAGGTGTGAACGCCGTAGTACTGCACGGTCCCGAAGTCGGCGAGCGCCTCGAGGAGCGCCAGCGTCACGCCCGCTGCGATCGCAGGGCGCGCCAGCGGCAGGGCGACGCGCAGGAACGTCCGCCACGGGCCATGACCCAGAATGCGGCTGGCCTCGAGCAGCGCCTGCGACTGCACCAGGAACGCCGCGCGCGCTGCCAGATATACGTAGGGATAGAGGACAAGGGTGAACAGCAGCGCGACGCCGCTGGCCGAGCCGAGGTCCGGGAACCAGTAGTCCCCTCGGCCCCATCCGGTTCCGGCACGCACCGCCGCCTGAAGCGGGCCGGCGAAGGCCAGGAGATCGGCGTAGGCATAGCCGATGATGTAGGTCGGAAGCACCAGCGGCAGCAGCAGCGCCCATTGCATCGTCCGGCTGCCGGGAAAGCGGCACATCGTGACCAGCCATGCCGTGCCGGTGCCTATGATCGTCGTGCCGAGGCCGACGCCCACCAGCAGGACGATGGTGTTTGACACGATGTCGGAAAGCTGAGTCTCGGCGATATGCCGCCACAGGTCGCCCTGCCACGACAGGAGACTCGACGCGACGCCGAGCAGCGGCAGCGCCACGACTCTGGCGACTGCCAGCGCGCCCAGGCGCCAGATCACGGCTGGGACCTATGAGGCAGACACAAAAGAAAACGCATGCCACCGCGGGACGATGGCATGCGTTCGATGATGGACACGGTGCCGGACGGCACGCGTTCTACTTCTCTTCGGCCGGCGCTTCCTCGCTGGCGGCCGGAGTCTCGGCGCTCTCGCCCTCGGCCGGCTTGGCCTCGAACAGCGCGGCCGCCTGTTCGGCGGCACGCTTGGCGGCTTCCGCCGCCTCGAGCGCCGCGCGCTCGTTCTCGGCGACCAGTGCGCCACCCTTGGCGAGGAATTCGGCCTCGTCGACCGAACGCGCCACCACGGCGGTGATCTCGATCGTGACCTCGGGATGGAGGTGGACCTTGATCTTGTGGGCACCCAGGCTCTTGATC
>MEMN01000034.1:0-12659 GCA_001767945.1 Alphaproteobacteria bacterium RIFCSPHIGHO2_12_FULL_66_14 | reverse complement strand
TCGGCGATGTCGCGCGAGGTCACCGAGCCGTAGAGCTGCAGGGCTTCAGATGCCTGGCGGATGAGGACGACCTTGAGGTCGCTCATCTTGCCGCCGACGGCCTCTGCTTCCTGGCGACGTTCGAGGTTCTGGGCCTCGAGTGTCTTACGCTGCGATTCGAAGTAGGTAATGTTGTCCTTGGTGGCGCGCAGCGCCTTCTTCTGCGGCAGCAGGAAGTTGCGGGCGAAGCCTGGCTTCACCTTCACGACATCGCCCATCTGACCGAGCTTGGGCACGCGCTCCAGCAGGATGACGTTCATCGGCATGATTCGGTCCCCCGGCTAGGCGATGAGGTAGGGCAGGAGCGCCAGAAAGCGCGCGCGCTTGATCGCCTGGGCGAGTTCGCGCTGCTTCTTCGACGACACCGCCGAGATGCGGCTGGGCACGATCTTGCCGCGCTCGGAGACGAAGCGCTGCAGCAGGCGCACGTCCTTGTAGTCGATGACCGGCGCGTTGGCGCCGGAGAACGGGCAGCTCTTGCGGCGGCGCGTGAAGGGACGGCGTTGGGCGCTCATTCTTCGTCTCCCGTGATGGCGGCGACAACGGGCGGCGCGCCGCCTTCATCGCCGAAGCGAGGACGTTCGCGACGCGGCGGACGATCGCCCCAACGGTCGCCACCCGGACGGTCGGACTTCTCGGCGCTGCGGACCATGATGGCCGAAGGGCCTTCCTCGAGCGCATCGACGCGCACGGTCAGGAAGCGGATGATATCTTCGTTGATCGACATCGTGCGCTCCATCTCCTTCACGGCAGCGGAGGGCGCGTCGATGTTGAGCAGGGTATAGTGACCCTTGCGGTTCTTCTTGATCCGATAGGTCAGCGAACGGAGGCCCCAGTACTCCTTCTTGGAGACGGTGCCGCCCAGGCCGGTGACAATTTCGGCGAACTGGTTGGTGAGAGTCTCCACCTGCGTCTGCGGGACATCCTGACGCGCAATGAAGACGTTTTCGTAAAGTGCCATGTAGTTTCGGCTCCTTATGGCTGTTTGGTGACCCGGAGTTCGTCGCGTCCTCAAGAGGATCGACCGGCAACCGCCCGGGTCTAGCCGGTCCTTCGCAGAATGCTTGAACCGGCAAGGAGATCGGGGCCGATTCAGGCCCCGAAGAGCGGGGGTTATACAGGCCTGCGGCCTGAAATCAAGCTGTTCCCGGCCCGCCTTGACTGCGCCCTGTACCCCGGTATGACTGCGCCAATTCGCGTCAAATCAGGGGGAAATCGCGCATGAGTCGGGCTTTCGTCTTTCCGGGTCAGGGATCGCAGGCCGTTGGCATGGGCGCAGACCTTGCGACGGCCTTCGCCACCGCCCGGGACGTCTTCGGTGAAGTCGATGAGGCGCTGAAGCAGAATCTGTCCAAGTTGATGCGGGAGGGGCCGGAAAGCGACCTGATCCTGACCGAGAACGCCCAGCCGGCGCTGATGGCCGTCAGCCTGGCAGTCGTGCGCATCCTGGAGAAGGACGGTGGCAAGCCGCTGCCGGCAATGGCCTCATATGTCGCCGGCCATTCCCTGGGAGAATATTCGGCCCTGGCGGCGGCTGGGACGCTGAAAGTTGCAGATGCCGCGCGTCTTCTCAAGCTGCGCGGGCAGTCGATGCAGAAGGCCGTTCCGGTCGGCGTCGGCGCCATGGCGGCCCTGCTCGGCATCGAACTGGAGCCGGCGATGGCTGCTTGCGAGGAGGCGGCGCAGGGCGAAGTGGTCGCCGTTGCCAACGACAATGGCGGCGGACAGGTCGTCGTGAGTGGCCACAAGGCCGCCGTCGAGCGGGCAATCGAGGCGGCCAAGGCGCGAGGCTGCAAGCGCGGTATGTTGCTGCCCGTGAGCGCGCCTTTTCATTGCTCGCTGATGCAGCCGGCGGCCGATGCGATGAAGGCTGCACTTGAGGGAGTGACGTTGATGCCGCCGCGGGTGCCGCTGGTCGCCAACGTGCTCGCCTCCGAGATCAGCGATCCGGCGGCCATCAAGCAGCGGCTGGTCGAACAGGTGACCGGCCTCGTGCGTTGGCGCGAGAGTGTGCAATATATGAAATCGAAGGGCGTCGAGGTGCTGGTCGAGTGCGGCACGGGCAAGGTGCTGTCTGGCCTCGTGAAGCGTATCGACAAGGACATGACGGGCCTCTTCCTGAATGCGCCTGCGGACATCGAAGCTTTTCTGAAGACCGTCTGAGGGAGGGAAGCCCATGTTCGACCTGAGCGGAAAGACAGCTCTCGTCACCGGCGCTTCCGGCGGCATCGGCGGTGCGATCGCCCGCGCACTACACCGGCAGGGTGCGACCGTTACCCTGTCCGGCACGCGTGCCGAGGCGCTGGAACAGCTCAAGGCGTCGCTCGGCGAGCGCACGCATGTTGTTGCCGCCAGGATGGACGATGCGGCCGACATCGATCGCCTTGCCAAGGAATCCGAAGCGGCGATGGGCAAGCTCGACATCCTGGTGAACAACGCCGGCATCACGCGCGACAACATTTCGATGCGCATGAAGGACGAGGAATGGGAAAAGGTGCTCCAGGTGAACCTCACCGGCACCTTCCGCCTGACCCGTGCCGTTATGCGCGGCATGATGAAACGCCGTTTCGGCCGGGTCGTCAGCATTACCTCGATCGTCGGGGTCACCGGCAATCCCGGCCAGGCCAACTATGCAGCCGCCAAGGCCGGCCTCATCGGCATGTCGAAGTCGCTGGCCCAGGAACTCGCCTCGCGCGGCATCACGGTCAATTGCGTGGCCCCGGGCTTCATCGCGACGCCGATGACCGACGGACTGACCGACGAGCAGAAGAAGGGCATTCTTGCCCGGGTGCCCGCCGACCGGCTGGGGACACCCGACGAGATCGCCGCCGGTGTGGTCTATCTGGTGAGTGAAGAGGCAGCCTACGTCACCGGCCAGACGCTGCACATCAACGGCGGTATGGCGATGATTTGACCGGCCCACTCTCGGATAAGGGCTACAAGTGCCTGATTCTGTGGGCTTTTCGACCCTAGCCAATGGCCGGGGAGCTATGTTAGGAACGCCGGAAATCGCCAGCCCCCTTCGGCGAAACGGTATTTGAAGACACGGGAAGGACAAGAGAATGAGCGACATTGCCGAGCGCGTTAAGAAGATCGTGGTGGAGCATCTCGGCGTCGAAGCGGCGCAGGTGAAGGAAGATGCGAAATTCATCGACGATCTGGGCGCCGACAGCCTCGATACCGTGGAGCTGGTGATGGCGTTCGAGGAAGAATTCGCCATCGAGATTCCGGACGATGCGGCCGAGAAGATCCAGACAGTCGGCGACGCGATCGGCTTCATCAAGAGCAACGCGAAGTCCTGATCTTCGCCAGTTCCTGCGGCAGGGAAGGCGGAAGATGAGGCGAGTTGTCGTAACGGGCATGGGAATGGTGACGCCGCTGGGTGATGGCGTCGACACCAATTGGCGGCGGTTGCTTGCGGCCGAGTCGGGAATCCGCTCGATCCAGGCCTTCGACACGTCGGACCTTGCGACCAGGATCGCGGGTGAGGTGCCTTTGGGCGACAAGGCAAACGGCCACTTCAATGTCGATACCTATGTAGCGCCCAAAGACCAGCGCAAACTCGACCGTTTCATCGTTTTTGGCCTGGCAGCGGCTGAACAGGCGGTCGAGGATTCGGGCTGGAAGCCGCAGGACGGCGAGGGCCGCAACCGGACCGGTGTCATGATCGGCTCTGGCATCGGCGGGCTGCAGACCATCTACGAGACCTCGCTGGTGCTGAAGGAGCGGGGGCCGCGCCGGGTCAGTCCGTTCTTCATCCCATCGGCGCTGATCAACCTCGTTTCCGGCCAAGTCTCGATCAAGTACGGCTTCAAGGGGCCGAACCATTCAGTCGTCACCGCCTGCGCCACCGGCGCACACGCGTTGGGTGACGCGGCGCGGCTCATCCAGCTCGAGGATGCCGATGTCATGGTGGCCGGCGGCGCCGAGGCCGCGATCTGCCGCATCGGTATCGCGGGCTTCAACGCCTGCAAGGCGCTCTCGACCGACTTCAACGACACGCCGACCCGGGCGTCGCGACCGTGGGACAAGAAGCGCGACGGCTTCGTCATGGGCGAGGGCGCGGGCTGCGTGGTGCTCGAGGAATACGAGCACGCCAAGAAGCGCGGCGCCAAGATCTACGCCGAGATCGTCGGCTATGGTCTTTCAGGTGATGCGTATCACATCACGGCCCCGTCCGAGGATGGCGACGGCGCGATGCGCGCCATGAAGGCGGCGCTGAAGCGCGGCAAGATCAATACCGACCAGATCGACTATGTGAACGCCCACGGCACTTCGACCATGGCCGACACCATCGAACTCGGTGCCGTGAAGCGGACCTTCGGTGAGGACGTCTACAAGCTTTCGATGTCGTCGACCAAATCGGCCACCGGCCATCTGTTGGGGGCGGCCGGCGCCATTGAGGCGATCTACGCGATCAAGTCGATGAACGACCAGGTCGTGCCGCCGACGCTCAATCTGGAGGAGCCGGACGAAGGCTGCGACATCGACCTGGTGCCGAAACAGGCCAAGCAGCGCAAGGTCCGCTACGTCCTTAGCAACTCGTTCGGTTTCGGCGGCACCAACGCGTCGTTGATCTTCGGTCCCGTTTGATCGCCGGAGGCTGAGGGTGCTCAGCTATTTCCGTTGGGTGCTCTTCTTCGTCGCCCTGTTCGCGACACTGATGGGTGGCGCGTTGTTCCTTGGCCATTCGTTGCTCACTGCCGAAGGTCCGCTTCAGGCTACCAAGACAGTTGTCATCCCCCGTGGCGCGGGTCCGGTAACGATGGCAAAGGTGCTGCAGGAAGAAGGCATCATCTCGCATGCACGCCTGTTCCGTATTGCGCTGATGATCGACCCCGCTCCCAAGCCCATCAAGGCCGGCGAATACGAGATTCCGGCACGGACCTCGATGCAGGCCTTGGTCGATCTTCTGCAGTCCGGCAAGGTCGTGCAGCGCCGGCTGACGGTGCCAGAGGGGATGACGACGGCCGAGGTCATCGAGCTGCTTCGCAAAACCGAGGCGTTGGCGGGTGAGATCACGCTCGAAGTCAAGGAAGGTGATCTGCTTCCCGAAACCTACTTCTACTCGCGTGACGACACGCGCGACGGCCTGCTGTTGCGCATGAAGGAGGCGATGGAGAAGGCACTCGATGACGCGTGGCGCAAGCGTGCGCCCGGCCTGCCGTTGGCGAAACGGCGCGACGCTCTGGTGCTGGCGTCGATCATCGAGAAGGAGACCGCCATTCCCGCCGAGCGGGCCAAGGTATCGGCGGTCTTCATCAATCGGCTTCGACGCCGGATGAAGCTGGAGAGCGACCCGACGACGATTTACGGCCTGACCGGAGGCAAGACCCCGTTCAATCGCGAACTCACCCGGGCCGATCTGCAGTCGACGTCGCCGTACAATACCTACGCGGTGACCGGCCTGCCGCCAGGACCGATCTGCAATCCGGGCCGTGCCTCGATCGTGGCGGCGACCAATCCGGCGCGCGATCGCTCACTTTATTTCGTTGCCGACGGTCGGGGTGGACACTCCTTCGCTGCGACCTTGCTGGAACATAATCGCAACGTCGCGCGCTGGCGGGAAATACAGCGCGAACGCCTGGAACAGTCGCAGTCGCAAACTCCGGCCCAGCCGGTACCGGCTCCCGCCTCGCCGGGATCGGCGCGTCCCCGGCAGTGAATCATGCCGGCAATCCTTTTGGCTCTCGTCGTATTGGCGGCCGTGGCCTTCGGCATTGCCTGGTTCCTGCGTGCCAATCCATCGACGCTTGCCCGCCTGCTACGCCCGATTCTCGTTGTCCTGGGCGCCATAGGTGTTGGCGGATTGCTGGTCTTCGGGGTGCGGTTTCTGCCCGGGCTGCTGCCCGAGCTGATGGGGCTTGCCGGCTTCGTGATTGCCGCATTGATTGCCCGGGCTGCGCGGCACCGCTCGTCCGGTGGGTTCAGCTCTCCGGGCACCGGGCAGCGCACGGAAGTTCGCACCGCCATGCTGCAGGCCTGGATCGACCACGGCACCGGGGACGTCGGCGGCACGGTGCTGTCAGGCCGCTTCGTCGGCCGCACTTTGGACTCGCTCGCGGACAACGAGCTGCTCGGGCTGCATGCGGACTGCGCGGCAGATCCCGACTCGCTCAAGGTGCTCGAAGCCTACTTCGACCGTCGGTTGGGCGCGGACTGGCGCAGTGCCCGCCGTCCGCCACCGGGAGGGCCACGAACCGACATGTCACACGACGAGGCGCTGGCCGTCCTGGGCTTGGCCGAAGGCGCCACCGCAGACGAAATCCGCGCCGTCCATCGCCGCCTCATTCAACGCATGCACCCTGACGTCGGTGGAAGCGCCGACCTGGCCGCCCGCATCAACCGGGCCAAGGATGTCTTGCTCGGGGGATGACCTTGCCATGGCCCGTATTGGCGTGGCATCTAGCGCGGCCCCCGGTTTGTCACTCCGACGACCTCTGTCAAATCATTGATTTGTCTATACAATCCTCTCCCTAAACGAGGTCGATGAAGATGGCGCAGCGTGTCCGTAAAGCTGTTCTGCCGGTCGCTGGACTGGGCACCCGCTTTTTGCCCGCCACCAAGGCAATGCCGAAGGAAATGCTGACGGTCGTCGATCGGCCGCTCATCCAATACGCGGTTGAGGAATGCTTGGCAGCGGGCATCGAGGAGTTCGTCTTCGTTACCGGCCGCAACAAAGGCGCGATTGAGGATCACTTCGACTCCGCCTACGAGCTTGAGGCGACTCTCGAGCAACGGCGCAAGACGGTGGAGTTGAAGCAGACCCAGAACGCGACCCTCAAGGCGGGCAACGCGATCTTCACCCGTCAGCAGAAGCCGCTCGGCCTCGGACACGCTGTGTGGTGCGCGCGCCACTGGATCGGCCGCGAGCCATTCGCCGTCCTATTGCCCGACGAGCTCATGGTCAGTTCGCCGACGTGCACGGCGCAGCTTGTCACAGCGCACGAGATGACGGGTGGCAACGTCGTCGCGGTAATGGATGTTCCCCGTGAACAGACCGGGAGCTACGGCATCGTGGCGACAAGGAACGAGAAGAACGGCTTGGCCGAGATGACCGGCATCGTGGAGAAGCCGAAACCCGAAGAAGCTCCGTCTACTCTGGCCTGGATCGGCCGAAGCGTTTTATTGCCCGAAGTGTTCGACCATCTCGAGAAGCATGAGACGGGAGCCGGCGGCGAGATCCAGCTCACCGATGCCATGGCCAAGATGATCGGGCACTCGCCGTTCCATGCGATGCGCTACAATGGCCAACGCTACGATTGTGGCACGCGCATCGGCTTTCTCGAGGCCAATATCGCTGTTGCGTTGCATCGCCGCGATACTGCAGTTGAGACCCGGGTTCTCCTCAACAGGCTGCTGAAAGGCTGATTGCATGCGCATCGCCATGATCGGCTCCGGCTACGTCGGGCTCGTATCCGGCGCCTGCTTCGCCCAGTTCGGGCACGACATCGTGTGCGTCGACAAGGATGCCGACAAGGTCGCCCGACTGCGCAAGGGCGAGATACCGATTTACGAGCCGGGCCTCGACAAGCTCGTCGCCGACAATGCGCGGGCAGGCCGTCTGAGCTTCGACACCGGCCTCGCCGACGCCGTGGGTAACGCCGACGCAGTGTTCATTGCCGTCGGTACACCGACCCGTCGTGGCGACGGCCATGCCGACCTGAGCTATGTCTACGCCGCAGCCGCTGAGATCGCGGAGGCGATCCGCGGATATACCGTTGTCGTCACCAAGTCGACGGTGCCGGTCGGTACAGGCCGCGAAGTCGCCCGCATCATCCGCGAGGCCCGGCCGACGAACAATTTCGACGTCGCCTCCAACCCGGAGTTCCTGCGCGAGGGGGCCGCGATCGAGGATTTCATGAAGCCCGACCGGGTCGTGATCGGCGTCGAAAGCCAGCGGGCCCGTGACGTGATGGCGGCGGTCTACCGGCCGCTCAACCTGATCCAGACGCCGATGGTGTTCACCAACATCGAGACAGCAGAGGTCACCAAATACGCCGGCAATGCTTTCCTCGCGACCAAGATCACCTTCATCAACGAGATTGCCGACCTCTGCGAGAAGGTGGGCGCCGATGTGCACGATGTGGCGCGTGGGATCGGGCTCGATGGTCGCATCGGCCGCAAGTTCCTCCATCCCGGCCCTGGCTTCGGTGGGTCGTGTTTTCCCAAGGATACGCTGGCGCTCGCCTACACTGCGCGCGAGGTAAATGCGCCGCAAACGATCGTCGAGCAGGTGATCGAAGTGAACAACGCGCGCAAGAAACGAATGGCGCGGAAGGTCATCGACTTTTGCGGCGGCTCGGTGGCCGGGATCACGATCGCGGTTCTCGGCCTCACCTTCAAGCCCAACACCGACGACATGCGCGACGCTCCTTCGCTCGACATCGTCCCTGCCTTGCAGGCAGCTGGCGCCACCATTGTGGCGTTCGATCCCGAGGGGATGAAGGAGGCGGCGCGCATGCTGCCCGGCGTCGCCTTTGCCGGGACGGCATATGAGGCGGCAAGCGGCGCCGATCTGCTGGTTGTGATCACCGAGTGGCACGAGTTCCGCGGCCTCGATCCGCGGCGTATCAAGGAGCTGATGCGCCAGCCACGCATTGTCGACCTGCGCAATATCTTCAATCCCGACGAAATGCGCGACCTGGGCTTTGCCTACGAGGGGATCGGCCGCCCCCGGCCGCGCACGTAAAGTCAACGTCCCTTCCGGAGTCATTTCATGAGCCAGACGGCGCATAAGTTCGATCCCAGCATCCTGCGCGAGTACGACATTCGTGGAATCGTGGGCGGCACCGTGCACCCGGCGGATGCACGCGCTATCGGCCGGACTCTTGGCACTCTGGTCCGCCGCAAGGGCGGCACGCACGTCGCGTTGGGCTATGACGGCCGGCTCAGTTCGCCGGAGCTTGCCGCAGCCTGCATCGATGGACTGACCGAAGCCGGCATTGATGTGACGAGCATCGGCCTCGCCGCAACGCCGATGCTCTACTTCGCCGTCTACCATCTCGATGCCGATGGCGGGATCATGATCACGGGTTCGCACAATCCGCCGGACTACAACGGCTTCAAGATGATGATGGGCAAGAAGTCGTTCTTCGGTGCCGATATCCAAACGCTGGGGGAAATGGCGGCAAAGGGCGACTGGGAGAGCGGGCAGGGCAGGGCTGAAAAGAAAGACATCCTGGCCGACTACGCAGCGCGGCTCCTGAGGGACGTGAAGCCCGGGAGGAAGCTCAAGGTGGTATGGGACACCGGCAACGGCGCCGTGGGCGTGTCGATTCGCGCCGTTGTAGACAAACTGCCGGGCGAGCATTTCGTGCTGAACGAAAAGGTCGATGGCACGTTTCCCTCGCATCATCCCGACCCGACGGTGCCGAAGAACCTCGAGCAGCTCATCGCCGAGGTCAAGAAGCGCGGCTGTGACCTCGGCATCGCCTTCGACGGCGATGGCGACCGCATCGGCGCGGTCGACGGCAAGGGCCGCATCCTGTGGGGCGATCAGCTCCTCGTGCTGTGGTCGCGCGACGTGTTGAAGAGTCACCCCGGCGCCACCATCATCGCCGACGTCAAGGCGAGTCAGGTACTGTTCGACGAAATCGCCAAGGCGGGCGGCAAGCCGATGATGTTCAAGACCGGTCACTCGCTGATCAAGAGCAAGATGGCCGAAATGGGCGCGCCGCTCGCAGGCGAGATGAGCGGCCATGTCTTTTTCGCTGACACTTTCTACGGCTTCGACGATGCGCTCTATTGTGGCCTACGCCTGCTCAACATCGTGGCCAACAGCAAGGAAAGCCTGGCCGACATGCGCGATGGCCTGCCGCAGCCTGTGAATACGCCGGAGCTGCGCTTCGACTGCGCCGATGATCGCAAGTTCGGCGTCGTCGAGGAGGTCAAGGCGCGGCTGCTGAAGGCGGGGGCCAAACTCTCCGACATCGACGGCGTGCGTGTGAGCACGAAGGATGGCTGGTGGCTGCTGCGCGCCTCGAACACCCAGCCCGTCCTTGTGGCACGCTGCGAGGCCGCCGACGAGAGCGGCCTCCAGCGGCTCATGGTCGACCTCAAGGCGGCGCTGGCGGCCAGCGGCGTCAGCCTGCCCGATGATGCCTCGGCCGGCCATCACTGATGCGCTTCTTCTTCTACGGCACCTTGCTCGATCGCGACATCACGGCACTCGTGCTCGGGCGCCGTTTGCCGCCGCAGGCATACGCGCCGGCGGGGCTGCCAGGATACGCGCGGCGCAAGGTCAAGGGCGGCACCTATCCGATCGCGATCCCCGACCCGCGCGGCGAAGTTCCGGGGGCGATCGTAGGCGGGCTCAGCCGCCGCGATGTCGCCCGGCTGGCGGCCTATGAAGGGCCCGGCTATCGCATCGCACCGCTTCGAGTGAAGACGGCTGGCGCGATGACGGTGGTCTCGGTGTTCGAGCCGATCCAAGCGCGCCTGCAGCCGACTGGAGAGTTATGGGACCTGGCGCTATGGCAGCGTCGTCACAAGCGGGCGTTCGTAGGACGGCTGAAACGGGCTCTTAGCGAGCGCCTGGCGTATTCCAGGCGGTGATCTGCAGCGCCGAGCAGTAGATCTTCTTCTTCTCGAGCTGCCTGCAGCCGTCGATCGCCTGTTCCTGCGAGAGGTTGGTGAGGCGCGCGCGGTGGAAGGTGCGGTTCGCCATCTGCACTTCGTCGACCATCGCGGCCGCCGACTTGGCTTTGGCCGGAAGCGACGCCGCGGCGCGCTCGAGCGCGAGTTGCGCGGCCTGGGCTTCGCTGAACGAGCCGACCTGGATGACCCAGCTCCCGAGCGTGGGCGTATCGCCGGCGGCTGGGATGGCGGCCGCCGACATGGCAGGAGCCACGAAGCCTGCGTACTTCGGATTGACCTTGGCCTGCCGCGTCGCGCCGGCATTGGTCTTGGCAGTAGCCGCCGGCGGACGATAGGCCTCGGCGAAGCTGCTGCCCGGATCGAATTGCGCGGCGGTGTAACGGGCCGACGGCGGCTTGCGCTGGGCCGTCCAGCCTGAGAGTTGCATGGACTGCGCCATGGCAAAGCCGCGGTCCATCAGGTCGGCCATCTGGCGGTCCCGACGGCCGGCGCTGTCGCCGCCCATCACCACTCCGATCAGCCGGCGGTTGTCGCGCATGGCCGACATCACGAGGTTGAAGCCGGAGGCCGAGGTGTAGCCGGTTTTGAGGCCATCGGCGCCGTCGTAGCTGCCGAGCATGCGGTTGTGATTGTCGAGCGGCCGTCCGCGATAGGTGTAGCTCTGAACAGAAAACACCGCATAGTAGTGCGGATAGTCGCGCATCAGGGCATTGGCGAGACGAGTCAGATCGCGTGCCGTCGTGACCTGTTCACGGTTGGGCAGGCCGGACGCGTTGCGAAACACCGTCGAACTCATGCCGAGTTGGCGCGCTTTCTGGGTCATCAGGCGGGCAAAGTTCGCCTCGTCGCCGCCGAGCACTTCGGCAAGGACGACGGCGGCATCGTTCGCCGAACGGGTGACGAGGGCCATCGTTGCGTCGCGCACGATGACCGAACCGCCGGGCGTCAGGCCCATCTTTGTCGGCGGCGCGTTGAGGGCATTCGACGACACCGGCAGCCTGTCGCCCAGTGAAAGCCGGCCGGAATCGAGTGCCGAGAAAGTGAGGTAGATCGTCATCAGCTTGGTGAGTGATGCCGGGTAGCGAAGCTCATCGGCCTGCTCGGACACAAGTTCACGGCCGCTGGTGGCATCGACGACCAGGTAGGCGGCCTTGCCGGAGACCGCAGGATTGGGCACCCACGGCGACGGGTTGTGAATTGTTTTCTTCTTGGAGATGTTGCGCGCCTTGGACGGCGGCACGGCGCGCTTCGTCGATGCCGACCGGGCGTCGGCGTCCGACGGCGCTACGATGGCACCAGCGAAAAGGAAAGCCACGGCAAGCCGAGACAGGCCGACCGCGATGCGCTTGAGGGGAAAGGTCATCGCTCGCTACGCCACTACAATTTATGTCAATATTCTTGTTCTCTACCAAGACTTTAGAAGAGATTCCTTTCACTTTACTAAAGTTTATGGGGTTATGCAACTTTCGCCCGCCGTGCTGCTGCCCTAGTTGGTTCGGAAAATGCTTGGACCCATGGGGGATTGGTGATGAAACACACGTTCATGGCAACGATCGGCCTGGTGCTGGTCATCGCCAGCAGCGCCTGGGCGCAGCGGGCAGACCGCAATGTCGACCGGCCGATCGCTCGCAGCTTCAACTGGTTCTCCTATGTGGCGGCTGACGATATCCGGCAGGCCTGCCGAACGGGTGGCCGCAATCGGATCCGGCTGGTCTATAATGCACTCTGGCGCGAGCAGGTGCGAACCTATGAGGTTTTCCTGCAGCCCGACGGCACGGCGGGCCTGGACATTGGTGTGCTGTCGAACCGGACCGACCTGTCGGAGATCACGATCGGCAAACTCTCCGATGTGCTGGCTCCCTGGAGCATGAAGCATGGCGAGCGCCTCTTGAGCGTCGACGAAACCCGCGAGTTGGCAGGGTTACTGGAAGCGAGCGCAGCCTTCGGCCCACCCCGCGACGGCCTGCGCTTGCCGTACAACGATTTCTGGTGGACCGTCGCTTCCTGCCGCAGCGGGGTCT
>MEMN01000033.1:11736-18647 GCA_001767945.1 Alphaproteobacteria bacterium RIFCSPHIGHO2_12_FULL_66_14 | reverse complement strand
GCCTGAGCAATGACCGGCAGCGCAACGAACGCAGCGGCGGCCATCAAAGCCTTCTTCATGAGATCTTCCCCTCGTTATTGAAATCTTACGAGCGTTGGTGGGGCTGGGTCAGCACCAACTCCGCGCTGAATATACACACCACAACTAGTGCGGTGCAAGGCGCGCGGCCTTTTCATGGACGACTCGCGGCGAACCTGTGGCCGCTAGGCAACAGTGCCCGATTCCGCATACTTCGATGGCCCTTTTCGCCCGTTGCCAGTGCCGCCGCCGCCACTACATCTTGCGTGGCGGGCTGGTGCCGCCGAGGGCCGAACTTACCCACAGCAAGACCGTCCTATCTTGCGGATCGACGTCCTGCCGGCGTCGGCGGCGCCGGACGGGTGAGGCGCGCCGCCACAACCCATGGGTTTCCGCCTTGCCACTGCGCCTGGGGAGAGATTCCGGATGAAGGTTGCTCGCTAAGTGACCTCCGCAGAATTATCCACAACAATCATGTGGTTATCATTCGGCGACGCAGCGGGATTATGAATCGCCGCCGACCCCGAACTTGCGGTAAATCGCCGTTCACTCACTGAAGCCAATGCGGGAGGCAAAGCGCCATGGGTCAATATAGCAAAGTCGACATCGACGGCCGCCTGATGATCGTCACCATCAACCGGCCGGAGGTCTACAACGCCTGCCACCCCATGGCGAACCAGGAGCTGGTCGAGGCCTTCGACGCGTTTCAGGCCAACCCCGACCTGTGGGTCGCCATCATCACCGGCGCCGGCGACAAGGCCTTCTGCGCCGGCAACGACCTGAAATACCACGCCGAGTTGCAGGCCAAGACCGGCAAGAGGCCGGTCCACCCGGCCAAGGGCTTCGGCGGGCTGGCCAACCGCTTCGACCTCGACAAGCCGGTCATCGCCGCTGTGAACGGCCTCGCCATGGGCGGCGGCTTCGAGATCGCGCTCGCCTGCGACATCATCGTCGCCTCCGACCAGGCCAAGTTCGCGCTGCCCGAGCCGCGCGTCGGCCTCGCTGCCGGCGCCGGCGGCATGCAGCGCCTCTCCCGCATGATCCCGCTCAAGAAGGCGATGGGCATGATGCTGACCGGCCGCCACGTGCCCGCCAAGGAAGGCTTCGACCTGGGCTTCGTCACCGAAGTGGTGCCGCACGCCGAACTGATGACCGCGGCCAAGCGCTGGGCGGCCGAGATCCTGGCCTGTTCGCCGATGTCGGTGCGCGCCACCAAGCAGACGGTGATGCGCTCGCTCGACGTGCCGGCGCTCGAGATGGCGATGCGCAACCAGCACTACCCCGCCTTCGTCGCCATGGCGGCGAGCGAGGACACGATCGAGGGCCCCAAGGCCTTCGCCGAGAAGCGCAAGCCCAACTGGAAGGGCCGCTAGCGAGTCAGTGGGACAGCCTGTTTCGGCGGGCCGGACGTCCTATCCGGCCCGCAAGGCCTTGCCCCGGTTCGCGATTTCCGGCTGCCGCGAGCCGAGGCATGGGACGCCGACTGACTCGTTTCACGTCGCCTGCCGTGCACAAACGGTGCTGACCGGAACGGGGTCTGCGCGGCGCGGCGGAAAATAGGATTCATGGCCGGAACATAGGCTTTGATAGGATTCCTGTCAAGCCTATGCCTTCCCCATTGACTCTCCATTGGTCGGACCAATAAACATACAGACCAATAACAGCCGGCGCCAAGACCGGGAGAGGAGACGTTCATGTCCACCGAGCTGGCCGATGCGCTGGTGTCGCCGGCCGTCCATGCCGACGAGCCGCGCATCCACGCGCTCTTCTCGGAGCTGCGCCGGACGTCGCCGATCCATTGGACCCAGCCCACCGACTACCGCCCGTTCTGGGCGCTGACGCGCCATGCCGACATCATGGAGGTGTCGCGCAAGAACGACGTCTTCATCAACAGCCGCCGGCTCAATCTGATGACCCGCGCCCAGGAGGCAGCGGCCAAACGCGCGGCCGGCAAGTCCGGCGGCAAGTACGACCGCATGTATCGGACGGTCGCCCACATGGACAATCCTGACCACCGCGAATACCGCCGCGTGACCGCCGAGTGGTTCATGGGACCCGGGGTGCGGAAGTTCGAAGCGGCGGTGGCGGCGCTGGCCGAGGAATCTCTTGACCACATCGCGACGTTCGGGGGCGAGTCGTTCGACTACGCGCGCGAAGTGGCGAACCTCTTCCCGCTCCGGGTGATCATGTCGATCCTGGGCGTGCCGCGCGAGGATCAGCCGCTGATGCTGCGGTTGACCCAGGAGTTCTTCGGCGCCGATGACACCGACCTCAGCGGCGATGGGGGCCGCGACGGCTCTGCCGCCGGACAGCATTTCGACTTGCTCGGCCAATTCTTCGACTATTTCACCGCCATGGCCGAGGACCGGCGCAAGCAGCCACGCGACGACCTTGCCACCGTGATCGCCTGCGGCCGGCCCTACGACGGGCCGATGGGAGACCTGGAAACCGCCTCGTACTACGCGGTGATCGCCACCGCCGGACACGACACGACGGCCGCCGTGACGGCGGGCGGTCTCCTGGCTCTCCTGGAAAATCCCGACCAGTGGCGAAAGCTTCGGTCCGACCCGGAGAAAACTAAAGGCGCCGTCGAGGAGATGCTACGCTGGGTATCGCCGGTCAAACATTTCCTGCGGACGGCGCGCGAGGACTATCGCCTGGGAGACACCACCATCGCCGCCGGCGACGGCGTCGCCCTCTTCTATCCCTCGGCCAACCGCGACGACGCGGTCTTCGCCGATCCGTTCCGCTTCGACATCGAGCGTGCGCCAAACAAGCACCTCGCCTTCGGTTTCGGCGGCCACATGTGCCTCGGCCTGTCGCTGGCCCGCCTCGAACTCACGACATTTCTTCGCGCCTTCGTACGCCGGGTCGACAGCATCGAGCCGGCGGGCGACGTGCAGCGCATCCACGCCAACCTGGTCGGCGGCTTCAAGGCGCTGCCGGTGCGCCTCAGTCTCGCGCATTGAACCGAACATGGCAGCCAACAGATGAAGGCGATTCAGGCCGACGATCTCAGTTCAATCGACAAGTATCGCGTGGTCGAGCTGGACATGCCGGAGCCGGGGCCGGGCGAAGTGCGGGTCAAGATCGCGGCGTGCGGTGTCGGCTATGTCGATGCGCTGGTCTCGCTCGGCCGCTACCAGGTGAAGCCACCGCTGCCCCATGTCCCGGGCGGCGAGGTCGCCGGCTGGATCGACGCCGTCGGCAGCGACGTCACGGGATTTGCAGCCGGCGACCGCGTGCTGGCGCAGGTGCGCGGAGGCTTTGCCGAATACGCCCTGGCGCCCGTGACGGCGGTCAACCGGATTCCCGATCGCATGCGAAACGACCAGGCCGCCGGCTTCCGCGTCAATTACGTCACCGCGCTCCACGGCCTGCGTGATCGCGCGCGCCTCGAGCCGGGTGAGACGTTGCTGGTGATCGGCGCCGCGGGCGGCGTGGGCATAGCCGCCGTCCAGGTCGGCCGACTGCTCGGCGCCCGGGTCGTCGCGGTGGCATCGACGCCCGAGAAGCGTGCGCTGGCCGCCCGCAGCGGCGCCGAGATCACGCTGGACCGCGACCCCTCGGGATGGCGCGAGCGGCTGAAGGAGGCGGTTCCCGGCGGCATCGACGTCGTGTTCGATCCGGTGAGCGGGCCGCTGCTGCAACCGGCTTTCCGCTCGCTCAACTGGGGTGGGCGCTATCTGGTGATCGGCTTCGCCTCGGGGGAGATCCCCGCCCTGCCCGTCAACCTGCCGCTGCTCAAGGGCGCCGCCCTGGTCGGCGTCGACTATCGCCAGTTCGCCGCCGTGTTCGAAGCGGCCGCGGCCCAACGGGAATTCGACGAACTGCTCGCCTGGGTCGCCGAGGGGCGGCTCAGTCCGCCGGCCGGCCGGGCCTTTCCGTTCGACCGGTATCGCGAAGCGCTCACCTACGCTCTCAGTGGAGAGGGAATTGCCAAGACGATCTTCGAAGTCACCCCGACATGACACGCCCCAGCCACCCCCATCAGGACTCAGGAAATGCCGGTAACCACCAATAGCTTTGCCATGGGCGAGATGCTGGCCGTGCTGCTGTCGCGCGACATGGCGGACGGCGAGAAGGCGATCGTCGGCACCAATTCCGACATCCAGGTCGCGGCCTGCAATCTCGCGCGCCAGCGCCAGGCGCCGCATCTCTGGTGGGTGTCCGGCCCCGGCGGCATGACCAACCCGACCGAGGGTATCATCCGGCCCGCCGCCGACGCCGAGAACATCGCCGTGGCCGAAGCGGTGATGGACCTGCCGCAGATGATCGACTTCATCGACTGGCAGGTTCACTTCTTCGACTTCGCCATCCTGGGCGCGCTGCAGACCGACCGCTTCGGCAACATCAACACCGTCTGCGTCGGCGATCATGCGAAGCCCCGGCTGCGCGGTCCCGGCACGGTGGGCATCAGCGCGCTCTGCGGCCTGTCGCGGCGCTTCTACATCATGATGACTCGCCACGACCGCGGTGCCTTCGTGCCCAAGGTCGACTTCGTCTGCGGCGCGGGCTTCCTCGACGGCGGCACCGCGCGCACCGACTTCGGCCTGCCCGAGGGCGGTCCGCGGCTGGTGGTGACGCCCTTAGGCGTCTTCGACTTCGAACCCAAGAGCAAGGCCATGCGCATCAAGTCGCTGCACGAGGGCGTGACGCTCGACGAGATACGCGACAACACCGGCTTCGACCTGATGGTGCCGGCGAAGATCGAGCGCACCGCCAACCCCGAGGACGAAGAGCTGTTCCTGCTGCGTCGCGCCGTCGACTCGACCGGCGTGCTGGCACGCAAATTCCCCTGGCCCAAGGCCCACTGAGGTTCGACCGATGAACAACTATCATTTCGAAGAACACCACCTGCTGTTGCGTGACCAGGTGCGCAAGATGGTCGAGAAGCACGTGGCGCCGATCGCCTCGGAGATCGACGAGAACGACCGCTTTCCGCAGGAACTCGTCGAAGTGTTCGGCGACATGGGGCTGCTGCAGCTCTGGGTGCCGCAGGAATACGGTGGCCCCGGCGCCGACCTCACTTCGGTCTGCATCGTCAAGGAGGAGATCGCCAAGGTCTCCGAATCGGCCGCTCTCCTGGCTGCCAACAATTCCTTCGGACTCGTCCTGCCGATCCTGAATTTCGGCACCGAGGAACAGAAGCGCCACTATCTCGGGCTCGCCGCCAAGGGCCGCACGCTGACCGCCGTCGCCATCACCGAGGCGAGCACCGGCTCCGACGTCTCCTCGATGAAGACTCGGGCGGTGAAGGACGGCGCGAGCTGGGTGCTGAACGGCGGCAAGATCTACATCACCTTCGGACCCGTCGCGCATTTCATCCTGGTGTTTGCCCGCACCAGCGAAGGCAAGGGCGCCAACGGCATCTCCGCCTTCCTCGTCGACACCAAGACGCCGGGATTCTCCTACGGCAAGCTCGACCGCAAGATGGGCATTCGCGGCATTCCCAATGCGCCGATCTTCTTCGACAACGTGCGCGTGCCTGAAGAGAACATGATCGGTCCCGAAGGCCAGGCCTTCAAGACCTGCATGCGCATCCTCGACCTCAACCGGCCGACCATCGGCG
The DNA here is from genome assembly GCA_001767945.1 of Alphaproteobacteria bacterium RIFCSPHIGHO2_12_FULL_66_14. GTDB lineage: Bacteria > Pseudomonadota > Alphaproteobacteria > Reyranellales > Reyranellaceae > Reyranella. Next base: position 13,057 of record MEMN01000033.1, on the reverse strand, counting down.
CGATCTCGGTCGGGCTGGCGCAGGGCGCGATCGACGCCGCCGTCGGCTACGGCCGCGAACGCAAGCAGTTCGGCCAGCCGATCGCCGAATTCCAGGGCATCCAGTTCATGCTGGCCGACATGCAGATGCAGACCGAGGCCGCGCGCTGCCTGCTCTACGACTGCACGCGCATGGCCGACCGCGGGGAATGGGCGAGCTTCTCGGCCAAGTCCTCGATGGTGAAATGCTTCTGCAGCGACACCGCCATGAAGGTCACGACCGACGCGGTGCAGATCTTCGGCGGCGCCGGCTACATGCGCGACTTTCCGGTCGAGCGCTTCATGCGTGACGCCAAGATCAACCAGATCTTCGAGGGCACCAACCAGATCCAGCGTCTGGTGATCGCCCGCGACATGCTGCGGAGGTAACCCATGCCCGCTTCAAACAAGTCCCCCTCGAAGAAACTCGTCGACCTCGACACTGCTCTCTCCACCGTCAAGGACGGCATGACCTTGGGCATCGGCGGCTGGATCTTCCACGGCCAGCCGATGGCGCTGGTGCGCGGCCTGATCGCCAAGGGCGTACGCGACCTCACGCTGGTGCCGGCGCCCGGCAGCGTGGCGCCCGACATGCTGATCGGCGCGGGCTGCGTCAGGGAAACGGCCTGCGTCTTCATCAGCTTCGAGCATCTGGGGCTCGCGCCCAACTTCCGTCGGGCCGCTCAGTCGGGCGCGGTGAAAGTGCTGGAGATGGACGGGCCCGGCATCGCCGGCGGCCTGCGCGCCGGCGCCTGCGACCTGCCCTACGGGCTGATCCCCGATCTCGGCACCGACCTGCCGAAGGTCAATCCCGAGGGCTATCGCAAGGCGCGCATCCAGGAAGGCAACCGGCCGCTACTCGAAGTGCCGGCGATCAAGCCCGATGTCGTGTTCTTGCACGGCCAGCAGGCCGACGAGGAAGGCAACGTGCAGTATTTCGGCGCGGGCTACTTCGACCTGCTGATGGCGCAGGCGGCCAAGCACGTGATCTGCTCGGTCGACCGCATCGTGCCCTCGAGCACGGTGCGCCATCAGGCGCGGCTCACCAAGATTCCCTCGGCCTTCGTCGATGCCATTGTCGTGGCACCGTTCGGCGCCCATCCCGGCGGCAGCCCCGGCCTCTACGGCCAGGACGAGCAGCACCTGAAAGCCTACGTCGCCGCAAGCCGCGACCAGGCCGCCTTCGACGCCTACCTCGGCGAGCACGCGCGCGGCGGCGAGGACGCCTATCGCGAGCGCATCGGCGCCAAGGCGCTGGCCGGCCTGACAACAGGAGATGCGCGATGAACCAGGATTTCGCCCCG
>MEMN01000033.1:5413-11675 GCA_001767945.1 Alphaproteobacteria bacterium RIFCSPHIGHO2_12_FULL_66_14 | reverse complement strand
GCGAGCTGCGCTCGGGCGACAAGCTGCCGCCGGAGCGTGAGCTGGCCGAAAGCTTTGGCGTCAGCCGCGGCGCGGTGCGCGAGGCGCTGCGCAATCTCGAACGCACCGGCTTGATCGCGCTGCAGGCAGGTTCCCGAGGTGGCGCCTTCATCGGCCAGGGCGATCCCGGCCTGATCGGCGACAGCTTCCGCAATCTCTATCAGCTGGGCAGCGTGTCGCTCGACGAACTCACCGAGGCGCGGCTGTGGCTCGCCTCGACCGTTGTACGCATCGCCTGCGCGCGCGCCACCGACGCCGATCTCGCCGCGCTGACCGCCAACGTCGACGAGGCCGAGCGCCTGCTCAAGGCCAAGCGCTACGACGACAAGATCGACATTCATATCGAGTTCCACAATCTGCTGGCCCGCGCCACCGGCAACGCCGTCATGGCCATGCTGATGGGCGCACTGATGGAAGTCATGCGCGACTTCGCCCATGCCGCCGGCGGCGAGCGCAACGACCTCACCATCAAGGCGCGCCGGCGCCTGCTCGCCGCGCTCCACAAGCGCGATGCCGACGCCGCGGTGACGGCGATGACCGAACATCTCGAGAGCCTGCGCGGTCGCTACCGCGACCGCATGGCGCCGCACCGCGCGAAGAAGGGGATGAATTGATGGCTACTGCTACCTCCTCTTCTTTCCTCACCCTGAGGAGCGGTCCGCAGGACCGCGTCTCGAAGGGTGGGACCAATCATGGTGTTGCCCATGCTTCGAGACGGCCGCTGCGCGGCCTCCTCAGCATGAGGTTTGGGGTGTCCGGATGACATCTCGGCGTGGGCCCCTCGTCGGCATGCGGGTCGTCGACTTCACCAGCATGATCGCCGGGCCCTACTGCACGCGCCTGCTGGCGGACTGCGGCGCCGAGGTGCTGAAGATAGAAGAGCCGCACGGCGACCACATGCGCTCGCGGCCGCCGCTGCGTGACGGTCACAGTACCTATTTCGGCCATCTCAACGCGGGCAAGAAGAGCGTCGCCCTCGATCTCAAGAGCGAGGAAGGCCGCAACTCCGCTCAGCGTCTCGTCGCGGCGAGCGACGTCGTGGTCGAGAATTTCCGGCCCGGCGTCATGAAACGCCTCGGCCTCGACTACGCGGCGCTCTCGGCCGCCAAACCCGATCTCGTCTATTGCTCGATCTCCGGTTTCGGGCAGACCGGTCCGCGCGCCGAGCAGCCGGCCTACGCGCCGGTGATCCACGCCGCGAGCGGCTTCGATCACACGCAGTTCACCTATCAGGACGGGCAGGACAAGCCGGCCAAGACCGGCATCTTCGTGGCCGACGTTCTGGCCGCGGTCTATGCCTTCGGCGCCATCCAGACCGCCCTGATCGGCCGGCTGCGCCACGGCACCGGCCAGTTCATCGACGTGGCGCTGATGGATTCGATGATCAACCTGCTGGTCTTTGAATGCCAGGAGGCGCAGTTCCCCTCGAAGGAGCGGCGCCCGCTCTATGTGCCGATGCGGGCGCGCGACGGCTTCGTGATCGTGGCGCCGGTAAACCAGCGCAACTTCGAGCAGCTCGCCGAGGCGGTGGGCTGCCCTGAGTGGAAGGCCGATCCGCGCTTCGCCACGGTCGCGGCCCGCACGACGCATTGGGATGCGCTGATGGCGGCCCTCGAGGAATGGACGGCGCTCCGGACCGCCCGCGACTGCGAGGACACCCTCATGAAAGCGGGCGTGCCCTGCTCGCGCTACCTCACCGTGGCCGAGGCCATGGCCGATCCGCAGCTCGCGGCGCGCGGTTCGCTGGCCACGGTGACCGACGGCGCCGGCAGCTTCCTGGTGCCCAATCCGCCATTCCGTTTCGGCGACGGCTCGGTCGGCGTCGGTCCGGATGTACCGGCGCTGGGCGCCGATACCGAATTCATGCTCGAGAAAGTTTCTGGGAGGAAACAATGATGAAAAGACGGACCGCCTTGCTGTGTGTTGCCTTCGCGCTGGGCGCCCTGCCGGCCGCCGCGCAGGCGCCCTATCCCGACAAGCCGATCCGGCTGGTGGTGCCCTACCCGCCGGGCGGCACCACCGACATCATGGCGCGCACCCTGCAGGAGCCCCTGTCGAAGGCGCTGGGCCAGCCGGTGATCGTCGACAACAAGGCGGGCGCCGCCGGCGCCATCGGCACCAAGCAGGTCGCCGCCGCGGCGCCCGACGGCTACACGCTGGTGTTCGGCAACAATGGCCCCAGCGCCATCGTGCCGCTGCTGCAGAAGGACGTGGGCTACGATCCGGTCAAGGATTTCGCGCCGGTCTCGCTGGTCTCGATCGCGCCGCTGGTGCTGGTGCTGCATCCCGGCGTGCCGGCCAGCAGCGTGAAGGAGCTGATCGCCTGGGCCAAGACCCAGCCGGGCGGCGTCGAGTACGCGACCGCGGGCGCGGGCTCGCTGGGCCATCTCGCCACCGAGCTGTTCGCCAAGGATGCCGGCCTCAAGCTGGTCCACGTGCCCTACAAGGGGCAGGCGCCCTCGACGATGGCGGTGCTGAACGGCGAGGTGAAGATGCTGATGACCACCTCGTCCGACACGATGGGTTCGGCGGTCAAGGACGGCAAGCTGAAGCTGCTGGGCGTCTCCACCGCCAAGCCCTCGCCGCTGATGTCGGGCGCACCGACCATCGGGCAATCGCTCCCGGGTTTCGAGGTCAACGTCTGGTTCGGCATCCTGGCGCCGGCCGGAACGCCCGCGCCGGTGGTCGCCAAGCTGAACGCGGCGATCCGCGCGGTCCTCGCCGATCCCGAAATCCAGCGCAAGTTCAGGGGCTACGGCAGCATCGCCACCGCGAGCACACCGCAGGAGTTCGCCACCATGATCGGCGCCGAGGTGCCGAAGTGGAAGGGCGTGGTCGAGACGGCGAAGATCACGACGCAGTGACGGCACACAATTGTCATCCCGAGTAGCGCGGGGTAACCTCCGCGCTACTCGGGATGACGCCGAGGCCTAACGCCCGCGCGCGTTGTCGAAATCCCAATCGAGCTCGAAGCGGTCACCCTTGGCCTTGATGCAGGCGACGTGCGGTGGTGCTACGCCAGCTTCCACTGCACCAGGGTGAAGGGCGGCTTGGCATCGTCATGCGGCTCGAACACCGCCTGCACCTCGGCACCGATCCTGACCTCCTGCCTGGGATCGCCCAGGAGGTTGCCCAGCATGCGGACGTTGCCGGCATCGGGCAGGTCGACCAGCACGACGATGTAGGGACCATGGCCGTTCAGCGCCGGATGCACCGGATGCCAGGGCCGCTCCCAGCTGTAGATACGTCCCCCGCCCGACACCTTGTGCCAGTCGATGTCGAACGACAGGCACTTGTGGCAGATCCACTCCGGCCCCCACTGGAACGTGCCGCACTTCTTGCAGCGCTGGACCAGCAGCTCGCCGCGCCGCGTGGCGTCCCAGTACGGCTTGTCGAGGGCGTCGTTCTCCGGCACCGGGATGGGCAGGCCGCTCGGAAGGTAACTCATAGCGTCGCCTCCGTGCCGAGGATCATGCTCGAGACCGGCGTCACCATCGGGCCGGAGATCACCATCGAGATCTCGGCGCCGGGCACCTGCGCGGTCGACTGGCCGCGCAACTGACGGACCGCTTCGACCTGCAGTTCGAGGCCGTGCATGTAGCATTCCGCCAGATTGCCGCCCGAGGTGTTGAGCGGCAGCTTGCCCGAGGGCGCCAGCAGATTCTCCTTGGTGAGGAAGCCGTTCGCCTCTTCGGCGGTGAAGAAACCATGCTCGACCAGGCTCATCAGAACGCCGCCGGTGAAGTTCTCATAGGACTGCACCACGTCGACGTCCTTGGGCTTCACGCCCGCCATCTCGTAGAGCTGCGGCGCCACCGTGGTGAAGCTCGAGGTGGCGTAGAGCGGCGCATTGTGGCTGCGCGCGCCGTTGCGATACTCCGAGCCCTGCGTCGAGCCCAGCAGGTAGGCCGGCGTCTGCCTAAAATCCTTCGCATGCTCCGCCGGCACGATGATCAGTGCCGCCGCGCCGTCATTCTCCTGGCAGCAATCGAACAGCCGCCACGGCTCGACGATCCAGCGCGAGGCGTCGTAGGCCTCGGCGGTCAGCGGCCGGCCATGCATCACGGCGCGCGGATTGGACTGCGCGTGCTGATACGAGGCGAGCGCGATGGCGCGCTGGGCGGAGTCGGCAATTTTGTTTTCGTGCAGGAAGCGCATGGCGCGCATGGCGTAGCGCTGCGCCGGCGACATCACGCCGTACGGCGCATTGAGCGCCGCCTCGCCCGAGGCGGTGCCTCCGGGAGGCGCCGCACCGAAGCGCTGGAACTGGCCTTGCGCCAGCGCACGGAACACCACGACGCAGTTGGCGATGCCGCAGGCCACGGCCGCCGCGCCGTTGCCCACCGCCGCCGAGCCGCCGCCACCGCCGCCGCCCCAGTTCATGTTGGAGAAACGCAGCGCCGGCAGGCCGAGGGCCGCGGCGAGACGCGAGGGATCGTTGCGATCGTTGGAGTAGGAGGCGAAGCCGTCGATCCGGCGCGGATCGATCCCGGCATCCTCGCAGGCCGCCAGGATCGCCTGCAGGGCGAGCATGAACTCCGAATGGGGTGACTGGCCGTGCTTGAAATAGGTGGTCTCGCCCACGCCGGCGACGGCCACCTTGCCGCGCAAGGTGCGGGTCATTGGCGATACCTCATGTCCGGTACCTCATGTCCGGTATTGGGCCGGCACGTCGATGCCGAGGAAGCGGGCGCAGTTGAGGCCGAGCACCTTGGCGCGCGCGCCGTCGGAGAGCTGGCCCATCGTGCGCTCGATCGCCTCGGCCGAATGCGGCCAGGTCCCTTCGTGATGCGGATAGTCGTTCGCCCACATGAAATTGCCGTCGAGGCCGTGGCTTTCGGCGAGGTCGAGACCGGCCTTGTCTTCCTGGAACGAGGAGAAGCCGTGCGCGCGGTAGTAGTCGCTGGGCAGGCCCTGCAGCTTGGGCCGCACCCAGAAATGATGCTTCTTGTAGGCCTCGTCCATGGCACCCAGCAGCCATGGCACCCAGCCGATGCCGGCCTCGATGGTGGCGAAGCGGATCCCGGGGAAACGCTCGAGCACGCCCGAGGCGCAGAGATTGGCGACCGGCTCGATGGTGGGCGACAGCGAGTGCGAGACGTAGTTCACGACCGCGCCGCCGTTGCCGCGCGCGGCGCGCGGATCGCGGCCGGTCGAGACGTGGAAGGTGATCGGCAGGTTGGCGTCCTGGATCGCCGCCCACAGCGGATCGAAGTGCGGCAGGTTGTAGTTCACGTGGTTGGAATCGTGGCCGCCCCAGATCGGCTTGCACGGCAAGGTCAGGCACTTGAAGCCGAGCCTGGCCAGGCGCTGGACCTCGGCGATCGAGCCGTCGAGGTCGCCGGTGGCGATGGAGCCGGCGGGGATCATGCGGTCCTGGTGCGTGCCGAACTGCTCCCACGCCCAGTCGTTCCACACCCGGCACTGCGCCATGGCGAACTGCGGATCGGGCGTGGCCCACATGGCGAGGCCCTTGTTGGGAAAGATCAGCTCGACGTCGATGCCGTCGCTGTCGTGATCGGCCAGCCGGCCGAGCGGATCGGCACCGGCCTTGTTGCGCGCCATGTCCTCGCCCTCGAGCGTCGACAGCCGCAGCCGGTCGGGCCGGTAGCCCTCGCAATAACGCCACTGCACGCCGTCCTTGTCGGTGACCACGCGCGGCAGGCGCTCGTGATACTTCTTGTCCATGCGGTCGAACCACAAGGTGGCCGGCTCGTTGGCGTGGCCATCGGCCGAGACCATGAAATATTTCCGCGCCGCTTCAGGGCGCGCGCTGCGCGGCCAGCCGGCGGCACCGGGCGTGTCGAGACGCCAGCGATTGGGGGCATTGACCTCGATCCGGTTCATGGCTTCCTCCTCTTCGTTGCGGGCTCCTCGCTTCTGGTCGCAGGCTCCTCGGCCGCTTCAAACCGGTCGTCCAGTCCACGTTCGATGCTGGCCAGCACGCGCTGGCAGATCTCCAGGTCGGCGGGCGGCACCTTGGCCAGCAGGCGCTCCTGGATCTCGGTTCCCACCTTGGCGACGCGCACCGCGAGCTCTCGGCCGGCGCGGGTGAGATAGATGCCCCGCGCCCGGCGGTCGCTCTCGTCCTCGCGCCGCTCGATCAGGCCGCGGCGTTCGAGATTGTCGAGCTGGCGGACCAGCGAGGGGCCCTCGATGGCGAGCGCGGTGGCGAGCTCCTTCTGCCGCACGCCGCCGCCCAGGCGGCCGACATAGGCGAGCG
>MEMN01000033.1:3399-5394 GCA_001767945.1 Alphaproteobacteria bacterium RIFCSPHIGHO2_12_FULL_66_14 | reverse complement strand
GAGGCCGAAGGCCTGCAACTCGGCATCGACGGCCTGGCGCAGGCGGCGGGCCAGCCGCGCGACGTTGAAACCGAAATCGATCTGCCTGGGATGGGCCATGGCATAAAGATAGGACGCTAATCATCTAAATGGCAAGGGGCCGGCGCCCCACCTCGCCCATCTTGACAAAGACCTCATAACGTTACACGTTATAGACAGATGATCGTCAGCTTTCGCGATATAGAGACTGCGCGCATCTGGCGGGGCGAGAGAAGTCGTCGCCTGCCGTCAGACATTCAGAACGTGGCGCTTCGAAAATTGCGTCTGCTCAATCAATCGCGTGACTTGAACGATCTGCGCGTACCGCCCGGCAACCGCCTCGAGGCGCTCAGGGCCGACAGGTCGGGCCAGCACAGTATCCGGATCAATGACCAGTGGCGGATTTGTTTCGTATGGACCGCCGGAGGACCGATCGATGTCGAAATCGTCGACTACCACCGCTAAGAGCCCGCTTCTTCACAATCCTCACCCGGGCGAGATCCTGGCGGAGGAATTCATGAAGCCGATGGGGCTCTCGCAGAACGCACTTGCGCGCGCGCTCGGCGTGCCGCCGCGACGCATCAACGAGATCGTGCTCGGCAAGCGTGCGGTCACGGCCGACACGGATCTGCGCCTCGCACGCTACTTCGGCGTGTCCGACGGGATGTTCATCGGCCTGCAGGCCGACTTCGAACTGATGGAACGCCGCCGTAAGATCTCGCGCGAATTGAAGTCGATCCGGCCGCGTGCCGCATGAACACGGCTTGGGCGTCGTTCAGCGCCCTCGCTTGTTGTCGTGGTCCCAGTCGAGTTCGAAGCGGTCGCCCCTGGCCTTGATGTAGGCGGCATGCGGCGAGCCGAAATGGGCCGGCATCAGGAGCGCGCCCTGCTCCACGCAATCGGCCAGCAGGGTGTTGCGCGTGGCACGCGCCAGGTCGCGGTCCTCGCAGAAGCAGCTGTTCCATTTCCACAGCGGCACCTGCACCGGGTTGTGCAGGGCGTCGCCCGAGAAGATCGCGCGCTTGCCGCGCGAGTCGAGATCGAGCCGGATCTGGCCCGGCGTGTGGCCGGGCGCGGGTTTCAAGGTCAGGCAGCCGCACATCGCATGATCGCCCGACACGAACTCCGCCATCTTCGCCTCGACGATCGGCAGCACCGAGTCGTTGTAGGTGTTGACCTCGAAGGGCGCCGATCCCGGCCGCTTGGCGACGGCTGCCCAATGATCGTGGTCGGTGCGCGACATCACGTATTTGGCGTTGGGGAAGGTCGGCACCCACTTGCCGTTCTCGAGCCTGGTGTTCCAGCCGACGTGATCGACATGCAGATGCGTGCACATCACGTAGTCGATCTCCTCCGGCTCGACGCCGGCCTCGCGCAGGCGTTCGATATACTTGGTGTTCAGCATGTCGAAGCGCGGCATGCCGGGCCGCGGCTTGTGGTTGCCGCTGCAGGAGTCGACCAGGATCGTGTACTTGCCCGTGCGCAAGAGCCAGGAATGGATCGACGTCATCAGCCGCCCGCTCTCGGCCTGGAAATAGTTCGGCGCCAGCCAGTGCTGCTCGGCCTTGAAGGTCTCGGCCTCGAACTCGGGAAAGAAATCCTTGGCCGGAAAGCCCGGGCCCATCTGTTCTTCGATGCGGGTGACGCGAACGTTGCCGATGTGACGGTCTTGCATGGTCATTTCACCTTTTCGATGTCGCCGGGCTTCCAGTCCTTGTCGAAGAAAGCCTTGGTCGGACCGTAGAGCCGGAAGATGACGAAGAAGCCCTTGTCCGGAAGGGTACGCAGCCAGTTCTTGCCCGCGCCCGGAGACTCGGGGCCGAAATAGATGTCGGTCGAACCGTCGGCATTCTGCGCCGGCTTGTCCATGGTGTTGAGCGATGGGAACGGCTGGCCGTTGTCGAGGCCCGAACCGCTCAGCGGATCGTAGACCGTGGCCGACCAGAAGATCGCGGCCGGAACCTTGGCCGGCAGGAT
>MEMN01000033.1:2552-3311 GCA_001767945.1 Alphaproteobacteria bacterium RIFCSPHIGHO2_12_FULL_66_14 | reverse complement strand
CGTGGCCGATGCGCGAGGCCGTGCGTGCCGCCCTGTCGAACAGGGCGCGCTGCTTCTCGTCCGGCCGGAACGGCTGGCCCTTCACGATGCCCAGCGCCGCCGCCACGCCGCGCATCTCGAGGTCGACGGGATCGACGTATTCGTGGTCGATGAAGCGGGCCAGCATGTCGAAGGCCGTGCCGTCCTGCGGATAGAGCATGTTCGCTGGTACCGCCGAGGCATCGGGGAACTGCATCTTCTTCGCCGTCTCGCGCTTGCCGAGCGGATAGATGCGCGTCTGCTCCATCACCCGCACCGGCTCGGCAAGCTGCTTCGGGTCCTTGAAGAAGCCGCGCCAGAACACGAACACGCCGTAAGTGCGCGAACGGTAAGTGAAGTAGCCGGGTGGAACCTGGCCTTTGTAGTCGGGCGGCAGGACCAGGTACCTGCCGCCCTTGCCGGCGTCGGGCCCGGGCAGGCCGACGTCGCCGCTCCAGGTGCGGCCGTTGATCGGCCCGACCGATTCGATCGGCCTCTGCCAGAAATCGTCGATGATGCCCTGCAGGCCGGGCGGCACCTCGATGACCATCGGACCGTCTTCCTTGAGGTCGAGGTAGCCCAGCGCGTAGATCACGTCCGAGTTGGGAGTGGCGATCAGGGTCTTCGCGTTCAGGCGCTGCTTGAAGATCGGCAGGATGTTGTAGCCCTTGCCGAAGACCTTCTCCGAGCCCTCCTTCATGCCGTACATGTTGAGGGCGGGCTGCGCCCACAGATAGGTCT
>MEMN01000033.1:305-2498 GCA_001767945.1 Alphaproteobacteria bacterium RIFCSPHIGHO2_12_FULL_66_14 | reverse complement strand
GGCTGTCGTAGCGCGACGGCTGTGCCGCGGCGGGCGCCGCGAGCGCGAGAGCCAACAGGGCGCCGATCGCCGTTCTTGTCGTCATGGAACGTTTCTCCCGATTCGGCGCGATCATAAGCCGGAATCGTTTCCAGCGGTCATTCCTCGCAAGCGTCGCCTTACACGGCGGTATAGACGACGAGCTTCAGCGCCGGATCGTCGTTGGCCTGGAAGCTCGTATGCTCGAAGGTGAGCACGCCCTTCTTGGGATGTTTCAGCCGCTTGCGGCCGGCCGCAGCGGCGCGGATGTCGTGCGCGCCCCACCAGCCGGCAAACTCGGGGCAGCCCTCGCGCAGGCGGCGCAGGAGATCGAGAAAGGCCGGATCCTCGGCCCAAAGGTCGTGCGTCGCGCGGAACTGCGCCACCATGCGCCTGGCCTCGTCGGCCCAGGCAGCGCCGAAGAGGCGCCGCGAGGCGGGCTTGGTCAGCACGCAGATGAGCGTGTTGCGGTCCTCCTCGGCCAGGCGATCGAAGGCGAAGACGTCCGCGGCGGCCTTGTTCCACACGAGGATGTCCCAGCGGCGGCCGGTGACATAGGCGGGCTGCTTCAGGCCTTCGACAAGGCGCCGGATCGCCCCGGGCACGGTCTCGTGCGTGAAGGCACGGCGATCGCCGCTGCGCGTCAGCGCCCTGAGATGAACGTGCTCGACCTTGGTGAGGCGGAGCGCGCGCGCCAGCGCGTCGACCGTGGTGACGGACGGATTGACGGTCCGGCCCTGCTCGAGGCGGATGTACCAGTCGACGCCGATGCCCGCGAGTTCGGCCACTTCCTCGCGCCGCAGCCCCGGCGTGCGGCGACGGCGCCCGCTCGCGAGACCCACGGCCTTGGGACTGAGCCGCTCGCGGCGCGAGCGCAGGAAATCACCGAGGGCGCTGCGATTGGGGTCCGTCGCGATCTTCATCGGTCACCAGGCTGGCATTGATAGTCCTAGGATAATACCAGGCCTGAATGCGCCGGGCGAGAGCGGCGACAGTGGCCCATCCCACCGCAAAGGAACGACCATGAAAGCAGCCGTGCTGAAAGCCTTCGGAACGCCCCTCGCCGTCGAGACCGTGCCCGACCCGGCGCTGGGCACGGGCGAGGTCATCGTCGATGTCGCGGCGATCCGCGTGCTGGGTTACGCCCACGAGGTTTTCAGCGGCCAGCGCCGCTACCTGATGGACTTGCCGATGATCCCGGGCCCCGGCGGCATCGGCCGCGTGCGCGCCACGGGACCCGATGCGACGCATCTCGCCGTCGGCGACTGGGTCAGCTGCGACCCGACCGTGCGCTCGCGCGACGATCTCGTCTCACCCGACATCATCCTGCAGGGCCTGACCGCCGGGAGCGAGGCCGCCCTGCGCCTGCAGAAGTATTTCCACGACGGCTCGTTCGCTGAACAGGTCCGCGTGCCGACGGAAAACGTGACGCGGATCGGCACCATCGACGCGGCAGCTGCGCCCTTATGGTGTGCGCTCGGCACGCTTCTTGTCCCGTACGGCGGCTTTCTCGCCGCGAACCTGCGTGCCGGCGAGACGGCGCTAGTCAACGGCGCGACCGGCACCTTCGGCAGTGCCGCCGTCGCGGTGGCCGTAGCGATGGGCGCGAGTTGCGTCATCGCCACGGGCCGGAACGAGAGAGCGCTAAAAGATCTGGCGCGTCGCTTCGGCGACCGCGTTCGAACCGTGAAGATATTGGGCGACGAGGAGATTGACCGCCGGCACATAGTCGAGGCAGCCCCCGCGCCGATCGACTGCGTGCTCGACCTGCTGCCACCGATGGCCACCGCGCTCCAAGTGCGCGCCGCCCTGATGACGGTGCGCCCCTACGGCCGCGTGGTGCTGATGGGCGGCGTCGGCATGGCGGGCGGCGTTGGGCTGGAACTGGACTACGCCTGGCTCATGCGCAACTGCGTCACGATCATCGGCAAATGGATGTATCCGCCCGACGCCACGCCCCGGATGGTCTCGCTCATCCGCTCCGGTTTGGTGAAGCTCGACGATTTCGAGGTGACAGCTTTCAGCCTGGACGACGCGAACAAAGCCGTGGCGCATGCCGCAGCCAACGCGGGTCCGTTCAAGATGACTGTGATCCGGCCTAGCGACCCTTGAACGCGGGCTTGCGCTTGTCGAGGAAGGCGTTGAGGCCCTCGAAGTGATCCTCGGTCGCGGCAC
>MEMN01000033.1:0-281 GCA_001767945.1 Alphaproteobacteria bacterium RIFCSPHIGHO2_12_FULL_66_14 | reverse complement strand
GGTGGGAATGCTCGTCCCAGGAGTTGTCGAACGAGTTGCGGATCAGGCTCTTGACGACACCGAGCGCAAAGGTCGGCCCATCGGCGAGCTTGCGCGCCATTTTTGCGGTCTCGGCCACGAGCTGGTCCTTGGGCACCACCCAGTTCAGGATGTTGTTGGCCTTGGCCTCCTGGGCGGTGAAGCGCTCGCCCAGCAGCGCGATCTCGAGCGCCTTCCGCTCGCCCACGACGCGCGGCAGGAAATAGGTCGCACCGCCATCGGCGCTGAGGCCGATGTGGCGG
>MEMN01000032.1:14985-17433 GCA_001767945.1 Alphaproteobacteria bacterium RIFCSPHIGHO2_12_FULL_66_14 | reverse complement strand
CGACGATGCCTCGACCGATGATTCCGCTACGGTCGTCCAGCGCACGCTCGACGAGTTGGCCGACCCGCGCTTCTCGCTGATCCGCCTGGACAAGAACGTTGGGCAGACCGGCGCGACCCGCCGTGGGCTTGCTGCGACACGCGCGACCTTCGTCTGCTTCCTCGACTCCGACGACCTATGGAACAATGACTTCCTCGAGCGCCACCTCGCCGCCCACCTGAACGAGACCTACGCGGTCGGCTTCACCGCCTGCAACGCCCGGCTGATCGACGGCCAGGGCGCACTGATCGCGGGCTGCGTCTACTGGTTCGGCAAGGACCGCGCCCGCGTCGACCGCGACCAGGCCTTCGCACCGATCGATCCCGCGCGCGTACCGAGCCTCGACGCGGCACGCGGCGCCGCCAGCTGGCAGGCCCAGACGCCCTACCGCCTTTACACCAAGCGCGTGGTGCATTGGGTCTGGGTCAGCACCTCGTCGATGATGTTCCGCCGTTCGCTGATCGACCTCGTGTTTCCCGACGACGACGAGGCGTTCCGCCTGCACATGGATTTCTACATCGTCGTCATGGCCCAGATGGTCGCGGGCTCGCTGCTGATCGACGAGGCGCTCTATTCGTACCGGCTGCATGGCCGCAACGGTGCCGCCGACAACCCCGTCCTGGGCGGCCGCTTGCACCTCTCCAGCCGCAACTGGGGCGATACCCATGGCCGCATGCTCGACCGCATGCTCTCGGCGATGATCCGCGACCGTGAGCGGTTCGTCCTTGCCCTGGGCGACCGGCAGTATCGCCGCATGGTGCTGCGCATGCGCGCGGCATGCGCCGGGCCGCTGCTGGGATGGATACTGATCGTGCGGAGCTGGTTGATCTAGCACCTTTGGTACTTCATCCTTGATGCATTGGGGCGACTTCGCACCTGGGCAGGCCGTGGGGGGACGGATTTTGGGGTGCCTGAAGCATGTTGCGCGCGTGGTAGCGACTTGTGGGTTCATGGCCGCTGCGACGGCGCTTCAGCCGGAGGCCGCACGGGCCCAGACGCCATCGGCGGCGGCGGCCGGCGACCTCGAACAGCAATACGAAAGCACCTTTCAGGAGATGCTGCGCAAGCCTGCTGACCTGGATGTTCTCTTCAAGTTCGCCACGATCGCCACCAAGACCGGCGATTACGAAGGAGCCATTTCGGCTCTGGAGCGAATGCTGCTCATCAATCCGAACCTGCCGCGGGTACGGCTCGAACTCGGGGTTCTCTACTACCGGCTAGGATCCTACGAGATCGCCCGCAGCTATCTCGAAGGCGCCCTCAAATCCCAGGCCCTGCCGCCGGACGTGCGCGGCCGGGCCGAACAATTCATGGCTGAGGTCGAGAAGCGCCAGAGCCCCTCGCGCTTCTCGGGCGAAGTCTTCTTCGGTACGCGCTACCAGTCGAATGCCAATCTCGGCCCCGCGACCTCGACAGTTCGACTGTTCGGACAGACGGCCAACCTCAACCAGCAGGCACTCGGCACGGCGGACTGGGGTTTCGTGGGCTCGGCCCAGTTTCGCCATTCATACGACCTCGGCCTCCAGGACAAATCCGCGATCGAGAGCCAGCTCACGACCTACGCCAACCGCCAGTTCACCCTCTCGGCGGCAAACGTCTCGCTGATCGATTTCACGACAGGTCCGCGCTTCCAGGCCTTCCGGGGCATTTTCGAGGAGGTGATCCTGAAGCCGTTCCTCAGCGCCGGCTACATCTGGGTCAACGACCAACCCTACTACGGCAGCTACGGCGCCGGGCTCGAGACCGCCGTCATACTGGCAGACAGGCTGCGCAACATTTCGATCTTCAGTTGGCGCCAGCAGAACTATCCCAATACCAACTACCTGCCGACCAACAGCCAGTTTACCGGCACCCAGTATTCGGCCACCACGACCTTCCAGTACCAGCTGACCGAGATCGTCTCGATCTACGCCTTCGGCAACGCCCAGCGCTACCAGACCCAGCAGACCATTTCCAACAACTACACCCTCGGCGGCGTGGGTGGCGGCATGGCCTTCCGCTTCGCCGATCCGCTGTTCAGGAGCGATCTGCCCTGGAGCATCAACCTGACGGTCAATCAGCAATGGTGGCAGTATGATGCGCCCGACCCGATCATCGATCCGGGCGTCGTGCGCGAGCAGGCCGACACGATCCTCAACATCGTGCTGTCGGTCCCGTTCGACGACCGCACGACCTTCAGTATCGCTGGCGGGCGGTTCAACCGCGCCTCGACCTTGCCGAATTTCGCCTTCACCAATAATAATGTAATGTTCGGCGTAAGCTGGCGGTTCTGACGCCGGCTGGGAGACCAGGATGACGGTCAACAGCGTCGGTTTTTCACTCGTCCGCACCGTCCTGCTCGGCACGACGGCTCTCACCCTGTTTGGCGCCCCGTTCGGCATCTCCGACGCGGCCGCGCGGGTTGGCGTC
>MEMN01000032.1:10705-14921 GCA_001767945.1 Alphaproteobacteria bacterium RIFCSPHIGHO2_12_FULL_66_14 | reverse complement strand
TCGGCATCGACGTGCAGGCCAACGAAGTGATCACGACCAACGCCAACGATCGCGCCCATCTCGTGTTCCTCGACGGCACCTCGCTCACGGTCGGACCCAATGCGCGGCTCACCATCGACAGGTTCGTCTTCGATCCCGCCACCAAGACTGGCGAGCTCGCGATCAATGCCAGCAAGGGCGTGCTCCGCCTCGTCGGCGGCAAGATCAGCAAGACCAAGCCGATCACCATCACAACGCCGTCCAGCACGATCGGCATCCGCGGCGGCATCACCATCCTCAACGTCCAGCCGGCCCAGACCACGTCGACCTTCGTCTTCGGCAACGGCATGACGGTGAGCGCGGCCGGCCAGACCCAGACAGTGACGCGGCCGGGCTCGCAGGTGACAGCGGTCGGCGGCAGTGCCCCCGGCGCGCCGACGATGGTCGGCCAAGGCGGCCTCAACGCCGCACTCAGCCAACTCGAGGGTGGCAGCCAGGGCAGCGGACAAAGCGGCGGCAGTGGCGCGGCGGGTGGCGGCGCGACCGGCGGCAATGCCGACCAGAAGGTGCAAAGCTCAGGTTTCTCCAACAGCAATTCCAATCAGGCTCCGGCCGCGCTCCAGCCGTCGAGCAATGGCCCGGCGCCTCAGTCGGCGGCCCAGAGCATCAACAATTCCAATGCCGTCAACAACGCACTGTCCAACGTCCAGACCGAACAGCAGGACCAGCAGGCGCTGGCCGACAAGCGGAACACTCAGACGGCGGCAGCTGTCTCCACCAAAGTCATCGTCACCCGCGGCCGCTTCTTCGGCGACACCCCCTATACCGGCTTCAATAACCAGACACTGGGAGTCACGCCGGATTCGCAGAAGAACGTGCTGCTGAATTCCCAGGGCACGGTGACCAGCGGCAAGGCGACGATCACGCTGAGCGACGGCCGCTCGGTCACCGTGCCCTGGAACCCGGGATCGGACTCGTTCGACGTGTCTCTGAACCATCCGACTTTCGGCGTGCTCAACGGCAAGGGCTACGTGAGCGCCAGCGAGAACTATTTCGCCTATGTGTTCGAGAACACGAACAACGAACGCATCGGCGTCATCGGCGGCACACCGACCACGCTGGGCCAATTCCCCTCGACCGGTTACGCCAAACACACCGTGATCGCTCTCGGCGACTCCGCCAATATTCCCTTCGCCAACGACACCGTCGGCAGCAATGCTGCGCTCAAGGCAGCAGCCAGCAAGTCGCCGCTCTACTCGGCCTATTCGGGCAACTTCTCCCCCGCCGTGGGCGGTCCGGTGCCGGGCGATGCGCGCGCCACCGCGTTGCAGGCAACGGTGTCGATTGCCGGCCAGGGCACCAGCCAGAAGTCCTATATGGGTGCGTTCATCGGCACCTATTTCAAGGACAACAACAACAGCACGATCGCCGCTGCCGGTCGCTTCAACGCCTCTTACCGACTGAGTGACGTCGGGCAGATCGGTCGCCAGGTCTCCGCCCAATCGACCTTCGATACCGGCGCCGGCAATTCGATCTTTGGCCCCAACGGCGAGACGATGGTGTTCACTCCGGACAGCCTCAGCACGACGGTGACCTCGAGCTCTGGCGTCGTGTCCACCATCACGACCACCCGCACATCGCAGGCATCGTTCGACCAGCCCTACAACAACCTCGCGGGCCAGGATTATTACAGCGTCACCCAGGCGACCAAGACGTCGTCTTCGTCGACGACCGACAGCGCACGCACCAGCCAGACGATGAACGGCTATGTCGGCGGCCTCATCGAGCAGCGCAACAGCTCGGGCACCATCACGACGCGGCTTCTCGGCAATCCGGACAATGCCGCGCCCACGAACATCATCCTGATCACCGATGCCGCGTCCAACCGCGCCTCGGCAACCTTCACGGTCCCCGAATGGGACGGCTCCGGGACATCGGCGACCTTCCGGCTGGGCGGCACGTCGGGTTCGGGCTTCTCCACCAGTTCGTTCATCGACGACAAGATCTATGCCGTCGCCGACCGGCCTTCCGACCTGTTGACCAACACGACCAGCGTCACGATCAGCTCCGTGACTTCTCAGACCGGCGATCTGGAGTCGCGGACCTTCGCCGTCAGCTACGGCACCGCGCCCGCGACGTTCGATGCCTTCTTCCAGGCGGCGGGCGTCACGCCCTGCACCTCCTGCGAGTTCATGACCTGGGGCGTGTGGGGTGGTGACGTCAAATACAAGCCCGGCTACACCGCGAACGAACGCGACCGCCTCAACTTCGCGACTTACGTCGCCGGCACGCTTACCAGCACCGTTCAGTTGCCTACCACCGGTACGGCAACCTACAGCGGCCATGCCATCGGCAACGTCCTGAACGGCTCGAGCGCCTATATCGCCGCCGGCAGCTACACCAACGCCTGGAACTTCGCCACCCAGACCGGCGCCGTGACCATCGGCAACTTCGACGGCGCCACCTACACGGGCAACACGGCGCTGACCAACGGCACGGTGAACTTCACCGGCCCGATCAGCGGCGCGGGGCGGACGGGCGCGGTGGCCGGCTCGTTCTTCAACTCCCCCACGGTCAACGCCAAGGGCCAGGCCGGCACCTTTACGGTCACCGGCACCGGCTACAAGGCCGGCGGCACCTTCGTAGGCGCGAAACCCTAACGCCGCAGGGCGACGATGAAGTCGGCGATGCCGGCGATGTCGTCGCGCCGGAACCACGGCAGGTGCGTTTCGGCCGGCTGTACGTCCGAAGCGATGGCAACGACATTGGGATCTTCGGCCGCGAGAGAAGGTGCCTGCCCCGCGCGCACCTCGATTTTCGGATGCGCTTCGCGCTTGTAACCTTCGATCAGCACCAGATCGACCGGCGCGAGGCGCGCCAGAACATCGGCCAGCGCCGGATCGGCCTCCTCGCGCATGATCGCGTAGCGCCGTCCGCCGACCACCGCCACTTCGCTGGCGCCGGCCGCGCGGTGACGGAAGGAATCGCGGCCGGGCTGGTCGATATCGACGTCGTGATGGGCATGCTTGATCGTCGAGACCCGCCAGCCGCGGCGCACGAACTCCGTCACCAGCCGCTCGACCAGCGTGGTCTTGCCGGCGTTCTTCCAGCCCGTCACGCCGAACACGCGCTGCCCGCTCATGCCCTGTCGCTCAAGAAACGATCCGCCCGGCGTTGGCATAGACCGTCAGCCGGCCGTCGCGCACGAAGGCGATGAGGGCGATGCCGGCCTGCTCGGCGGTCTCGATGGCGAGCGACGTCGGCGCCGATACGGCGGCGATCGCCACCGCGCCGAGGGCGGCGGCCTTCTGCACCATTTCGTAGGAGCAACGGCTGGTCACCACGACGAAGCCGCCGGCCGCCGCGGCGCCCCCGGTGACATCCGACGCCGCCAGTGCGCCGCCCAGCTTGTCGAGCGCATTGTGCCGGCCGACATCTTCGCGCACCGCGACGAGCGTGCCGTCCGCCCTCGCCCAGCCGGCGGCATGGGTGGCGCCGTTCAGCCTGTTGATGCGCTGCAGGCCCGGCAGCGCCGCCATCGCGCGTTCGATGGCCTGGCGGGACACCGTGCCTTCGGCGAGCGACCGCGCGACCGGCCGCAGAGCGGCGTCCAGGCTATCGACGCCGCACAGGCCGCAGCCGGTGCGTCCCGCAAGACTGCGCCGACGCTCCTGCAATCCGGCCATGCGCTGTGCCGCGATCCTGAGCCGGACCTCGATGCCTCGCCCGCCCGACTCGACCGCGACATCTTCGACCTCGATGTCGTAGATCTCCGACGCCTTCTCGACGATGCGCTCGGTGAGCGAGAATCCGCGGGCGAAATCCTCGAGGTCGCAGGGTGTCGCCATCATCACGGCGTGGCTGATGCCGTTGTAGACCAACGCCACCGCCCGCTCTTCGGCGACGACTTCATCGATGCTCTCGCTGCCGGCCGCCGTAAGCCGCTGCGCCAGGCGGTGGATCGAGCCATCGTCGGATCCCGAGCCCGTCATCCGGCGACCTGATCGACCCGCAGATGACGTCCTTCGCGGTCGAAGAACAGGCCGCGGTTGAGCGCCAGCGGATCGGACTTCACGTCGGCTTCGACGTCCTTCAACTTGGCTGCGGCCGCCGCGTCGGGCAGCGGCCCGCCGTCATGGCCCAGGCCGACGAAGAACGCGACGCCGTCCCAGGCGGTGCGCGCGCCATCGAGCAGGGCGCACATCCCGGGCCAGGGCATGTCGTCGCCGATCATGTG
>MEMN01000032.1:8137-10667 GCA_001767945.1 Alphaproteobacteria bacterium RIFCSPHIGHO2_12_FULL_66_14 | reverse complement strand
GGATACGCACCAGCACGATGAAGGCCGTGAACGCCCCGGTGTCCGCGAACTGGGCGGCCAGCCACTGTTCGAAGTCGGTTGTCATCGCGGCCCTAGAATTCGACGACCGGCGTCGCCGGCATGTAGCGCTCGTACACTTGCAGAAACGGCTCGCCGCGCTCGGTCTCGTACCAGGCCTCGAAGGCGCGGAAAGCCGCGAGCGGATCGGCGAGCGGCGGATCGTTATCCGGTGGCGCGCCCGCATCACCGGGGCCGGCCGGCGCCGGATGCGCCGCCGCGTGCAGCGCCTCGGCGATCGGCCGCAGCCAATCGAGCAACGGGCGGGCGCCCTCGCCCAGTTCGGCGAGACCACCTTCGATCCAGCCGATCTCGCGAAACAGCGCCTCCAGTTGACGCTCGACGGCAAGCTCGCGATCGGGTTCGAGGGCGGCCACGCGCGCCATGTCGGAAAGAGCGCTCAACCGCCGCCAGGCAAAGGCACGGCCCCGTTCGGCCGCCTGGAGCCGGGCTTCGACGTCGGCACGCACCGCACGCTCGGCGGCTTCGGCGGCCGTGCAATCGGCCTGCAGGCGGGCGATCAGGGTCTCGGTGGCGGTCGGCATGGCGGGCCAAGTTGACCCGACCGGCAGGCAGCCGGCAAGCGTCGGTCGGTCGAATTTCCAAGCCCAAGCCGCCGGCTCGAGGTCAATCGCCGGGCTTGTTCGCAGTCGAACGATCTTCGAAGACCCGGAAAATTGCGGTGGCGGTCAGCAGCAAGGTCTCCTGGGCGCTCACCTCCGCGTCGAGGAAGGCCATTGTCCGGGTGAGCTTGCGGACATTTGCGCGCCCTGAAATCCAGCCCCCAGTGGGAACGCCGGCAACGAATTGGCTGTTGAGCGCGATCGTCGCACAGAGGCGCCCCGTCGCGGCAACCACGGCGTGGCCCAGGAACGTATCGACAAAAGTCGTGATGGCCGCGCCATGAAGTACGCCGTTGGGATTGCCATGCCGGGCATCGCTCTGAAAGCCGTAGACGACGAGGCCGGACGGCTCCCTCTTCCAGTAGTAGGGGCCGCTGAGACCGATGTAACCGCCGGTCTCCTGGAAAGGCACATAGTCGGGAGGTCCGCCATCGCTCATGATTACCCCGTTCGCCGCTCGGCTGCGCTGCCGTGCCGCCCAAAGCAAAGCCCGCCGGTGGAATACCGGCGGGCCACGACACACTCGGCAGCGCATCGAAAATCTATCCCGTGCTCTGCCGGAACGTCAAAGCACGGAGCGCCTCCTTACTTGACGTACTTGAGCTCGACCGCGCCCACGCCGGCGGCGACGTTGAGGCCGACACTGCCCTCGACGCTGACCGGCTGCAGGGTGACCTGGCCGCTGCCGCCGCCGACCAGCACATTGGCGCCGACACCGACGCCCACCGTGGCCGACGCCGTGGCGCCGCCATAGCTGCCGGTCAAGGAGCCGGGCGCAATGCTGCCGGGCGCGAACACCAGCCACACCATCTGGGCTTCCTTGGTGAAGCCGATGTCGACGCCGTACTTCTTGATGGTCCCGGTGTATCTTTCGGCAATGCCGTCAGTACGGGTGAACAGACAGCTCAGATCCTTGGACGAACCGAAGATGAAGCCGACACCGCCCGCGACCGTGCAGGAGAGAGAGCCGACATTCGTACCGGACTTGCCGGCTGCCGCCGGTGTGCCCGGCTTGGCGGGGGTCTGGGCCTGGGCGCCGCCGGCGGCGGCCACGAGCAAGAGTGCGGCACCTGCCGTCGCCAGAACTGATCGCAACATTTTCATTCCTCTCGGTTGTGCCCGGCTCGGCCGGGGATTTGGCGGCTATGGAGCCTACGGATCCCGCCCAAGTGGCTAGTAACGATCCGTGGGTCGGCATGTTCCGACTCACTATTGAATAACCATGACCGCCCAGGCGCCCAGACTGTTGATATAGGTCAACCGGAACGAGATTGTGGCAAGAAGCTCGGCGTAATCGGTTTTTTTACACCGAATCGCGTCGAAACACGCCCAATCGCGTTCTTTCAAAAACGGGCCCTGAAAAAACCCCGGTAAACCGGGCCTTTCGGGCACGCCAGAAAGGACACCGGATGTCCGGCGTTGTCAGAAGTTGTTCGGTTTGTTCGGCGTTGCTCGCCCGCCCACGACCCTCAAGTGGACCATGGACGGGCGATTTTTCAGACACGAGTTGTCCAGAATGTGTCTGTCCAGAAATTCGCAAAGCGCCGGCCCGCCTGGACCGAACGATTCTTTTCAACGCAGGCCCGAATCGCGGACCTGTCCATCAATTCGCCCGCGCGCGCCGGCCATGGATCTCCGGCCGCAGCGTGCGCAGCAGGAACATCAGCAGGCGGTTGTCGCCGTCGCACGCGCGGGTGATGGCGGCGACGCGCGGCGCGTCGACCGCCATTTCCACCGCCCTCTGCCAGCCCAGCGCGAACGCGGGATCGACCTTGCGCCTCTGGTAGACGGTGTTGCGGGCGATGCCGGTGCGCGCCGCGGCGGCGCTCACCGAGCCGCTGTCCTCGAGG
>MEMN01000032.1:0-8119 GCA_001767945.1 Alphaproteobacteria bacterium RIFCSPHIGHO2_12_FULL_66_14 | reverse complement strand
AACGTCGCCAGTTTCTGGGGCGTGGGCGAGGCGGCGGTGATGCGGCGGCGGCGAACGATGGCGGACATCGGCAACTCCCTGGACATGAAAAGGCCCGCCGAAGCGCTTCTAAACAGGGCGCGGGCGGGCCAAATGGGCAGATGGGCGGCGGAAACGCACTCCCGCCAAGATAGTCAATTTCCTAGCAGAATCCTGTCGAACTTGCAAATCTCAAAATGCATATCTGGCGGGACAAAAACGCAGGGCAGGCGCATTGCGTTCGACGGTCCCGACCGTACGGTCATCGACGGGCCTTTCAACGAGCTGATGATCTGAACTCCTGTTGAAACCGATTCCGACGTCGTCGGCGTGTGGTCGGCGCGCCTCGCAGTGATCGTCTGGGCCGCGAAGCTGGCGTCCATGTGCGTCAATCGGCCAGGGTTCGTCGAGAGCGGTCAGCGGGCGATGGAAGTGGGTTCCTTCGCGAGTGCCATCCAAAGCCGGCGCACGGAGAACAGCATCATCAGAAACCCGCTGATCGGCCTCGCGGCGTACCAAAGCCTGCGCGGCAGCGAGAAATACGGCGAGACGTCGATCGCGCGCTGGCAAAGCTCAAACGACTTGTATGTAAAGATAGCGATGAACAGCAGGCCGGCCATCCCAGTGGCTACCACTCCGTCAAAGGCATCGCTACACTGGGGATGTCGTGACAATGCCAAGGGAAACCACATGGCCTCCAATCTGCATGCGGCGTCGGTTGTCATCGACGGACTGATCATCTCCGATTTTGGGCGTTCGGTGTTCGAGGATATGCGGAAGGGCGGGCTGACCGCGGCCAACTGCACCTGCTGCGTCTGGGAGGGTTTTACCGAGACGATGCGCAATGTGATGCGCTGGAAGGCCTGGTTTCGCGAGCACGGCGACATCCTGAAGCAGGTTTACACCACCGCCGACATTTTGAAGGCCAAGGAAGAAGGCAAGACCGGCATCATCCTCGGTTGGCAAAACATCACTGGGATTGAGGACCAGATCGGCTATCTCGGCCTGTTCAAGGAACTCGGCGTCGGCATCATCCAGATGGCCTACAACACGCAGAACCTGGTCGGCACCGGCTGCTATGAGACCCGCGACGGCGGCCTTTCCGATTTCGGTCGCGAGGTGGTCGCCGAGATGAACCGCCTTGGCATCCTGTGCGATCTCTCCCATGTCGGCGCCAGGACCAGCGAGGACGTCATTGCCACCTCCAAACAGCCGGTGGCCTATTCGCATTGCCTGCCGGCCGGACTAAAAGAACATCCGCGCAACAAGAGCGATGCCCAGCTCAAATTCATCGTCGATCGCGGCGGCTTTGTCGGCGTCACCATGTTCCCGCCGTTCCTGAAACGCGGTCCTGCCGCCAACGTCGATGATTATGTCGAGGCGATCGAATACGTCATCAACATCTGCGGTGAGGGCAATGTCGGCATTGGCACCGACTTCACGCAGGGCTACGGCCAGGAATTCTTCGACTGGATCACCCACGACAAGGGCTACGCCCGCCGCCTGACCAATTTCGGCGACGTCATCAATCCCGAAGGACTTCGCACCATCGGCGATTGGCCGAATCTGACCGCGGCGATGGAGAAGCGCGGCTGGAGCGCCTCGCGCATCGAGGCCGTGATCGGCAGGAACTGGTTCAATCTGCTTCGCACCGTCTGGGGAGCCTGAATCATGGGCAGCCCGCAGATCGATATCCAGGTCGATGAGGTAACCGGACGCTGGTCGGTCGATGGGTTGCCGATGATCCTGATGCCGCAGCATTTCTACCTCAACAACCACTATGCCGTGGAAGCGGCGCTGGGCGCGCGGAAGCTGGAAGAGATATTGCGGCCCGCCGGGTATCGCTCGGCCTATTTCTGGTGCGAGAAGGAAGCCGCGCATCACGGCTTGAGCGGCATCGATGTGTTCCATCATTATATGCGGCGGATCACGCAGCGCGGCTGGGGTCAGTTCGAGGTGCTCGACGTGATGCCGGAGGCCGGCACCGCGCATGTGCGGCTGCGCAATTCCGCCATGGTGGACGAGGCGCATCGCAACAGCGGCTGCAAGGTTTGCTACATGTTCGCGGCCTGGCTTGAAGGCTCGCTTGAATATGTTGCGGCGAGTGCCGGCCGAAAGCAGAGCCTGACGGCTCGCGAAGTCCATTGCCAAGCCGAAGGCACCCACGACCACTGCCTGTTCGAGGTCATGCCGGCATAGCGCCGGATGTCGCTTCCGTCCTGCCCGCACAGCCGTTGCACCCTCGCCGAACCGCCGCTGAGGCGACAGCATGACCCCTCATGGTGAGAGCCGCTCCGATGCAAAGCTATTCCGCGTTTTCGTTGTTCAAGCAGGCGCTCGGCGGTCATGCCGGGTGGCAGCGGCAGTGGCGCTCGCCGCAGCCCAAGACGGAATATGACGTCATCATTGTCGGCGCCGGTGGCCACGGGCTCGCGACCGCACATTATCTCGCCAAGGAGCACGGCATCACCAATGTCGCGGTGCTGGAGAAGGGCTGGCTCGGGGGCGGCAATACCGGGCGCAACACCACCATCATTCGTTCCAATTATTTGTTCGATGAAAGCGCGGCGCTTTACGAGCATGCGCTGAAGCTGTGGGAAGGCTTGTCGCAGGATCTCAACTACAACGTGATGTATTCGCCGCGCGGTGTGTTGATGCTGGCGCATAACATTCATGATGTGCAGATCTTCAAGCGCCACGTACACGCCAACCGCCTCAACGGCATCGACAACGAATGGCTGAACGCGGAGGAGTGCAAGGCATTCTGTCCGCCGCTGAATGTCGGCGGCGCGATGCGCTATCCGATCCTCGGCGGCGCCTTGCAGCGACGCGGCGGCACCGCGCGCCATGACGCGGTGGCCTGGGGTTATGCCCGCGCCGCCGATGCCCGTGGCGTTGATATCATCGAGAATTGCGAGGTTACCGGCATTCGCCGCAGCGTGAATGGTGCTGTCGAAGGTGTTGAAACCTCGCGCGGCTTCATCCGCGCCAAAAAGGTCGGGGTCGCTGCCGCGGGCCACACCAGCGTTGTGCTGGGCATGGCCGGCGTTCGCCTGCCGCTGGAGAGCTATCCGCTGCAGGCGCTGGTCTCGGAGCCAGTGAAGCCCGCGTTTCCCTGTGTGGTGATGTCCAACACCATTCATGCTTACATCTCGCAATCGGACAAGGGCGAGATGGTGATTGGTGCTGGCACCGATGCCTACACCTCCTATTCACAGCGTGGGGCGCTGCATATCGCCAACCACACGCTGGATGCGATCTGCGAGTTGGTGCCGATGTTTCGCCGGCTGCGCATGCTGCGCAGCTGGGGCGGCATCGTCGATGTGACACCGGATCGTTCGCCGATCATCGCCAGGACGGCAGTCCCCGGCCTTTATGTCAATTGCGGCTGGGGCACCGGCGGATTCAAGGCGACGCCGGGATCCGGCCACGTGTTCGCCTGGACCATCGCCAGGGACGAGCCGCACCGGATCAATGCGCCCTTCACCATCGAGCGGTTCCGCGACGGCATTCTCATCGACGAGACCGCCGCTGCCGCCGTCGCCCACTAAGCGCAGGACTTCGCGATCATGCTTCTCATCACCTGTCCTCATTGCGGTCCGCGCGCCGAGCTGGAATTCAGCTATGGCGGCGAGGCGCATATCGCGCGCCCCGTCGATCCCGCGAGCCTCGACGACGACTCCTGGGCGGTCTTTCTATTCGAGCGTTCCAACCCGCGGGGTGTCCATGCCGAGCGCTGGCGGCATCTGCATGGCTGCGGCCGGTTCTTCAACGTGCTGCGGGACACCGTCAGCGACACCATCGTTGCGAGCTACCCCGCGGGGCAACCGCGGCCCGCGCTGTCGCCCGATGGCAAGGGGACCACGCGATGAGCGGCCGTTTCCGCACTCCCTCGGGAGGCCGCGTCGATCGCGACAAGCCCGTGCGCTTCAGCTTCGATGGCAAGAGCTACCAGGGCGTTGCCGGCGATACACTGGCCTCGGCGTTGCTCGCCAACGGCGTTCATCTGGTCGGGCGTTCGTTCAAATATCATCGTCCGCGCGGCATCGTCACCGCCGGCTCCGATGAGCCCAACGCCCTGGTCGGCGTCGGCGCCGATGATGCGCATTATACGCCGAACATGCGCGCGACGCAGATCGAGATTCATGAAGGGCTGGTCGCGGAAAGTCAGAACCGCTGGCCATCGCTGGGGTTCGACGTCGGCGCCGTCAACGAGGTGTTCGCGCCGTTCCTGAGCGCGGGTTTCTACTACAAGACCTTCATGTGGCCGCCCGCCGCATGGAAGAAGATATATGAACCGCTGATCCGCCGCGCCGCCGGTCTCGGCCGCGCGCCGGCAAAGCCGGACACCGATCGTTACACCCAGGTCTATGCGCATTGCGATGTGCTGGTCATTGGTGCCGGCCCCGCGGGTCTGGCGGCAGCCCTTGCTGCCTCGGCAATCGGCGCAAAGGTTTTCCTCTGTGACGAGCAGGCCGAGATGGGCGGCTCGCTGCTGTCCGAGAAAACCACGACGATCGACGGCCTGTTGGCTGATGATTGGACAGCCAGGACGCTCGCCGCTCTCGCCGCGCGCGCTAACGTCATGCTGATGCCGCGCACCACGGCGTTCGGCTGGTATCCGCATAACTTCCTCGGGCTTTGCGAGCGCATCACGGATCATCTCGCCAAGGCCGATCCGAAATTGCCGCGCGAGCGGCTATGGCAGGTTCGTGCCAAAGAGGTTGTGCTGGCGACCGGCGCGCTGGAGCGGCCGCTGGTATTTCCGGACAATGACCGGCCCGGCATCATGATGGCGGAAGCCGCGCGGATTTATGCCAATCGCTTCGGCGTCGTGCCGGGCGAGACGGCGGTGATCTTCGCGGCCTGCGACAGCGCCTATCGTGCCGCACTCGATCTCAAGGCGGCCGGTGTCGCCGTCGCGGCCATCGCCGATCTGCGCACGGCGCCAGGTGGCGTGTGGGTGGATCGCGCCCGAGCCGCCGGTATGGAGGTTCGCGAGGCGACGGTGGTGACAGGCACCAGCGGTCGCCTGCGCATCGACTCTGTCAACCTTGGCAAACTCGGCACGGATGGGCGCGTCGGTTCATCCGAAACCATCGCCTGCGATTTGCTGTTGATGTCCGGCGGGTTCACGCCGAGCGTCCATCTGTTTTCGCAGTCCCGCGGCAAGCTCGTCTATGATGAGGCGCTGCGGGCCTTTCTGCCCGGTACGTCAGTCGAGCGCGAGCGATCGGTCGGCGCCTGTCGCGGCATCCTTGATCTCGAAGCCGTCTTGAATGACGGCACGGTCGGCGGAAGCGGTGCGGCACAGGCCGCGGGTTTTGCCGGCGCTGCCAACCGCGCCTTCGCGGTTGACAGCGACAGCGTCGGCTCGGACGGCTTCATTGGCGTGACGCCGCATGGCGGCGATCCGTCAAGGACGCGAGCCTGGATCGATTTCCAGAACGACGTTACCGAGAACGACGTCAGGCTCGCGATCCGCGAGGGTTTTCGCTCGATCGAACACGTCAAGCGCTACACCACCACCGGTATGGCGACCGACCAGGGCAAAACCTCGAACATGAACGCGCTCGGCCTGGTGTCGCAGACGCTTGAGATTCCGGTGCCTCGGGTTGGCCTTACGACCTTCCGTCCGCCGTATACGCCGATGACATTCGGCATCTTCGCCGGTCAATCGCGCGGCGAACTGTTCGATCCGCTGCGCGAGACTCCGATCCACGAATGGGCCGCGGCGCAGGGCGCCGTTTTCGAGGATGTCGGCCTGTGGAGACGCGCACACTATTTTCCGCAACCCGGTGAAGACATGCACGCGGCTGTGGCGCGCGAATGCAAGGCGACACGGCAGGCCGTCGGTATCTTCGATGGATCGACGCTCGGCAAGATCGAGGTGGTCGGCAAGGACGCCGCCGAGCTGTTGAATCGTATCTACACCAATGCGTGGACCAGGCTCGAGCCGGGCCGGCTTCGCTACGGCGTGATGCTGCGCGAGGAAGGTTTTGTGATGGACGATGGCGTTGTCGCCCGCATGGCGCCCGATCGCTTCCACATCACCACCACGACCGGCGGCGCGTCGCGCGTACTGGCGATGATGGAAGACTACATCCAGACCGAGTGGCCGGACCTCGATGTCTGGCTGACCTCGACCACCGAGGAATGGGCCGTCATCGCGGTGCAGGGACCGCTGTCGCGGAAGGTTCTTGAGCCGCTTGTGGAAGGGATCGATCTTTCCCGCGAGGCGATGCCGCACATGAGTGTGCGCGAGGGCAAAATCTGCGGCGTGCCGACACGGCTGTTCCGGGTCTCCTTTACCGGTGAGCTCGGTTTCGAGGTCAACGTGCCCGCGGGCTATGGCCGGGCGGTGTGGGAGGCGATCTTTACCGCCGGCCAGGCCTACGGCATTACGCCCTACGGTACCGAAACCATGCACGTCCTGCGCGCCGAGAAGGGATTCATCATCGTCGGCCAGGAAACCGATGGCACGGTAACCCCCGACGATTGCGGTCTCGGCTGGGCCATCGGCAAGGCGAAGAAGGATTTCGTCGGCAAGCGCTCGCTGGCGAGGCCGGCGATGACGGCGGGCGATCGCAAGCAGCTTGTCGGGCTTCTTACGGTCGATCCGAAGACCGTATTGGAAGTAGGTGCGCAGGTTGTCGCCGATCCAGACCAGCCGATCCCGATGACCATGCTCGGCCACGTCACGTCGTCGTACTGGAGCGCGACGCTGGACCGCTCCATCGCGCTGGCACTGGTGCGCGGCGGGCGTGCACGCATCGGCACGCGCCTGTCGGTGCCGATGCCGGATGGACCGATCGCCGTTCAGCCGGTGGAGCCGGTATTCTACGATTCGAAGGGGGCGCGGCTCGATGTCTGATCTCGCCATACGGGCAAATTCGTTGGGCAGCCTTGCGTCCACCATCCGGAACATTCCGTCGGCGACGCTCGCCGTGCTTCCCGATACCGCGAAGCTGGTGTTCCGCGGCCGTCCGGCGGCGGTCGATGTTGCGGGCCGGGCTTTCGGCGTCGCGCTGCCGCAGGAAGCCTGCCGGTTTTCGGCGAAAGGCGACCGTGCCGCCTACTGGTGTGGCCCCGACGAGTGGCTTCTGCAGGCGGGTGGCGAAGCGCCCGCGGCCCTGTTTGCAAGCCTCGATGCAGCACTGGCCGGTCAATCCTGTTCGCTGGTTGACGTCAGTCATCGTTCCGATGCCATAGCACTGTCGGGTCCTGAAGCTGCCTACATTCTCAATCATGGCTGCCCGCTCGACCTCTCGCTCCGGACTTTTCCGGTCGGCATGTGTACGCGCACGATCCTTGGCAAGGCGACGATCATGCTGTCGCGTCCGGCACCGGAAATTTTCCACATCGATGTGGGGCGCTCCTTCGCGCGCTATGTCTGGCAGTTGCTCGACGAGGCCCGCGGCGAATTCGCCTGAGGGTGCTTCCCATTCGGCAGGTCGTGTGATGATCGGCGTCTTCGAGTTGCCAAAGAGCTGTATCGGTCCGTCGTCCCTGCACACGATGGGGCCGATGAAGACCGCGACTGCGTTGGCGACGACGGTTGCCGGGCCCGCGGTAATCCGCCTCCCGTAATTGCCTGTTCCTCGATCGCTGACAAGGTGGCGCTCTTGCGCCAGAATGCCGTCGGCCCAAGCCGCCGCAGCACCGAGCAGGAGAAAATTCTTGGCGCATCCCGCGGCATCTTGCATATCCGCTCAAATCGGCTTGGCCAGCGATTGCGCGATGGTTTTAGCCAGCATGTCGAGGGTATAGAACTTCATCAACTGATCACGACCCCACGACATTCCGACCGACTCGATCATCATCATCGAGGCCAGCTTTCGCGAATCGGTCTGAAAGGCCTCGGCCCGCGCCTTGCGCCGCGCCTCGTACCGGGCGAGGGCGCCGGCCAGGAAATGGGCGTCGGTGCGGCCGAGTTCGTCGTCGAGCGTGGACCATGAGGGACACTCCGCACGAAAAAAGCCCATAGAATTGGTCTTTCTCGGGCATCTTCGGACAGCATCGGATGGGAGGTTGGCGGAAGAGAGTGGGAGTCGAACCCACTAAGAACCGTCTGGCGGCCCTCTCTGGCTTTGAAGGCCAG
>MEMN01000031.1:32737-37210 GCA_001767945.1 Alphaproteobacteria bacterium RIFCSPHIGHO2_12_FULL_66_14 | reverse complement strand
CTCGATGCCGCGATCAGGAAATCGGGCGTCGATGGCGGCCTGCACCAGAACATCGTTCAGGATCTCTGGGACAAGTGGATCATGCTGTGCTCGCTCGCCGCCATGTGCTGTCTGATGCGCGGCACTGCGGGCGACATTCTCGAAGCGGGCGAAGGTCAGGCGATCACGCTCGAGACCGTCGAGGAATGCCGCAAGGTAGCCGCCGCCGCCGGTTGCGACCCGGGCGAGAAGGGCATGAACAATGTCCGCTCCTATCTCACGCAGAAGGGTTCCAAGTTTGCAGCCTCCATGCTGCACGATCTCGAGAAGGGCGCGATGGTCGAGGCCGACCACGTGGTGGGCGACATGATCGCGCGAGCGAAGAAGGCCGGCATCGCCACGCCCAACCTGCGCATGGCCTATGCCCACCTGCAAGTCTATCTGGCGCGGCGCGCCCGCGGTGGCATCGGCAAGCCCGCCCTCTAGGCGGCGTAGCTTCGTCCAGGTTGAAATTCGGCCCGTTCGTGCCCATCTGTATTTTACAGTGAGTTGGGCCATGATCCCGTTTGTCCCGCAGCGGAACCTTCCGATCGCAGGAGCGTAATCTTCGGCCCTGCCTTCTTGCGGCCCCGGCCTCGGGGGCGCACGCTTCGCCCTCGAACGGGCACTCGTAATCCAGATTCAGACTCGAAATTCAGGCGACATCGGAGTCACGTGCGATGAACGGCGTCGTCTTCCTGAGGAGGAACATTGTCCATGCATGACATCGCTCGGAGCCGCTCGGTTCCCCAAATCATTGTCAGCGACGTCGACTACGAGCGGTTGACCAGTCTCGCCACCGCGGCACTCGAGCGTCTGCCTGAGGTCGCACAGGAACTGCTGGCGGAGATGGATCGCGCCAAGATCGTCGAACCGGCGCTCGTCCCGGCCGATGTCGTGCGCATGGGCTCGACGGTGACGTTCCGCTCCGACGACGGCCACAAGCGGAGGATGACGCTTGTCTATCCGGTCGATGAGGATCTCACGACGCACAAGATCTCGGTGATGACCCCGGTCGGCGCCGCACTGATCGGCCTGGGTGAGGACCAGTCGATCAGCTGGACGGCGCGCGATGGGCGCCGGCACGAGCTTACGGTGCTGAAAGTCGAGAAGCCCAAGCCGGCTTGATTGGGGCTGGAACAGCGCAAACAGGGGGCCGTTATTGCGCGGCGAGTGCGTTGTGGCCGCCTGCTGAGTTGTTGAACCTGTCGAGCACGTGGCCAGGGCCCTTGGCGTGCTTCACATAGTCCTTGCCGTCGAAGGTGCGGACGCCGTTGCAGAAGACGCCATGCACGCCAGCTGGCCGCCGGATGGTGCGGCGACCGCCGCCCGGCAGGTCGGCGACCCGTTCGGCCGGCGTCACACCCACGGTCGCCGGATCGAACAGCAGCAGGTCGGCCTGGGCGCCGAGCGCGATACGGCCGCGGTTCTGGATGCCGTAGAGGTCGGCGGGATGGCTGGTCAGGCGCCGGATGCCTTCGACGATGTCAAAGTCGCCGCGCTCGCGCACCCAGTGGCTGAGGAAATGCAGGCCGAAACCGGCATCGCACATGTAGATAAGGTGGGCGCCGGCGTCGCTGAGCGCCACCACGCCCGCCTCATGCTTCAGCAGGCGGGCCACGCCTTCGTCGCCGACATTGAGGAAACGACCCAGGAAGGCGGTCTCGAGCCCCTCGTCGAGGCTGAGGTCGAGCATGACATCGAGCGGATCGCGGCCTTCGGCCTTGGCGATCTCATGCAGGTAGCGGTTCACATACTTGCCGTTGGCAGGCTTCTGGGCCACCGCCACCATCACGCGGTCCCAGTTGCCCTGAAAGATCATGCCGGGCCGCGGGTTCTTCGCATTCTCGCGGAACTTGGCGCGCCACGACGGATCGCGATAGACGGCGGTGAGCTGCTCGGTCGTAAAAGCCTTGATCGGGTCGAAGGCCGAGTGGCTGTAGAACGGGTAGGCGTTGGCCATCGTGAAGTCGAACGACAGCGGCTGGCAGGGGATCTGGACGTAGAGGCCATTGCCGCGCCTGAGCGCGGCGGCGCAGGCGTCGAAGATGCCGAGCGCGCGCGCCGGTTCCTGCTCGTTGTACATCGCCATGCCGGTGCCCTGGAAAAACGGCCGGCCGTATTTGGCTGCCATCGGTTCCAGCTCCGCCGGTGTCTTGACGCCCGAGGCGATGGCAATGACACCTTTGCCGCGCGGGCCCATCGCCCCAACAAGGGCGTCGAGTTCGGAGAGCGGCGCGATGGTGGACGGCATCGGCACGCCGCCGTAGCCCGAATGATTGAGCGAGTAGGAGGCGCCGAGGCCGATCGCGCCCTGGGCCATGGCGTCGGCCACCATCGCCTTCATCTTCGCGAGTTCTTCCGGCGTCGCGTCGGAGCGCTGCGAGGCCGCCTCGCCCATCACGGCGGTGCGGATGGTCGAATGGCCAGACAGCACGGCGAGGTTGGCGTAGGCGCCGCGCCGGCGCAGCATCGCCATGTAGTCGCCAAAACTTTCGAAATCCCAGGCGATGCCCTGGCGCAGCGCGTCGAGGTCCATGCCTTCCACGACGGAGAGGTTGCGGATCACCAGGTCGCGCACGGCTGGAGGCGCCGGCACGATGCCGAAGCCGCAATTGCCGATCACCGCCGTGGTGACGCCGAGCGAGGGCGAGGGCGACAGCGTGGTGTCCCAGGTGACCTGGGCATCGTAGTGCGTGTGCACGTCGACAATGCCGGGTGCGAGCGTAAGGCCGCCGGCATCGATCGTCTCGGCGCCCTTGTCCTTGATCTCGCCGATGGCCGCGATGCGGCCGTCCTTGACCGCGAGGTCGGCACGCCGGGGCTCGTGGCCGAGGCCGTCGACAATGGTGGCGCCCCGAATGACGAGATCGACCATTACCTCCTCCGTCGGCTGAGGGCCCCGTAGGCGGCGAGCGCCGCATGGTTCACCAGATCGCTCACCGTGGCGCCCATCTGCACGATCTGGACCGGCTTCGCGAGGCCGTCGATCACCGGGCCGATCACCGTCACGCCACCCAGCCGTTGCATCAGGCGCGACGATATATGCGCCGAGTGCAGGCCCGGCATCACCAGCACATTGGCCGGGCCGGTGAGGCGGCAGAACGGATAGGTCTCGCGCAGCAACTCGTAGTCCAGCGCCATGTCGGCCTGCATTTCGCCGTCGAACTCGAAATCGACCTTTTCGGCCTGCAGGATGCGGATCGCCTTGCGGATGCGGTCGATGCGCTCGATCTCGCGGCTGCCGAAGTTCGAGAACGACAGGAACGCCACCCTGGGCTCGTGGCCCATCTGCCGCGCGTTGCGCACCATCTGGCGGGCAATGGTGGCGAGTTCCTCGGGCGACGGCGTCTCGTTGATGGCCGTGTCGGCCAGGAACACCGTGCCGTGGCGCGCGACGACGATGGAATATCCCATCGGCACCCTGTCGGCCTCGACGTCGATGACGCGCTTGACGTCGCCGTAGCACTCGGGGAAGCGCCGTGTGATGCCGGTCACCATGCCGTCGGCATCGCCCATCGCCACCATGCAGGCGCCGAACACGTTGCGACCCTGGTTGACCATGCGCTGGATATCGCGGCGCAGATAGCCGTCGCGCTGCAGGCGCCCGTAGACGAGGTCGGTATAGGGAGCATTGCGTGTGCTGAGCCGGGCGTTGTGGATCTCGAGGTTCGAATCGTCGGTGATGCCGAGCGTCTTCATGGCCTCGCGCACCTGTTCCTCGCGGCCGATCAGGATCGGCGTGCCGTAGCCGTTGTCGCGGAACACGACGGCGGCGCGGATGGTGCGCTCCTCCTCGCCCTCGGCGAACACGATGCGCTGCGGATTGGCCTTCACCTGGTCGAACAGGCTCTGCAGCCAATGGCTGGTCGGATCGAGACGGCCGGAAAGGTCACGGCGGTACTCGGCCATGTCGACGATCGGCTTGCGCGCCACACCCGATTTCATCGCCGCCTCCGCCACGGCGGAAGATACCGCCGAGATCAGCCGCGGATCGAACGGCACCGGCACGACATATTCGGGCCCATAGCGCAGGCGACGGCCGGAATAGGCGCGGTCGACCTCGTCGGGCACGTCCTCGCGCGCGAGATTGGCCAGCGCCTGGGCGGCCGCGACCTTCATTTCCTCATTGATCGTGCTGGCCCGCACGTCGAGGGCGCCGCGGAAGATATAGGGAAAACCCAGCACATTGTTGATCTGGTTGGCATAGTCGCTGCGGCCGGTCGCCATGATGGCGTCGGAACGCACCGACTTCACGTCCTCCGGCGAGATCTCGGGGTCGGGATTGGCCATGGCGAAGATGATCGGCTTGTCGGCCATCGACTGGACCATTTCCTTGGTCACGGCGCCCTTGACCGACAGGCCGAAGAAGACGTCAGCGCCCTTCATGGCCTCCTTCAGCGTGCGCGCCTTGGTGCGGACGGCATGGGCGCTCTTCCACTGGTTCATGCCCTC
>MEMN01000031.1:29580-32703 GCA_001767945.1 Alphaproteobacteria bacterium RIFCSPHIGHO2_12_FULL_66_14 | reverse complement strand
CACAGGATGGCGTTCTCGTGCGGCAGGCCCATCGCCTTGACGAGCTCGATGCAGGCGATCGAGGCGGCGCCGGCGCCGTTCACCACCATCTTCACGTCCTTGAGGTTGCGGCCGGTGAGATGCAGCGCGTTGATCAGGCCGGCCGCCGAGACGATCGCGGTACCGTGCTGGTCGTCGTGGAAGATCGGGATGTCCATCAGCTCGCGCAGGCGCTGCTCGATGATGAAGCACTCCGGTGCCTTGATGTCCTCGAGGTTGATGCCGCCGAAGGTCGGCCCGAGATAGCGCACGGCGTTGACGAACTGGTCGACGTCCTTGGTGTCGACCTCGATGTCGATGCAGTCGACGTCGGCGAAGCGCTTGAACAGGACGGCCTTGCCTTCCATCACCGGCTTCCCGGCCAGCGCCCCGATGTCGCCGAGGCCCAGTACGGCGGTGCCGTTGGAGATCACGGCCACCAGGTTGCCCTTGATGGTGTAGTCGTAGGCGAGCGAAGGGTCCTTTTCGATCGCGAGGCAGGGGGCGGCGACGCCGGGCGAATAGGCCAGCGCCAGGTCGCGTTGGGTCACCAGCGGCTTGGTGGCGACGATCTCGATCTTGCCGGGCCGTCCCATCGCATGCATGCGCAGCGAATCGCCGTCGAGATCGCCCATTTCGTTGCTGACCATCGCTTCCGAGCTTTTGCTCGTCATCTTTTCACTCCCGGTTGAGGGGGCATATTGGCGGCAATCCCCAGCCGGGGCCAGCGTGCGGGAACTTCCGATACTGCGCTGCAGCGCGATCCACCGCTCGTCCACATGGCCGGCCGGTTTTCTATGGTAGACCGAACCGAGCGAGGACCCACCGTGCCCGACAGTTCAGCTGCTTCTCCCGGCACCGCGCCGCCGATTCCGGCCGACGCGACGCCGATGATGCGCCAGTACCTGGCGATCAAGGCGCAGCATCCCGACCATCTGGTGTTCTACCGGATGGGCGATTTCTACGAATTGTTCTTCGACGATGCAGTAAAAGCCTCGGCGGCGCTCGATATTGCGCTCACCAAGCGCGGCCAGCATCTCGGCGACGATATCAAGATGTGCGGCGTGCCGGTGCACAGCCATGAGGCCTACCTGTCGCGCCTGATCCGTCAGGGTTTCAAGGTCGCGGTCTGCGAGCAGGTCGAGGATCCGGCCGAGGCCAAGAAGCGCGGTGCGAAATCCGTCGTCGAGCGCGCCGTGGTCCGGGTCATCACGCCCGGCACTTTGACCGAGGATTCGCTGCTCGACGCGCGCAGTCACAACTATCTCGCCGCCATCGCCGAGGCGCAGGGCGAGCTGGCGCTGGCCTGGCTCGATCTCTCGACCGCCGATTTCGCCACTCAGCCGGTGCTGCCCTCACAATTGGCCGCGGCGCTGGCGCGGCTGGCGCCGGGTGAGTTGTTGCTGCCCGACCGGCTGCTCGCCCGCGAACCGCTGAAGGCGGCCCTTGAGGACTGGTCCTCGGTGCTGACGCCGCTGCCCTCGGCGCGCTTCGACAGCGACAACGCCCGCAAGCGCCTGCAGGCGGCCTTCAATGTCGCAGCGCTCGAGAGCTTCGGCGCGTTCTCGCGGGCCGAGGTCGCGGCCTGCGGCGCGCTGCTTGACTATGTCGAACTGACGCAGGCCGGCAAGCGGCCGGCACTGGCGCCGCCGCGCCGCGAACGCGCCGACGGCACCATGGAGATCGATCCCGCGACGCGGCGCAACCTCGAACTGGTGAAGAGCCTCGACGGCCGGCGCGACGGCACGCTGCTCGCCACCATCGACCGCACCTTGACCGGTCCCGGCGCGCGCCTGCTGGCCGAGCGCCTCGCCGCTCCGCTCACCGACCGCGCCGAGATCGAGCGGCGGCTCGACCTGGTGCAGCTCTTCGTCGAGCGGCCCACCGTGCGCGAGCGGGTGCGCGAGGCGCTGAAGCGCACACCCGACATCGAGCGCGCGCTGACCCGCCTCAGTGTCGGCCGCGGCGGCCCGCGTGATCTCGCGGCACTCCGCGACGGCCTCGACTCGGGCGAAGCGCTGGCGGCCCTGCTCGGCGCCGAGCCCGAGGCACTCGCCCCGCCGCCCGCACCATTGGGAGAGATCGTGGCGGCCTGCTCGAACCACCGGCCGCTGATCGAGGGGCTGGCGGCGGCGCTGGCCGACGAGCCGCCGCTGTTTGCGCGCGACGGCGGATTCATCCGCACCGGCTATCGCGCCGAACTCGACGAGCAGCGCACGCTCCGCGACGACAGCCGCAAGACGGTGGCGGCGCTGGAGGCGAAGTACCGGACCTCGACCGGCGTCGCGACGCTGAAGATCCGCCACAACAACATGATCGGCTACCACATCGAGGTCTCGGCGACGCACGCCGACAAGCTCGACCTGGTGGCGCTGGGCTTCGCGCGCCGGCAATCGATGTCGAACGCCACGCGCTTCAACACGCCCGAACTGGCCGATCTCGAAACCCGCATCGGTCGCGCCGCCGACCAGGCGCTGGCGCTCGAACTGGCGATGTTCGAGCAACTGGCGGCAGGTGTGCTGGCCGTGTCGACCGCCGTCGCCGCCGCCGGCCGGGCGCTCGCCAACCTCGATGTGGCCGCCGCACTCGCCGAACTCGCGACCAGCGGCCACTACGCGCGCCCGGTGCTCGCCGACGATCCCGCTTTCGTCCTGAAAGGCGGTCGCCATCCCGTGTTCGAGGCGGCACTGTTGCGCCAAGGCGGCTCGGGCTTCGTGCCCAACGATTGCGATCTCGGATCCGAGCGCCGGCTGTGGCTGTTGACCGGCCCCAACATGGCCGGCAAGTCGACCTTCCTGCGCCAGAACGCGCTGATCGCGGTGATGGCCCAGGCCGGCTCCTTCGTGCCCGCCGAGGCCGCCACCATCGGCATCGTCGATCGGCTCTTTAGCCGAGTCGGCGCCGCCGACGATCTGGCGCGCGGCCGCTCCACCTTCATGGTCGAGATGGTCGAGACGGCGGCCATCCTCAACCAGGCGACAGCGCGCAGCCTTGTCATTCTCGACGAGATCGGCCGCGGCACCGCCACCTTCGACGGTCTCTCCATCGCCTGGGCGACGCTCGAGCATCTGCACGACGTCAACAAGTGCCGGGCGCTGTTCGCCA
>MEMN01000031.1:26061-29478 GCA_001767945.1 Alphaproteobacteria bacterium RIFCSPHIGHO2_12_FULL_66_14 | reverse complement strand
AGGTGGCGCCGGGTGCCGCCGACCGCTCCTACGGCATCCACGTCGCCCAGCTTGCCGGCCTGCCGGCCGCCGTCGTGGCGCGCGCCGAGCAGGTGCTGGCGGCATTGGAGAAGGGCGAACAGTCGGGCGCCGTGAGCAGACTGGCCGACGACCTGCCGCTGTTTGCGGCGGCGCCGGCGCGTCCGGCGAGCGGCACGGCCAAAGCCACGGAGTCGGAGGTCGAGAAAGCGCTGGCGGCGATCAATCCCGACGAACTCTCCCCCAAGCAGGCGCTGGAACTACTCTACGAGTTGCGGCGGAAAAGCTAGAACGCCTTGCGCGCCAGTGCCGCGCCCTCGGCCAGGGCGCGCAGCTTGCCGTAGGCGACGCCCAGGGTCATCGGCGCCATGCCGCAGTTGGTGCAGGCCTGGATGCGCTCGGGGTCGACGAATTTGGTCGCGAGCTTCAGCGTCTCGGCCACTTCCGCAGCGGTCTCGACCTTGTCCGAGGCGACGTCGATGGCGCCGACCAGCACGGTCTTGGTCTTGAGCAGCTTCATGAGTTCGGGCGGCACGTGGCTCTGCCGGCATTCGAGCGAGACCTGCTGGATACTGCTGCGGTCGAGCGCCGGGAAGGTCTGTTCGTACTGGCGCCAGCTCTCGCCCAGCGTCTCCTTCCACTTGTTGTTGGCCTCGATGCCGTAGCCGTAGCAGATGTGCACCGCGGTCGTGCACTTGAGCCCTTCGGCGGCCTTCTCGAGCGCCGGCACGCCCCACTCGACGGTCTCGTTGAGGTAGACGTTGAAGGCGGGCTCGTCGAACTGGACCACGTCGACGCCCAGTCGCTCGAGGTCCTTCGCCTCCTGGTTCAGCAGCTCGGCGAAGGCGAAGGCCATTTTTACGCGGTCGCCATAAAAGCCGTCGGCCAGCGTGTCGATCAGGGTCATCGGGCCGGGCAGGGTGAACTTGAGCTTGCGTGCCGTGGCGGCGCGGGCGACGCGGGCCTCGCGCTCGTGCACGAACTTGCGGCGCTTGAGCGCGCCGGTGACGGTCGGGCAGTCGGCGTCGTAGCGGTTGTTGCGGATGCCCATGCGGACCTTCTTGTCGAAGTCGACACCATCGACCTCGGCCAGGAAGCCGTGCACGAAATGCTGCCGCGCCTGTTCGCCGTCGCTCACGATGTCGAGGCCGGCCTCTTCCTGGCGGCGAATGGCGAGAAACGTCGCGTCGTCCTTGGCCTCGAACAGCGGCGCGCCGGACAGCGTCCACGGCGCCCAAAGGACATTCGGCGTGGCCAGCCACGCGGGCTTGGGCAGGCTGCCTGCCAGGGTCGTCTCGAACATCTAGGCCCCCGTCGGAGAAGGAAGCGCGGGCGCCGGCTGCGCCTCGGGCGGCAGGATATGGCCATAGCTGCCGGGCGCGCGCCACTGCAGCGTGCCGAAGGCGCCGCAGCTCTCGCAGACCGAGCGCCAGCTCTCGTGGTGGGCGCCGCAGGCGGTGCAGGACCATGAGCGATCGGCCGGCGCCACGGCGGCGCGCGCCAGCCAGTCGTGGACCTTGGCCGGGTCGGCGTTGGCGCGTTCCTCGACCTCGGCCATCAGGCGGCAGACGCGGACCGGCGGCGAGGTGCCGCCCGCCGTCTCGAGCTGGCGCCGCGCCTCGCCCCACAGGCCGGCGTCGAGCGAGGCCCGGGCCAGCGCCAGGTGGCTTTCGATGTCATCGGCGTTGTGGGTCGTCAGGCGACGCACGACGCCGATGCGCTTCAGGGGATCGGACTCGCCCGAGGCCTTGAGATAGATCTCGACCAGATCGGGATGCGGCGCCGCGGCCCAGCCGCGTTCCAGCGTCTTGAGCGCGCGCTTGCCGTCACCCGCCTTGAGCTGCAGCTCGGCCAGCCGCCCGGTCGCGGCGATGCGCTCCGGCGCCAGGCCAAAAGCCTCGCGCGCCAGCGCCTGGGCGTCGGTCTCGCGACCGGCGCGTTCAGCCTCGCGGCTGCGCTCGACCAGCAGCAGCGCTTTCAGCGTGCGGCCTTTGTCGGTGGCGACGACCTTGCGGCGGATGCCTTGGTCCAGCGTCGCTTGCGC
Organism: Alphaproteobacteria bacterium RIFCSPHIGHO2_12_FULL_66_14; assembly: GCA_001767945.1. GTDB lineage: Bacteria > Pseudomonadota > Alphaproteobacteria > Reyranellales > Reyranellaceae > Reyranella. The sequence continues at coordinate 27,416 of MEMN01000031.1, read as the reverse complement.
CGCCTTCCACTGGCCGGCCTGGGCCTGCATGTCGAACAGCGAATGCACGACCCACGGCGTCTGCGGCCGGAGCGCGAAGGCGCGCTCGGCGAAACCCAGCGCCCTGGTCTGGTCGCCGTCGCGCAGCGCCTGGCCGATCAGCCCGCGCAGGCCGAGGAAGGCCATCTGCTCGTCCTTGAGCATGGCGTCGAACGCCCGCTTGGCGCCGTCGCGATCGCCGGTGAGCTGGGCGGCCTGGGCCGACAGCAACAGGGTGAGCGACGGTTCGGCCAGAAGCTGCTCGGCCTTGCGCGCGTGCTTCTGGGCCTCGGCACCGTCGCCGGCGGCGACGGCGGCCAATCCCTGGGTCAGTTCCCGGTAGCCGCGCTGCCGCCGGCTTTCGCCCCAGCCCTCGAGCAGGGCGCCCGGGGCACCGACGATCCAGCGGTAGAGCAGCCAGGCCGCCACGCCGAGCAGGATCAGCGCCACGACGACGATCAGCACCACGCCGACATTGGTGTCGAGCCGCCAGCCCTGCCATTCAGCGGTGAGCGTGCCCGGCCGTTCGGCCAGCCACACCGCGCCCAGCATCGCGGCAGCGGCGATCGCGAACCAGATCAGGATACGCAGCGTGGTCATCGGCGGCCTACCGCGCCGCGCCGAGCAGGGTGACGGCGTAGGACGCGAGCTGGTCGACCGCGCGCTTGGCCGCCAGATGGGCCTCGGCGCGCGCCAGCCAGGCCGACGTCGCCTTGGCAGTCTGCGGCGGCAGCGATTTCATGAGATCGACTGCCTTGGCGACATCGCCGGCTTCGAGGGCGGCTTCGGCGCGCGCCAGCTTGGCGTCTACCGCATCGCCCGGGACGTCGGCGCCGACGCGGCGCAGCGACACCAGGCCCTTGATCTTGCCCAGGAGTCGTTCGCCGAAGGAATCGTCGGCGAGGTCGTCGGCCAGCGCTGCCTTGGCGACGGCAGGGAAACCGGCCGCGAGGGCGGCGCGCGAGACGACACCGGTCGCCGCATGGGGCTGCAGGACCGTGGTGATCTCGCCGAGCTTGGCATCTCCTTGCGCCAGCGGTGCCAGCAGGCCGAGTTCCGAGGCGAAAGGCAGGCCCGACTCGACCGCCGAGCTGAGGCGCGCGGCCACGCCGATCACCGCCGAGGCGCGCGCGGCCCCCAGCGCCTTTTTCTCGCCCGCGCCGACCGCGCTCGCTTCGGTGCGTGCCTTGTCGACGGCGTCGGCCAGCGCCTTGCCATGCTCGCGCTGGCGGGCCGTCTCGTCCTTCTGTCCCGACATCGCCTGGTCGAGCGTCTGCAGGGCCGAGCGCAGGGTAGCGATCTCCAGACGCAGGGCGGCGATATCCTTTTCGGCATCG
>MEMN01000031.1:15417-25984 GCA_001767945.1 Alphaproteobacteria bacterium RIFCSPHIGHO2_12_FULL_66_14 | reverse complement strand
GCGCAATCGCCGGCCGTTCCGCCGCGGCCGCGGAGGCGGCCCGGACGCGCTTGTCGAGCTCGTCGAGCCGCGCCGCCAGTTCACGCCGGGCGGCGTCGACGGCGGCATTGGCCACGATCGTGGCGTCGGCGCGCACGGCCTGCAGGTCGATGGCGGGCGTGGGCGGCGGTGCCGTGGCCTCGCCGCGCCACAGCACGCGGATCTCCTCGGGCCAGAACGGCAGGGAAATCACCGCGCCCGCCAGCACCAGGACGGCGGCGAAGACGCCGGTGACGAAGGCGCCGAACACGCCGAGGCCGCGCCGGACCGCGACCTGGGGAGGTGACGGCGGCGGCGGCGCGGGGGACGTCGATGTCCACGGCGATGACTCGGGCGCAGGAGAAGGTGTGTCGCTCATGGTCTGCGCTCCTTGTACGCCGGCTTCGGCCAGCCGGTCGATCTCGTCCAGCACGGCCTGTCGGGTGGGCCGGACCGCTGCGACGGTCGCCTTGAAAGGCAATGCCGAGAGCGGCTCGAGGGCTGCGGGGCTGATGGCAACGGCGATGACGTCCCGGACGGCATCAGCCAGACCGGCTTCGCCGGCCAGCTTGGCAAAGGTGGTCGCCGCGCGCGACGAAAAGAACGTCGCGGCATCGAGCGCGCGGGCGGCCAGGGCGGCGCGCGCTGACTCGGGCAGCGCGCCTTCCTTGCGGGCGTCGTAGAGCGCGAAGCGATGGACCTCGAAACCGTCGGGCGCGAGCGTTTGGGCGAGATCGAGGGCGACATCGACGCCCGAGATATGGACCAGCGCCCCCTTCTTGGGATCGAGGCCGCGGCGTACCAGCGCGGCCAGCGCTTCGCCGTCGCCCGCCGCCGAGACGACGGCGGCGAATCCCAGGCCTTCGGCCGTCGAGGCGGTGGTGTCGCCGACGGCGAGGATCGGCTTGCCGCGCTGCTCGCTCGCCTCGGCCAACGCGCGCGCGCCGTTGGCGCTGGTCAGCAGAACGGCCTGGCAGGATGCCAGCGCCGCGGCGAAGTCGGGCGGCGGCCGCAGGATTTCCAGCCGGAACAGCGGCGCGATGACCGGCACGTGGCCGCGCTCGATCAACGCCGTGGCCAGCGCCGTCGCCTCGCGTTCGGGCCGGGTGATCAGCACGCGCATGCGCTCTCCGTAGCCGGGGCTCCAGCCCGACGCAACGTCCGGCGCAGCGACAGGTTGACTACGGAAGGATCACGCCTTCGAGCGCCAGAAGCTGATGCTTGGTCGGCAGGCCGCGGCCGCCGGAGTAGCCGCCTTCCTTGCCGCCGCTGGCCAGCACGCGGTGGCACGGCACGATGATGGGAAGGGGGTTGCGCCCGCAGGCCATGCCGACGGCGCGTGGCCCCGAGCCCAGTGCCATCGCCATGCCGCCATAGGTCGCGGTCTCGCCGAACGGGATGTCGCGCATCATCGCCCAGACCCGCTTCTGGTAGTCGGTGCCATGGGCGGCGAGCGGCAGGTCGAAACGACGCAGCCTGCGACCAAAGTAGCGGTCGAGCTGGCGGGTGGCCTCCTTCAGGACCGGATTGGCCTTCCCGGTCCCTGTCATCGAAGAGGTGGCCCGTTCGCCCGGGCTCGCCCAGCGCACCGCGGTCACGCAATCGTCATCGGCTTCGAGCGCGAGACGGCCGACCGGGCTTTCGATGTAACAAATAGACATGCGGGAAGCGTAGCGTCGCCGCCCGGCATTTGCCAACATGGCCCCGATGTCCGGGGGAGAGAAAATGAGGGGTTTGGGGCCCGGAAGACGCGCGCTGCTCGGCGGTGCTGCAGCACTGTGGCCGACGTTGGCGTTCGCCCAGCAGTCGGGCCCGCGTCGCCCGCCGGCCGCCGAACCCGGGCTGCCGCCGGTCGTGTTCGTTCACGGCAACGGCGACTCGAGCGCGCTGTGGATCAACAACCTGTGGCGCTTCGAGGCCAACGGCTATCGCCGCAACCAGCTCTTCGCCATCGACTTCGCCTATCCCAACGCGCGCCGCGACAATGCCAAGCCCCAGCCGTTCCGGTCCTCGACCGAGGATCAGATGAAGGAACTGGCGGCCTTCGTCGCCCAGGTGCGCACGGCCGCGCGCCGCCGCCGGGTGGCGCTGGTCGCTTCGTCGCGCGGCGGCAACGCGGTGCGCCACTATCTCAAGAACGGTGGCGGCGCCGAGTTCGTGAGCCATGCGGTGCTGTGCGGCACGCCGAACAAGGGCATCGTGATATCCGACACCTTGCTGCCCGGCAGCGAATTCAACGGCGCCTCGCCGTTCCTCAAGGGCCTCAACGCCGGCGCCGACGACCTGGTCGCCGGCGTCGAGATGATGGCGATCCGCTCCGACAAGCTCGACAAATACGCCCAGCCCGACGGCCGCTTTGTCGGTGCGCCCGGCAAGCCGACCGGCGTCGGCTTCGACGCCGCCGAGCTGCGCGGCGCCAGGAACGTGATCCTCGACGGCCTCGACCATCGCGAGGTGGCGTTCCACAAGCTCGCCTTCGCCGCCATGTACGAGCACATCGCGGGCAAGCCGCCGGCCAGCATGTTCATCGCCCACGAGCCGCTGCCGGTGCTGAACGGGCGGGTCACCGGCGTCGCCGAGGGCGTCTACACCAACATCGCGGTCGCCGGTGCCGAGGTCGAGATCTTCGAGGTCGATGCCAAGACCGGCGAACGCAGGAGCGCCGTGGCGGCGCATCGCAAGATGACCGGCGAGGATGGTGTCTGGGGTCCGTTCATCGCGCGCTCCGACATGAACTACGAATTCGTGCTGCGCATGGCGGCGCAGCCCGTGACCCACACCTACCGTTCGCCGTTCCTGCGCTCGAGCGATCTGATCCATCTGCGGCCGGCGCAGTTCGCCAAGGGTGACGAGGGCGCCGGCGCGATCGTGATCATGAGCCGCCCGCGCGGCTATTTCGGCGTCGGCCGCGACAAGTTCTCGCTCGACGGCAAGGTGCCCCCCGGCATCAACGAGGGCGTGCCCGGCGCCTCGACCGGCAAGCTCGTCTTCGACACCCAGCCGCGCACGGTGATGGCGGTGTTCAACAACGAGACCATCCCGACCCGGACCTGGCCGGCCAGGGACAACCACCTGGTGATCGCCGAGTTCTTGAATTGAGCGACATCCCGAACGAAGCGGAAATCGCCCGGATCAATTCGGAACATCTGATCTCCACGCCGCTCCGGCCGGCCGATCTCCTGTTCGTGTTCGGCACGCGGCGCGGCGTCGGTGAGACGGTTGAGGCCGCGCTCGACCTCTGGCGGCGCGGCTTCTTCCGTCACGCCGTCGTGAGCGGCGGCATGATGCCGGGCAACAGCCGCACCGAGTGCGAAGTGATCAAGCAGGCAATGGTGACGGGCGGCGTGCCTGAAGCGCTGATCCTCGAGGAGCATCACGCCACCAACACCGGCGAGAATGTGATCCTGTCGCTGCCGGTGATCGACGCGGCGCTCGGCCAAAAGAACATCGGAAGCGTGATCTGCCTCGGCAAGATCTGTACTGCCCGCCGCTATCCGATGACCCTGCATCGCCACTGGCCCGAGGTCGAAAAGATGCTGGTGACGATCAATCCCTACGGCGCGCCGGTCGAGCGCTGGCACTCCGACCCGGTGTTCCGCGAGCGCGTGCTACTGGAATGGCGCAAGATCGAACCCTACAGGATCAAAGGCTATATCGCCGACTGGCCGTGAGGGGTGATCACGCCTCGTAGCGGTACTTGAAGTCGCAATGGCTGGCGCCGCCCATGATGGTCTGGCTGCGCTCGAGCTTGAGCCTGGGGTCGTAGCCTTCGCAGAAGGCGCCGTCGCGATTGCACGACAGCAGGGCGCCGATCTCGCCGAGCCCCATCGCCTTATAAGTCTCGGCGTAGCGGCAGCGGGTGACATTGAAGGTGAAGGTGGTGGCGGTCTGCTCCTTGACTTCGATCTCGAGCGCCCCGCCCTTGGTCCACAGCGGCATCACGTCCTGGAAGGCTTTCAGCGACGTGCCGCCTGGTGCGGCGGCGGCAAACTGGCGGGCCTGTTCGATGGCCGAGCGTCGCACCGATTCGGCAATGGTCCTTTTGGCGACAGCCTCGCCGTGGCTCGCCTTCAGGGTCTCGTAGACCTCCTTCAGGATCTCGGCCTCGATGGTACGCTTTTCCAGCATCGACAGGCCTTCGGGGTGTGGTGCCTGGGTCACGGCGGCCTCCAAATCAGGGACTGGGCCAGCCTAGCCCATCCCCAGCATCTTGACATCGAGGGGCGGCGATGAAATATCGGCCGCGATGATCACGTTTGCCCTCCTCCGGTCGCGACGCCGCCGCTTTGAAAAGCGGTGCGAGATCGCGCGCGCGTAACACACGCGCCGTATCGTGAAGCCGCTGGAGAGGATCAGGCGGCTTCCCATTTTCCTTCTTCTCCAGTCGGCCAATTCCCCCCAAGGGAACCATTCAAGGCCCTGAATCCGAGAGAAAGAAGACCATGACCACGAACAAGACCAAGATTTTCATCGACGGCCAGCACGGCACCACCGGCCTAAAAATCCATGAGCGGCTGAAGGACCGGCCCGACATCGAACTGCTCGAGCTGCCGATGGCCGACCGCAAGGATTTGGGGAAACGGGTCGAGATCGCCAAGTCGGCCGACATCGCCGTCCTCTGCCTGCCCGACGCGGCGGTGAAGGAGCTGATGGCGGCGCTGGGTGACGCCGACGTCTGCGTCATCGACGCCAGCACCGCCCACCGGGTGGCCGACGGCTGGACCTACGGTTTCCCCGAGCTCAGCAAGGCGCACCGGGCGAAGCTCATGGCCTCCAACCGGATCAGCAATCCCGGATGCTACCCGACCGGCGCCATCGCGCTGCTGAGGCCGCTGATCGACGCCGGTATCGTGCGGGCGGATTCGACGCCCGCCGTGTTCGGCGTCTCGGGCTACACCGGCGGTGGCAAGGAGCTGATCGCGGTCCACGAGCAGCCCGGCGTCGAGCCGTTCGGCCTCTACGGCATGGAACTCACGCACAAGCACGTGCCGGAGATGAAGAAGTATTCCGGTCTCGCCCACACGCCGCTGTTCGTGCCGTCGGTCGGCCACTACGCCCAGGGCATGCTGATCATGGTGCCGATCACGCGCGATATCATGGGCAAGAAGGCGAAGGCCGCCGACGTGCAGAAAACCCTGGCCGACTACTATGCCGGCGAGAAGTTCGTCACCGTGCGGCCGCTCGCCGACCGCAGCTGGCTGGAGCGCGATCGGTTCCTGCGGGCCGACCGGCTGATCGACACCAACTCGATGGAGCTCGCGGTCTACGGCAACGACGCCGACGGCAACATCCTGGCCGTGGCGTCGCTCGACAATCTCGGCAAGGGCGCGTCGGGTGCCGCGGTGCAGGTCATCAACCTCAAGACCGGAGTCGACGAGGCGACGGGCCTCGCCATCGCCTGACGGTGAGCAACGAGATGCCGACGCTGCGGCAAGCCGTGGCGTCGGATGCCGCTGCCGTGCGGGCGCTCGTGCGCGCCGCCTACGCCAAATGGGTGCCGCTGATCGGCCGCGAGCCCAAGCCGATGGGCGCGGACTATGACGCCGCGGTCGTGCGGCATCGCATCGATCTTGCCGATCTCGGCGGCGAACTGGCGGCGCTGATCGAGACAATCCCGGGGCCCGATCACCTGCTGGTCGAGAACATCGCCGTCGTCCCCGCCTTCCAGGGGCGCGGCCTCGGCCGGTTCCTGATGGCTCACGCCGAGTGGCTGGCAGCGGCGCAGGGTTACGCGACGATCCGCCTCTACACCAATCAGCGCTTCGCCGAGAACATCGAACTCTACCTTGCGCTCGGCTACCGCATCGATCGCGAGGAACAGTCCGCGCTCGGCGTCACGGTCTATATGAGCAAGGTTGTCTAACCCATGGTCAGTTTGATCGTATGCGCAATGCGATCATCGCGTAGTCGAAGTCGGGCTTTACCGCCGGAAACGGGCTGTGCCACGCCATCCATCTCCACGATGGCGACGCCCTTGCTGACGCTGTTCGGATTGTGAATCGAGATTTCATAGAGGGCGCCGCGATACCGCAACGTCATGTCGAAGCCTGGCCAGGCCCTGGGAATGCAGGGGTCGAGCACCAGAAAATCGCCTTGCAGGCGCAGTCCGAGAATGGCCTCGACGCCGGCACGGTAGAGCCAGCCGGCCGATCCGGAATACCAGGTCCAGCCGCCGCGTCCGACATGCGGCGGCACTGAATAGACGTCAGCCGCCACGACATAGGGCTCGACCTTGTAGCGCAGCACGCCGGCGCGAGTCGCCGTGTGATTGACCGGGTTGATCATTGAGAACAGCTCGGCCGCCTTGTCGCCTTGGCCAAGGGCAGCGAAGCCCATGATCGACCAGGCGGCGGCATGGGTGTACTGGCCGCCGTTCTCGCGGATGCCCGGCGGATAGGCCTTGATATAGCCGGGTTCGAGGGCCGTCTTGTCGAACGGCGGCGTGAACAGGGGCGCCACGCGATCGTCGCGACGCACGAGGTGGAGATCGAGTGCCGCCATCGCCTGCGCCGCCCGGCCCGGTTCGGCAGCGCCCGAGATCGCGGCCCAGGATTGCGCGATGGAATCGATGCGGCATTCCTCGCTGGCGGCCGACCCGAGCGGCGTGCCGTCGTCGTAGTAGCCGCGGCGATACCACTCGCCATCCCAGCCGTCGCGGTCCAGCGCCTCGCGCAGTGCCGCGGCGTGCGCCGTCCAGGCGTCCGCCCTCGCGGCATCGTCGCGGGCCCTGGCGATCGGCGCGAAGGCCGTGAGAGCGGCATACAGGAACCAGCCCAGCCAGACGCTTTCCCCCCGTCCCGCCTCGCCGACCATGTTCATGCCGTCGTTCCAGTCGCCGGTGCCCATCAGCGGCAGGCCGTGGATGCCCGTGGCGAGGCTGAGATCCAGGCCGCGCGCGCAATGCTCGAACAGCGAGGCGGTCTCGTCCGCCTGGCCGGGCTGGAAGTAGAGATCGTGCTCGCCGTGCCGAAGTGCCGGACCGTCGATGAAGGGCACACGCTCGTCGAGAATCGCGCTATCGCCGGTGGTCTCGACATAGTGAGCCGCGACCGTGGCAAGCCAGGCGCGGTCGTCGGCGATGCGCGTGCGGACGCCGTGGCCGGCGGGCGGAAACCACCAATGCTGGACGTCGCCCTCGACGAACTGCCGGGCGGCGGCGCGCAGGATATGGGCGCGGGCGAGTTCGGGACGGGCGACCATCAACGACATGACGTCCTGGAGCTGGTCGCGGAATCCGTAGGCGCCGCTCGCCTGGTAAAAGGCGGCGCGCGCCCAGTAGCGGCAGGCCAGGGTCTGGTAGAGCAGCCAGCCGTTGAGGAGAATGTCCATCGAGCGATCCGGCGTCTTCACCTGGATGGCGCCCAGGGTCTCGTCCCAGAAGGAAACGACCTCGCGGTGGATCGCCTCGAGGTTGGCGGCCCGATAGCGCTCGATCAGGGCGCGCGCCGAGGCGACATCGTCGGCCTGTCCGAGAAAGAAAACAATCTCGGCGGAGGCGCCGCGCTCGAGTTCGACTTCGGTCTGCAGGGCCGCGCATGGATCGAGGCCGGCGCCCATGCGCTGCGACAGCGGAATGACGCCGCTGAGCGCCGCCGGGTTGTCGGCGGTGCCGTTGCGCCCGATGAATTCGCTGCGATCGGCCGTCCAGCCGGTCTGGCGGCCGCCGAGGTCGGCAAAGGCTATGCGCGTTCCATGATGCATGTTCCAGGGATTGCGCGCGAAGATCGCGCCAGTCGCGGTGTCGCGTTCGGTGACGACCGTCGGCGCCGACGCCCCGCGCCCGAGGCCGAGCACCCAGTCGACATAGGCCGTGACCGACAACCGCCGCGGACGATCGGAGACGTTGCGGAGCGTGAGCTTCGATATCTTGATCGAATCGCCCAGCGGCACGTACTGCAGCAGCTCGAGTGCGATGCCGTTGGCCATGACTTCGAACCGGCTGTAGCCGCGGCCGTGACGGACGATGTATGGCGCCGTCTCGTGGCGGATCGGCAGCGCGGTGGGTCCCCACAGGTCGCCGCTGTCGAGGTCGCGCACATAGAGCGCCTCGCCGGGACGGTCGCTGACCGGATCGTTCGACCACGGCGTAAGCTGGTTGTCGCGGCTGTTCTGCGACCAGGTGTAGCCGCCGCCGTCGGCGGCGACCTGGAAGCCGAACGACGGATTGGATACGACGTTGATCCACGGTGCCGGCGTCGACTGGCCAGGTCCGAGGACCGTCACGTACTCACGGCCGTCGGGCGAGAAGCCGCCGAGCCCGTTGAAGTACTGCAGCGCGCCGAGCGCCGCGACGGCTGGCGGCGGCGTTGAGGCGACGGCGTCGGTGAGCGGCCGGCGGCGCGGCGGCGGCAAGAGGCCGGGCGGCGTCTGCAGGCGGCCGAGCTGGTCGGCAAGGCTGCCGCGCCGGCCCGGCAGGACGACGCGCGCCACGGCGAGCAACAAGGCGCGGGTTTCGGCCGGGATCAGGTCGCTGCGCAGAACGAAGATGCCGCCCTTTTCGCCGTCGGCGCCCAAATGCGTCCGCGCCCCGTGCGTGCGCACCAGCGTCTCGAGCAGGACCTGCAGGTCCTGCACATAGGAGGTGCCGCGTTCGTTCAGGATGACGAGATCGATCACCAGCCCCTTCAGGCGCCAGTATTCCCGGGCACGCAGAAGCTCGCGGACGATTCCCGAATCCTCGATCGCGTCGATGCGAACCAGCACGATCGGCACGTCACCCGAAATGCTCTGGGCCCACAGCGCGGGCGGGGGCGCGAGGCCGCGCCGGATCATGTCCGACGACGAGCGCAGCGCCGGGTTGGCGTAGAGCACATGCCCCGCCAGGCGTTGATAGAGGCTGGCTTGGGACGGCGAGATGTCGAGGTGACGCAGCTGCACCTGCGCCTGGGTCCAGGCCAGCGTCGCGGCCCGCTCGAAGGCATTGGTGTCCTGATGTTTGTCGATGAGGTCCAACAGGAGCTCGCGGGAGGACGCGGCCATGGTCCAGAGGGCGATCTTGGCCGTGCCGCCCGCCGGAACCCACACGCGCCGGCGCATCGCGAACACCGGATCGAGCACCGGCCCGACGGTGTTGGACAGGCGCCGGCCATCGACCACGGCAACCGGTGCGGTGACGTCGTTGCCACGGCCGAGAAAGCGCGCGCGGTCGGTCTCGACTTCGACCTCGCCCAACGTCTCGCCCTCGACCACCGCGAGGTGGGCGACCCAGAGCTCGGGCTCGCCCGGGCTGCGGCGGCGGCGTGTCGCCAGGATGGCCCTCGCGGCGGGCAGGTATTCGGTCTGGACGAACATCTTGGAGAAGGCTTGATGCGCGGCGTCCGCTGCCGGCGGCGCAAGCACGATCTCGGCATAGGAGGTCAGTTCGATGTCGCGCGCCTGGGAACCTGTGTTGGTGATCGACACGCGCCGAACCTCGGCGTCGTCCTCGGGCGAGACCACGACATCGAGCGTCGTGCAAAGCGTACCATCGTGCCTTACGAATTCGGCGCGATCCTCGGCGAACATGACGGCGTAACTGTCAGGCCGCGTGCCGCGCGGCTGATAGGTCGCCGACCAGACCACCGCGCTCTCGATGTCGCGCAGGAAGATATAGCTGCCCCAGTCGTCGCGCGTGGTGTCCTCCCGCCAGCGCGTGATGGCCACATCACCCCAGCGGCTGAAACCCGAGCCTGCCGCCGTCAGCATCACAGAATAGCGGCCGTTCGACAGGATGTGGGTCGACGGGCTGGCGGCATGGGGGTTGTGCAGGCGTCGCACCACTGCAGGCTCCAGATCCTCGACCGAACTGCTGGTCCCGACCTCCTCCGCCCGGGGATGGGCGACGGAGACGTCGCGCGGCGTCCGTTCCTGCAACAGCAGCTCGGTCGCCTGGACCATGGGCTCGGCATGGAAGCGCGTGCGCATGATGCCGTCGAGCAACGCGTTGGCGATGGCGACGATCGTCATGCCCTGATGGTGGGCCATGTAGGCCCGCACGACCGCCTGCGTCCTGCCCTCGGGCAGCCGCATCGGGGTGAAGTCGATGGCCTCGTAGAAGCCGAAGCGGCCGCGGCCGCCGATGTCGGCAAGGCGGGAAAAGTTGGCAGCTGCGGCGCGCGGATCGACCATGGCGGCAAGCGCCGTGGCGTAGGGGGCGACGACGGCGTTCTCGCTCAGGCCGCGCTTGAAGCCCAGACCGGGAACGCCGAAGTTGGAGTACTGGTAGGTGAGTTCCTTGTCGCGCGCGTTGTAGGCGGACTCGGAAACGCCCCATGGCAGGCCGAGCCTGCCGGCATAGTCGATCTGCCGCCGGACGATCAGGTCGTTGGTCTTTTCGATCAGGCTGCCGAGCGGTGCCCGCATGACCAGCGACGGCATGAGGTACTCGAACATCGAACCCGACCACGAGATCAACGCCGCGCCGCGCCCGACCGGCGTCACCGCGCGCCCCAGGCGGAACCAGTGGCGGGCCGGTACCGCACCGTTGGCGATCGCCACAAAGCTGGCAAGCCGGGCCTCCGAAGCGAGCAGGTCGTAGCAACTGGGATCCAGCCGGTCTTCGGTCGCGAGA
>MEMN01000031.1:6077-15371 GCA_001767945.1 Alphaproteobacteria bacterium RIFCSPHIGHO2_12_FULL_66_14 | reverse complement strand
TCGAACTCCATGGCATTGGCCATCGAGCGCGCGATGGTGGCGATCGTCTGCACCCGCCGGTCGAGTGCCGTCCGTGCCTCGGCGGTCTGGACGACGTCGCGCCGACGGCTTTCGATCGACCGCTGCGCCGCTTCGACCCAAAACAGCATGTCGGCGCTCGCATCGTCGCCGCGTTCGTTGGCCAGGGTGCGGGCAAGATCGGCGACGGACCCGGCTTGCGTCGCCAGCGCCTCGGGCCCACCGGATCCATCCTCGAACGACACGGCGGCCGCGAGGGCCTCCAGGGCGTGTGTCAGTTCCCGATGCGAGACAAGGTGCGTGCGACGGTCGTCGGGCAGCGCCAGCAGCGCCTCGCGGGCGAGCACCAGACTGTCGTCGACGCCGCCGATCGCGGCCGTGGGCGGCGGCGGATCGCCGTGCCAGCTGGCGCAGGCGTTGGCCAGGGCGATCAGGTGACCCGCCAGGTTGCCGCTGTCGACGGTCGAGACGTAGGGAGGCTCGAGGGGCCTGAGGTCGGATGTGTCGTACCAATTATAGAAGTGACCGCGGAACCGCCTCAGTCGCCCCATGGTCGCCAGGGTCGCCTCGATGCGCTGCACCGCGTCCGTGGTGCCGATCCAGCCGAATTCGCGGGCAGCTACCGTCGACAGGAGATAGAGGCCGAGGTTGGTGGGTGACGTCCGGCGCGCGATGACCGGCTTCGGGTCCTCCTGGAAATTGTCGGGCGGCAGCATGTTGTCCGCCTCCGTGACGAAGGTCTCGAAGAAGCGCCAGGTGCGGCGCGCGATCAGCCGCAACGACTTCATATCGACGGCCGATATTGCGAGGCTGCCGGCATCGGTCGGAGCGAGGCTCACCCAGCGCGCGATCGCGGGGGAAAAGAACCAGGCGATGAGGATGGGCAGGGCGACGGGCAGCGTCTCGGGGCCGGCGTACCAGACGAAGACGGCCGCCGCGCAGGCGACGGCCAGGCTTCCCGCCATCTGGGCGAAGAAGCTCCACCAGTCGGTGCGACGCAACAGCTGCGACTGCGCGGCCGTCGTCCATTCGAGCAGGCGGCGATGGCTGACGAAGAGCCGGAACAAGGTGCGTACGATCGCGTCCATCATCACCCAGGTCTGATGGGCGAGGAACGCCACGATCAGTGCGGTCTGGGCGCCGGCGATCCGGACGTCGGTGGCCAGGGCGCCGAAGTGACTGCGCGCCGTGATGCCGGCATGGCGCGGCAGGAGCACCATGGCCATTGGTAGCAGCGTCGGTAGTGCAAGGACCAGCAACACGAAGGCGGTCCAGGCCAGCGCGCCCGGCAGCGGCAGGGTCCAACCCGCCAACAGCGCCACGACGGCGGCCGGCGGCGAGAGCGTGCGCCTGAGATTGTCGAACATCTTCCAGAAGCCGATCGCCGGCACGAAGTTGCCCCGCGGCCCCTTGTTGAGCCCCAGCACCCAGGGCAGCAACTGCCAGTCGCCGCGCGCCCAGCGATGATGGCGGGCCGCGGCCACGTCGTAGCGGGCGGGAAACTCCTCGACCACCTCGATGTCGGTTACAAGGCCGGAGCGGGCGAACACGCCCTCGAAGAGGTCGTGGCTGAGCATGGAATTGTCTGGCACGCGTCCGGCGAGGGCCGCCTCGAAGGCGTCGATGTCGTAGATGCCCTTGCCGGAATAGGAGCCTTCGCCGAACAGGTCCTGATAGACGTCCGATACTGCCGACGAATAGGGATCGATGCCGCTGTTGCTCGAGAAGATGCGCTGGAACAGCGAGCCTTCCGAGCCGACCGGGAGCGACGCCGCCACGCGCGGCTGAAGCACGCCGTAGCCTTCGACGACACGGCCCCGCGCCGGGTCGAACCGCGGACGATTGAGCGGGTGGGCCATCTTGCCGACCAGCCGGCAGATCGCGTCCCTCGGCAGCCGCGTGTCGGAGTCGAGCGTGACGACGAAGCGGACGTCGTCCGGCGGCGGCCGGGCGCCGGTGTCGATAAAGGTCGTTTCGGCCGAGCCTCGCAGCAGCCGGTTCAGCTCATGGAGCTTGCCGCGCTTGCGCTCCCACCCCATCCAGCGCTCCTGCGCCGCATTCCACAAGCGGCGGCGGTGGAGCAGCAGGAAGCGATTGGCGCCGGACGCGTTGGGATAGCGGGCATTGAGCCGGGCGATGCCGTCGCTGACCGCCGTCAGCAGGGCGCCGTCGGTCGATTCGGATTCCTCGAGTGCATCGGCCCAGTCCGACAGAAGCGCGAAATGGACGGCGCCGCCGGGATTGGACAGGTAGTGGACTTCCAGCCGTTCGATCAGTTCATCGACGGCCGCGCGACTCGTCAGCAAGGTCGGAATGGCCACCAGGGTGCGCATCTCCGGCGGCACGCCATCGCGCAGGGCCAGGCCTGGCAGCAGTGTGGCACCGAAGCCGCCGGCGATGACGCGGTTGACCAGCATCAGCGCCACATCGATTGCCGGCAACAGGCCCAGCGTCACGATCGCCGCCAGCCGCCAGCCGAGCACGCCCGTCTCCGCCAGCACCAGCAACGGCAGGAAGAGAATGACGCCCGCCATGACGGCGACGCTGCCGACGTAGCCCGCGATTCCGGCGGCGGCGACCCGCCGCCGGAGCGCGAGGCCGGATGGGCGGAATTGGAGCGAGTGCTCGAAGGCCGCACGTCCGCCGCCGATCAGGTGATAGCCGGGATCGCCCTGTCGCCGGTCGCCGTCGGGAAGGGTGACCGCGGCGTCCGCGGCCGCCAGGGCGCATCGCGCGATCTCGGGCTCGCTCAACCGCGTGCCGCGTGCCATCTGCTCGATGGCGGTGCGGTAGAGGTTGCGGGTGGAGAAATCCATCTCGGCGAAGGCGCTGCCGGCGCGCAGGACGTCGTCGACCGGACTGACCGCTTCGAACAGCTTCGCCCAGTCGACATCGGAGACCAGGCGCATGCTGGTGATGATGTTGCGGACGGTGACGTTGGTAGCGCCCTGGAGCTGGTACTCCTTGTGCACGAGGTCTTCGGCGGTCGCTCCCTCGCGTGCGAGGCGCGCCTCCAGCCAGCCGACGGCCGGTGTCGTCTCGGGATCCTGGTCGCGCAGTCGCTGCACGAGCTGCACCGTGAAGCCCTCGGACAGCGGCACGCGCTCGTAGGACGCCAACGCCGTGGGCTCGGCGGGGCGGTCGTTCACGCCCAACAGCCGGTCGGCCACCATGTCGGCCTCGTCGCGGCTGGCGCGGCGGCCCATGATCTGCTCGGCCGACCGGCGGAGATTCTCGACCAGGACGATGCGCAGCGAGATCGCCACGGCCCAAAGCTCGCCGATGGTCAGCGGCTGGACGTTCTGGTAGGCGCGGACGAAGCGCGTCAGTACCTCGGGATCGAACCGGCTGTCGGTGTGGGCAACGAATCCCCAGGCCAGCCCGTAGACCCGCGGATAGCCCGCCAGTGGACCGTCGCTGAGCTTCGGCAGCTGGCGGTAATATCCCGGCGGCAGATCGGTGCGGACTTCGCGGACTTGCTGCTCGACCAAATGATAGTTGTCGAGCAACCACTCGGCGGCGGGCGTGATGGCGCGACCGTCGGCGGCGACCTGAGCGATTCCGTGATAGGCCTTGAGGAGGAGCGCCTCGTTTTCCCGCAGCCGAACGGCCAGGGGCCTGCCCGAGGTGACGGAGGTCGAAACGGGCTGATGCGCTGCCAGGCTTTCGGCATGCTGTTCCAGACGCTCGATGCCGAACAGCTCACTGCGAATGGGGGCTTCATTGTCCCCAAAGGAAATATCGGGCGCGAGCCCGAAGGCGCGCCGCAGCAGCGATTTCAATAGAATCCGGCCTTTCGGGCAATAACGCGGGAGCAACGGCAAGGTTGCAGCGCATGTGCGTGAAGCGTTCCTGACGCGGAGCGCCGCAGACGCTTCCTTCTACAGCAAACGATCCAGCCAGACGAATCGCCCCGTTGTGGCGCCGGTTCGGCAGGCATCTTGCGGGTGCTCGACGGCGCGGCTGCAGAAGTCCTGCCGCCGAGGCCATTGCAAACAAGACGCGGCGTCGCCATGTCAATTGAAGGAGAGACGCCGAACGACCCCGCGCCCTTTGGATGGAAGGCCGCCCGTCGTCACATCAGGGTATCGACCGCGCCGGCAGGGCGGCGGACCCGATTGATCTCTCCAAGCATCTGCAGCGCCAAGCTCCTTAGGTCCAGGAAGCGTTGATGTCGATCGCGGCCGTGGCTCGACGCAGTTCCTGCGTCACCGGCACCCGGTGACCAACCCAGCATTCACTTAAATGGCTGCACTTGCTGCGAGAGATCGGAATTCGACATGTCCACTATCCAGATGATGACCGGCGACTTCCATGCCGACCTCAAGACGCTCCTGCCGCGTCTGCGCGTCTACGCCTTGTCGCTGACCCGCGACCGCGACCGCGCCGACGACCTTGTCCAGGAAACCGTCGTCAAGTCGCTGGCCGGCCGGCATTCCTTCCGCCCGGGCACGAACTTCGCGGCGTGGCTGTTTCGCATCCAGCGCAACGAGTTCATCTCGGGCCTGCGCCGCCAGCGGCCGACCGTGGCCTTTGACGATGCGATCGCCAACAAGCTGTCGCATGAGCCCACCCAGGAAAGCGGTCTGGTCATGCGCGAGTTCACCAGGGCCTTTCGCTTCCTGGCCGATGGCCAGCGCGAAGCCTTGCTGCTTTCGGTGCTCGAGGGCTGGTCCTATCAGCAAGTCGCTGCGCTTTCCGGCGTTTCGGTCGGCACGGTCAAGAGCCGCATCTCGCGCGGCCGGGCGACCCTCAACCGGATGCTTACGGGCGACGACACAACTGTCGGCGGCGTGGCCTGGAACGACACCGGCGCGCCGACCCCCTGTCCTGGCGGCCGAGGCGGTCCGGTGGCCGGCGCGGAATTGTGAAGGCCGCAGATTTGCAAGTTCAGCAGAAATATGCATATTGATTCGATAGGCTGGCGCCTGAACCGCGCCGGCCTTTTCCTTGTCCGGCACGACCTGTTCGCTGAATCGCGCAGTGCGCCGATGGCACAACGCCGCGATTCGGACCTGATCCCGAGGTGCGTCGGCGTTGTCCCGGAGGGTCGGTGTAACCCCTTGGAGCATCGCACGAATCCCAACATCGCGGCACACGCTCCGGCACGGCTGGCGTTCTGTTGCGGCACACTTCGTGTGCCGCAGACTGGTCTCAACCGAGCGCGCCGGCCGACCTGAGGCCGGCGATCTCCGCCGTGCTGTAGCCCAGCTCGTCCAGCACCTCGTCGGTATGCTGGCCGTGGCCGGGACCGGGACCGGGCGGTACCGGCTCTGAGGCGAAGGAGAGCCGGATCGGCGCCGAGATCGTGCGCGGCATCTCCTCGAGCGTGCTCGGCACCACGGCACCGTTGGCGGCGGCCTGCTCGTCGTGCGGCACGTCGCGCATGACGCCGAGCAGGCCGAAGGTGATGCCGTGGTGGCGGAGTCTCAGCCGCCAGTGCAGCCAGGGATGGGCGGCGAACACCGGATCGAGGATCGCCGCCAACTCCGAGGCGTGGGCGCGGCGCTCGTCGGTCGTCTGGAAGCGCGGATCCTCCAGCAGCTCGGGCCGTTCGATCGCCCGACAGAGCTCGGGCCACAGCTTGTCCTCGCGCACGATGGTGAGCTGGATCCAGCGATGGTCGGCGGTGCGGTACTGGTTGGCGAGCGCGCTGCGCGGCTGGGTGCGCGGCGGCCGGGGCGCCACGTAGGCGCCGAGCAGGGCGCCCTGGGCCAGCATGGCATTGGACCACAGTCCCGAGGCGTGCAGAGAAGTTGCGACCTCGCTGCCCTCGCCGGTGCGTTCGCGGTGCAGCAGCGCCAGGACGATGGCGGCGAACAGATTCATGCCGGCCATCTGGTCGCCCTGCGCCGGCAGCGAGAAGGCCGGCGGTCCGCCCTCGTAGGTGAGGGCATCGAGCAGGCCGGAGCGGGCGAAGAAGGCGGTCGAATCGAAGCCCGGCTGCTCGGCGTCGGGACCGGTCTCGCCGTAGCCGGTCATCGAGGCGTAGATCAGCCGGGGGTTGAGCGGGGCCACGTCGGCGTAGCGCATCCGGAGGCGCTCGCGCACCTTCAGCGGGAAGTTCACCACCATCACGTCGGTGGTCTTCGCCAGCCGGTCGAAGGCGGCGCGGCCGCCCTCGTGCTTGAGATCGAGCACGATCGCCCGTTTGTTGCGGTTGGTGAGGTGCCAGCAGAAATTTACCGGATGCTGCGGGATCGAATGTGCCTGGCCCAGCTTGCGCTGCGGGTCGCCCTCGCCCGGCGGTTCGATCTTGATGACCTCGGCGCCGTAGTCGCCCATCACCGTGGTCGCCACGGGACCGGCGATGAAACTGGCGAGGTCGAGCACCCGGAGGCCTTTTAGCGGCAACTGCCCGCTCATTGATGTTTTCCTTTCGAACACGTACATCGCACCCTACTCCGGGGAGACGTCTTGAGGTCAATGGACGACCGTCGTCGGAACTACGGGATCGCCACGGGGCTGGTGGTCCTGCTCGCCATCGGCGCGGCGGTCCTGCCGTCCGCCCTGTGGGCGTGCGGCCTGGCGGTGCTGCTCGGCCTGGCGGGCGTCGTCCTTCTGCGCGGCAATCGCTGGCGCACGGGCGCGCTGCTCACCTCGGCGCTCGCCATGAGCCTGGCGCTGCTCGATGTCGTCGCGGGCGTTCTGTCGCCCACGCCGATGGGCCACGGCCTGGTGCAAACGACCGATCCGAAGTGGTGGCCGCCGCCCGATCCGGTGCTGGGCTTCCGGCCGCAAGCGAATACGGAAGTCGTCGCCACGGCGACGTTCGGCCCGGAGCAGATCTATCGCCGCACCTATCATTTCGACGGCACCGCGGCGCGCGTCACGCCGCCCGGCCCGCCCGGCGCCGATACCTACCTGTTCCTGGGCGATTCCTTCGTCTTCGGCCAGGGGCTCGTCGACGACCAGAGTCTCGCCGCGCAGTTCGCCAAGGCGAACGACTACAAGGTGCGCACCGTCAATCTCGGCGTGCCGGGCTATGGCCCCAACCACCTGGTGCGGGCCTTCGAGGCCGGCCTGCTCGACCGCTATGCCGACCAGTCGGTCAAGGCGGTGGTGAGCTGGATCATCCCGGCGCACCTCGCCCGGGTGACCGGCGACGGCGGTTGGCTGGGCTCCTCGCCGCGCTATGTTCTCGAAGGCGGCGTGCCGCGTCATACGGGGTCGTTCAACGAATATCGCTGGACCCACCCCCTCGCCGGGCTGAAGTACCTGCTGGGCGAGCAGTTCCTGTTCGTCGACGCGATCGGCATGCGCCAGCGCCAGGAAGAGCAGGCCGACCTGTTCGTTGCGCTGATGGCGCGCCTGCAGCAGCTGGCCCGCGAGAAGTTCGGCGCGCCCTTGATCGTCGTCTATTCGTGGCCCGACGAAACGTCCAAGGACAGTTACGGCGCGTCGTCGCCCTTCCTGGTCACCGTGCTGAACCGGCTGAGGAAGATCGGGATCCCGCTGCTGTCGGTCGACCAGCTGACGAACAAGATCGATGTCTCGTTTCTCCTCATTCCCCACGACGGTCACCCGACCGCCCGTACCTACGAGCTGATCGCCGGCGAGCTGAAACGCCGCCTGAACAGGCCCTGAACTCGCGGAGCGGCCGATCCCTCTGGACAGGCGAAGGGGTAGGCTCAAGTCTGGCACCCGACCACTGTCTCCACCGAGGAGTATTCTTATGGCACGGCTCGGATTTGGCGCCTTTCTCGCCCCTCATCATCCCATCGGCGAAAATCCGATGCTGCAGTTCCGGCGCGATATCGCCTTCGTGAAGCATCTCGACGAACTGGGCTATGATGAGTTCTGGTGCGGCGAGCATCATTCGTCGGGCTGGGAAATGATCGCCTCGCCCGAGATGTTTCTCGCCGCAGCCGGCGAGCACACCAAGCGCATCAAGCTCGCCACCGGCGTGATCTCGCTGCCCTATCACCATCCCTACAATGTGGCGCAGCGCATGGTGCAGCTCGACCACATGACCGGAGGGCGCGCGATCTTCGGCTCGGGTCCCGGCGCGCTGCCGTCCGACGCCCACACGCTCGGCATCGATCCGATGACCCAGCGCGACCGCCAGGACGAGGCGATCGGCATCATCCGTCGCCTCTTCAAGGGCGAGCGCGTCACCCACAAATCGGAGTGGTTCACGATGCAGGACGCCGCCCTGCAGCTCCTGCCACTGCAGGAGGACATGCCGTTCGCCGTCGCCTCGCAGATCAGCCCGTCGGGCATGACGCTGGCCGGCAAGTACGGCATCGGCATCATCTCGCTGGGCTCGATGTCGAGCGAGGGCCTGACCGCGCTGCCGACGCAGTGGGGCTTCGCCGAGTCGGCCGCCAAGAAGGCCGGCACGACCGTCGACCGCAGGAACTGGCGCGTGCTGCTCAACTGGCACATCGCCGAGACCCGCGAGAAGGCGCGCGAGGAGGCGTGTCACGGGTTGATGCGCTGGCACAACGAGTACATCTACGGCACCCTGCAGCGGCCGGGCTCGGTCCCCTACAAGTCGCCGGACCAGGCCGTCGACGAGATGTCGAGCGAAGGCTCGGCCGCCGTCATCGGCACGCCCGACGATCTGGTGAAGATGATCAAGAGCGTGGTCGACAAGAGCGGCGGCTTCGGCACCTGCGTCGGCTTCGTCCATGACTGGGCCAACCCGGAGAACACCTTCCGCAGCTGGGACATGGTTGCGCGCTACGTCATCCCCGAGATCAACGGCTACGTCGCCAAGCTGCGCGAATCGCAGAAGTACCTCCAGGACAACCGCGCCGTCTTCGATCGCGCCGGCCAGGCCGTCATGGCCAAGATCATGGAGAACAAGGACGCGGCCGAGGCTCTCAAGGTCACCTCCAACCCGCGCGTCAGCGCCGCGGCCGCGCAGGTGCCGAAGGGCCTGGGCAAGCAGGCGGCAAAGTGAGCGCACGCTGACGCCGATTGACAGTCCGCCCGCATTCCCGGCAGCTTGCCGCCAACGAGAACGCTCGCAAAAGCGGGCGCCGAGGGAACGATTCAGGAGGGATGGACCGAGTGAGCCATGTGGCCCCGCTGCGCGCGCCTGATCGGTCCAAGCCGGCGGCTTCCGTCGAGCGGCCGCTGGCCATCGACCAGTTGCAGCATGCCGCCGAATGCCAACCCGACTCCATTTTCCGGGCCGGGCAGGACCTGACCTATGCCGGGGCCTGGGCGCGGACAGGCGCCATTGCCTCGTGGCTGATCGCTGAGAGGTTCGGGCCGCGAAGCGCGCCAGTCGCGATCCTGTCCGACGATAGTCTCGAGAACGCGCTC
>MEMN01000031.1:0-6051 GCA_001767945.1 Alphaproteobacteria bacterium RIFCSPHIGHO2_12_FULL_66_14 | reverse complement strand
CTATTCCCTGTCGGGCGATTTCGCCGGCCTCGATCAGGCGCTCGATGTCGTCGGGCCGGGTCTGGTCTTCGCCCAGGACTCGGCCGCCTACGGCGCCGCGCTCGATCGCGTCCAGGCCCGCGGCGCGCGGATCGTCACCGTCGACGGCAGACGCGGCCTCGCCCTTGCCGCGCTCGCGTCCTGCTCGATCGATGCCGCGGTTGCCGAGCGGCGCCTGCACATCGCGGCCGACACGCCAGCCAGGATACTGTTTACCTCGGGCTCGACCGGGCGGCCCGGCGGCATGCGGAGCAGCCACGGCGATCTCGCCGATTTGCGGGCAATCGTCGCCGGAGGGAACGGCTGATGCATGCCTATGTGATCCGCCGCGTGCTGGCGCTGGTGCCGACCTTGATCTTCGCCAGCCTGATCGTCTTCGTCACCGTGCGGCTGATCCCCGGCGACGTGATAGACCTGATGCTGTCGACCAACGATATCGGCGCCGACAAGAAGAGCCGGGAGCAGCTCGAGGCGGCGCTCGGACTCGACCGGCCGATGTTCAGCCAGTACTTCCGCTGGATCGGCGCGCTCCTGTTCGAGGGCAGCCTGGGCAAATCGCTGTGGCAGAACACCTCGGTGATGGAGGACATCCTCCACCGCCTGCCGCTCACTTTCGAGCTTGGCCTGATGGCACTGTTCGTGGCGCTGATCGTCGGCATTCCGATCGGCGTCTACTCCGCGGTCGCCCAGGACACGATCGGCGACTACGTCACGCGATCCTTCGCCATTCTGGCGCTGGCGCTTCCCGGCTTCTGGGTCGGCACGCTGGTGATGGTCTTTCCATCTATTTGGTGGGGCTGGTCGCCGGACGTGAAACTGACGCCCTTCATGGAGGACCCGCTACGCCAGATGGGCCAGATGGCCATCCCGGCGCTGATCCTGGGCAAGGCGTTTTCCGCCGTCGTCATGCGGCTGACGCGCACCATGATGCTCGAGGTGATGCGCCAGGACTACATCCGCACGGCGCTCGCCAAGGGGCTTGCGACGCGCACCACGATCCTGCGTCACGCGCTGCGCAACGCGCTGATCCCGGTGGTCACCCTGGTCGGCCTGCAGGCGCCGGTGCTGTTCGGCGGCGCCGTCATCCTGGAGCAGATCTTCGTCATTCCCGGCATGGGCCTGTTGCTGCTCGAAGCGGTCAGCCAGCGCGACTATCCGATCATCACCGGCGTCTTCCTGATCGTGGGCGTGGCCGTGGTCTTCATCAATCTGCTGGTCGACCTCAGCTATGGGCTGCTCGATCCCAAGGTGAGGTACCACTGATGGTCGCGATCACCGACACCCTCCGTCCGCCGCCGCCTGCGCCACCGTCGGGCACCATGCGCTTCGTCGGGCGGCTGTTCCGCGACAAGCCGCTGGGCGCCTTCGGCTTCGTGATCTGCGTCATCTTCCTGTTCTGCGGCCTCTTCGCCGATGTGCTGGCGCCCTACGGCTACAACCAGATCAGCCCGCTCAACCGGCTGAAGCCGCCCAGCGCGCAGTTCTGGCTGGGTACCGACAATCTCGGCCGCGACATGCTCTCGCGCTGCCTCTACGGGGCGCAGCTCTCGGTCATCATCGGCCTGTCGGCGGCGGCACTCGCCACCGTGGTCTCGGTGTTCGTCGGCATCGTGTCGGGCTATCTCGGCGGCAAGTTCGACATGGTGATGCAGCGCTTCGTCGACGCCTGGATGAGCTTCCCCGACCTGATCATCCTGATCGTGGTCGTCTCCGTGGTCGGGCCGGGCATGGGACCGGTGATCGTGATCCTGGGGCTGCTCTACGGCATCGGCGGCAGCCGCATCATCCGCAGCGCCGTGCTCTCGGTGCGCGAGAACGCCTATGTCCATGCCGCGCAATCGACCGGCGCCTCGCTGCCGCGGATCCTGTGGCGGCACATCCTGCCCAACGTCATGGCGCCGGTGATCGTGCTGTTCACCACCCGCGTCGGCGCGGTGATCCTGGCCGAATCGGGCCTCGCCTTCCTGGGGCTGGGCGTGCCGCCGCCGGCACCGACCTGGGGCGGCATGCTGTCGGGTTCGGGTCGCTCCTTCATGTACCTGGCACCATGGCTGGCCCTGGCGCCGGGGCTCTGCATCACCATTGTCGTTTACGCCATCAACGTCTTCGGTGACGCTCTGCGCGATCTTCTCGACCCGCGCATGCGCGGCAGCCGCTGACGCGGACAAGGGAAATCGAGACGAGGAAAATCGAGCACGGAAAATCAAGCAAGGGAGGAAGCGAAGATGAACCTGAAGTCAGCACTACTGTGCGGCGCCATGTTGCTGGCCGCACCCGCCGCCATCGCCAACGACGAGAAGCCGAAATACGGCGGCGCCATCGAGATCGGCACGGTCTACGTGACGCTCTCGGCCCTGTCGTGGGACGCCCACGACTTCAACTGGAAGCACAATCACGATACCGGCCTGGTCTACGAACAGCTTTTCGCCGCCGACCTCAGCAAGAGCGTCAAGGCCGGCGGCAAGCATCCCTTCGTCGCCGATGCCTGGTTGCCGTCGGATGCGACGCGCGGCGAACTGGCCGAAAGCTGGGAATGGAAGGAGAATCCGCTCCGAGTCGAGATCAAGCTGCGCAAGGGCATCATGTGGCCGGACAAGCCGGGTGTCATGAAGAGCCGCGAATTCGTCGCCGATGACGTGGTGTTCACCTACACGCGCCTCGACAGCAGCCCGCGCAAGATCAAGGGCTACTTCGACCATATTGCCAAGGTCCATGCACCCGACAAGCATACGGTGATCTTCGAGTTCAAGGACTACTTCGCCGAGTGGGACTACCGTTTCGGCTACGGCTATTTCTCGGGGATTTATCCCAAGGAAGTCGTCGAGGCCGGCGCCAACAACTGGAAGAACGTGAACGGCACCGGACCCTACATGCTGACCGACTTCGTCTCGGGAAATTCCAACGTCTATACGAAGAATCCGGGTTACTGGGACAAGGACAAGATCGGCGGCCAGGAATACAAGCTGCCGTTCATCGACAAGATCGTCTATCGCACCATCAAGGACGAGGCGACCTACGTCACGGCACTGCGCACGGCCAAACTCGACATCCTCGAGACGATCCGCTGGCAGAACGTCGAGTCGCTGAAGAAGAGCGCACCGCAGCTCAAGTGGAACCGCTGGCTGAACATGAGCGGCACGTTCCTGGCGTTTCGCGTCGACGTCGACGGCCCGTTCAAGGACGTCCGCGTGCGCCGCGCCTTGAACATGGCGGTGAACAAGGAGGAGATCGTCAAGGCCTACTACAACGGCAATGCCGAGCTCTTCGCCTACCCCATGCATCCCGACTACGTCGGCTATTTCCAGCCGTTGAAGGAGATGCCGGCGTCGGTCCAGGAACTCTTCAAGTACGATCCGGCCAAGGCCAAGAAGCTTCTGGCCGAGGCGGGGCATCCCAAGGGCTTCAGCTTCAAGGTCCAGGTCTGCTCCTGCAATCCCGACCACATGGACCTGCTGCCGCTGATCTCGGCCTACCTCGAGCAGGTCGGCGTGAAGATGGAGATCCAGCCGATGGAGTATGGCGCGTTCCTGAGCGCCATGACCTCGCGCAAGCATTCCATCGGTTACATGATGAACAATGGCCACACCAACCCGACGACGACTATCCGCAAGAGCTTCACGACCGGTCAGCAATGGAATCCAGGCGGGTGGTCCGATCCGAAGTACGACGCCAAGATGGACGCGGTCTACCGCACCAAGGAGGAGGCGACGCGCATCAAGATGCTGCGTGAGATGACGGTCGAGATCCTCGATCTCGCGCCGTACATCTGGCTGCCGACGCCCTACGTCTACACCGCGTGGTGGCCGTGGGTGAAGAACTACGCCGGTGAGCTGCGCGCCGGGTCGGTGCGGCCGGGCCCGATCTACGCCCGCATGTGGCTCGACCAGGAGATGAAGAAGAAGATGGGCCACTGAGCATGGCTCATTGCGTACGGGGGCGCGTCTGATGGGCGCGCCCCTGCTCAGCGTTCGAGGCCTGTCGACCGAGTTCCGTACCGAGCGCGGCACCGTCAAGGCGGTCGACGACGTTTCCTTCGACCTGGCGGCGGGCGAGACGCTTGCCATTGTGGGAGAGTCGGGCTCGGGCAAGAGCGTGACGGCGATGTCGATCCTGCGCCTGATCCCCGATCCGCCGGGCCGCATCGCCGCCGGCGAGGTGGTGTTCGACGGCCGCGACCTCCTGAAGCTGGAGGACCACGAGATCCGCGCCATCCGCGGCAACCGCATCGCCATGATCTTCCAGGAGCCGATGAGCTCGCTCAATCCCTCGCTCACGATCGGGCTGCAGATCGCCGAGCCGATCAACCTGCACCGCAGGACGCCCTGGGCGGCGGCGATGGATATGGCGGTCGAGCTGCTTGGCCGCGTGCGCCTGCCTGACGCCAGGAGCCGGCTAAAGGCCTACCCGCACCAGTTCTCCGGCGGCATGCGCCAGCGCGCCATGATCGCCATGGCGTTGGCCTGCCAGCCGCAACTGATCATCGCCGACGAGCCGACCACGGCGCTCGACGTCACCGTGCAGGCGCAGATCCTGGCGCTCCTGAAGGAGGTGACGCGGGCGGCCAATTCAGCGCTGATCCTGATCACCCACGATCTCGGCGTCGTGGCGCGCTACGCCGACCGGGTCTGCGTCATGTACGGTGGTCGCATCGTCGAGGCCGGCTCGGCCCGCGAGATCTACGCTCGGCCGCGCCATCCCTATACGATCGGCCTGATGGCCTCGGTGCCGCGGCTCGACCAGGCGACGGGCACGCGTCTGGTGCCGATCGACGGCCAGCCGCCCAATCTCGCCGACCTGCCGCCGGGCTGCGCCTTCGCCCCGCGGTGTCGCAATGCCGTCGATCGTTGCCGGTCCGAGCGGCCGGCCCTGGTCAAGAGCGGTCCCGAACATCTTTCCGCCTGTCATTTCCATGACCAGCTCAGTGCCTGACGCCGTCCTCCCCGAAACGGTCCTCGAGGTCCGCGACCTCAAGGTCCACTTTCCGGTGATGGCCGGCGCTGTCGTGCGCCGGCAGGTCGGCAGCGTGAAGGCCGTCGACGGCGTGTCGTTCAATGTCAGAAGGGGCGAGACGCTGGGCCTGGTGGGCGAGTCGGGCTGCGGCAAGAGCACGACCGGGCTCGCCGTCCTGAAGATGCTCGACATCACCTCGGGCCAGGTCGTCTTCGAGGGTGAGGACATTTCCGGCTACGATCGCGCCCGCATGCGACCGATCCGCCGGCGCATGCAGATGGTCTATCAGGACCCGTTCGGCTCGCTGAATCCGCGCATGAAGGTGGCCGAGATCGTGGGCGAGCCGCTCGAGGTCCACGGCATGGCGGCCGACCGCACCGTCTATCGCGAGCGCGTCGCCAGCCTGCTCGACATGGTGGGGCTGCTGCCCGACATGGCCGACCGCTACCCGCACGAGTTTTCCGGCGGCCAGCGCCAGAGGATCGGCATCGCCCGCGCCCTGGCGCTCGAACCGTCGCTGATCATCTGTGACGAGCCGGTGTCGGCGCTCGACGTGTCGATCCAGGCCCAGGTCGTGAACCTGTTCCAGGAACTGCAGGAGCGGCTGGGGCTGACCTACATCTTCATCGCCCACGACCTTGCCGTGGTCCGCCACATCAGCCACCGCATCGCCGTGATGTATCTCGGCCGCATCGTCGAGATCGCCTCGCGCGCCGATCTCTACGCCCGCCCGCTGCATCCCTATACGGAGGCGCTGCTGGCGGCGATCCCGATTCCCGATCCCGAGGTCGAGGCG
The DNA here is from genome assembly GCA_001767945.1 of Alphaproteobacteria bacterium RIFCSPHIGHO2_12_FULL_66_14. Lineage (GTDB taxonomy): Bacteria > Pseudomonadota > Alphaproteobacteria > Reyranellales > Reyranellaceae > Reyranella. The sequence continues at coordinate 266 of MEMN01000031.1, read as the reverse complement.
TCGCGGCCGCAACAGATCATCACCGGCGAAGTGCCCTCGGCCATGCGTCCACCGCCGGGCTGTCGCTTCCATACCCGTTGTCCAAAGGTGATGGAGCTGTGCAAGAGCGTCGACCCGCCGATGCGCGACATGGGCGACGGTCGCGCCGTCGCCTGCCATCTGCACGGCGGTTGAGGAATACAACCTTAGCGCGATTTACTTTCTCATCGTACGTTCTATGATTGTTCTCCTGTTCCGATCGGGAGAACGACATGCAGGCGAAGGTG
>MEMN01000030.1:9634-11708 GCA_001767945.1 Alphaproteobacteria bacterium RIFCSPHIGHO2_12_FULL_66_14 | reverse complement strand
TCGGCAGCCGGCATCTCCAGCGCGAGCTCGACATGCTCGGCGGCGATGCGATCGATGATCGGCGCGCACTGCCCGACATCGGGCACCAGAATGATCGCGCCATTGTCGCTCCAGCTTCGTCCGGCGATCTCCGCCCTTTTCATCGTCCGGAGTTCCAATTCGACGGCGTGCGCCACCTCGTCGGCGAAGGCGCGGTCGTCGGCGATCAGCACCGACTGCGCGGACGGATCGTGCTCGGCCTGGGACAGCAGGTCGGCCGCAATCCAGGCCGGATCGTTCTTGGCATCGGCCACGACCAGGATTTCCGAGGGGCCTGCGATCAGGTCGATTCCGACCTGGCCGAAGACGCGGCGCTTGGCGGCAGCAACATAGGCGTTGCCCGGCCCGGTGATCTTGTCGACCGGCTTGATCGACTGGGTGCCGTAGGCGAGCGCCGCCACGGCCTGGGCCCCGCCGATGCGCCAGATCTCATCGGCCCCGGCGATCCCGGCGGCCAGCATGACCAGCGGATTGAGCACCCCGTCCGGCGTCGGCACGACCATGACGATGCGCCGGACGCCGGCCACCTTGGCCGGCACGATGTTCATCAGTACCGACGAGGGATATGCCGCCGTGCCGCCCGGTACGTAGACACCAGCAGCATCGACCGGCCGGTAGCGCGCGCCGAGCCGCGTGCCGGTGGCGTCGGTGAAGTCGACGTCCCGGGGCAGCAGCGTACGGTGGAACGCTTCGATGCGCTTGGCCGCGAATTCCAGCGCCTCGCGCTCGGCCGGCGGGACCTTCGCGGCCGCCGCCGTGCGTTCGGCATCGCTCACGCGCAGGCCCGCCACCTCCACCTCGAAGCGGTCGAACTTTCTCGTGTATTCGATCAGCGCCGCATCGCCGCGCGCGCGCACGTCGGCCACGATATCGGCCACGAAGCGATCGACGTTCTCGTCGGTATCGCGATTGCGCCCGAGGAAGGCCTGGAATTCCCGTTCGAACCCAGACGCCGATGCGTCGAGCCTGAGCGGACGCCTCTCCTTAGGCAGCACGGCCGACCTCTCGGAAGCGGTCGATCCAGCGGCCGACCCGCTCCGGCTGTGTCTTGAGCGCGGCGCGATTGACGATGAAGCGCGATGTGACGTCGGCGATGTGCTCGATCTCGACCAGGCCGTTCTCCTTGAGCGTGCGGCCCGAATCGACGAGATCGACGATGCGGTGGCTGAGGCCAAGCGAGGGCGCCAGCTCCATCGCGCCCGAGAGCTTCACACACTCGGCTTGCACGCCGCGCGCGGCAAAATGCTTCCGTGTCACCTCAGGATACTTGGTGGCGATGCGGACGTGGCTCCAGCGGCGCGGATCGTCGCTGCCCGCCATCTCGGCGGGCTCGGCGACGGCCAGACGACACTTGCCGATGCCGAGATCGATTGGCGCGTAGATTTCCGGATAGTCGAACTCCATCAGCACGTCGGCGCCGGCAATGCCCAGGTGCGCGGCGCCAAAGGCCACGAAGGTCGCGACGTCGAACGAGCGCACGCGGATGATGTCGAGGTCGGGATGGTTGGTCGTGAAGCGAAGCTGGCGCGCGTCGGGATCGGCGAAGGCCGCCTCGGGCGCGATGCCGGCGCGTGCAAACACCGGGGCCGCCTCCTTGAGGATGCGGCCCTTGGGGATCGCCAGAATCAGTTTCTCGTTCATCGGCATTTCAGAGGCTTCGCTCGACACGACCGTTCGCTCCAGTAACGAATGCCCGCCCTTCGTCGGCTCCACAGGGGGCTATTCGACCGGATGGGCGGGCTTCCAGGGCGTGGGCCAAGGCTCGCCCACATCCCCCAAATGGCACGCGAGACGACCAATTTCCAGCCGGATGGCGCGGCCGGAAGCAAAGCGCAGGGCTACCGAACCGTCGCTTTCCAGGGTGACAGCCAGCAATTCCAGCATCCGATCAGGCTCGCCGAGCGGGACATCATGATGACGGACCCCCGTCACCTCGTTGAAAACGAGGGCGGAATGGGTCCGGGAATGGGCCGAATCGATGCTGGGGTCGGCCTCCCACTGGAAGCGGTTCAGGAGGAGAACGAAGCGCTTTTCG
>MEMN01000030.1:9470-9605 GCA_001767945.1 Alphaproteobacteria bacterium RIFCSPHIGHO2_12_FULL_66_14 | reverse complement strand
CACGAGGGCGTCCTGGACCGCGGCGGAGATCACGCCGAGGTCGTCGGCGTCGAGCGCCGAGAGTTTCAGCTTGCCCAGCACCGGATCAGCCTTTCAGCCGCTCGATGTCGGCGCCGCAGGCGGCGAGCTTCTCCT
>MEMN01000030.1:0-9391 GCA_001767945.1 Alphaproteobacteria bacterium RIFCSPHIGHO2_12_FULL_66_14 | reverse complement strand
GTCGGCGCCGCGCAGCTTCGGTACCCCGCGCACCAGCGCCGATTCGTGATGAATGGTGACGTTGGCGCCCATGCGCGACAGTTCCGGCACATGCATGAAACGGCTCTCGAACACCGTCTCGGTGATCATCGACGCCCCTTCGGCCCGCGTCATCAGCGCCATCATCTGCGCCTGCAAGTCGGTGGGAAAGCCGGGGTAGGGCTCGGTCATCACGTCGACGCCATGCAGGCCGTTGGCACGGCTGACATGGACGCCGCGGTTGGTCTTCTCCAGAACCACCCCGGCAGCGCGCAGGCTCTGGGCCGCAGCCTCCATCAGGTCGAGGCGGGCGCCGACCAGTTCGACGTCGCCTGCGGTCATCGCCACGGCCATGGCATAGGTGCCGGTCTCGATGCGGTCGGGAATCACCGTGTGCGTCGCGGCCTTGAGCTGCGCCACGCCCTCGATCGTGAGCGTCTCGGTGCCGATGCCGTTGATCGGCACGCCCATCTTGGTGAGGCATTCGGCGAGATCGGTGATCTCGGGTTCGCGGGCGGCGTTGTCGAGCACGGTCGTACCCTTGGCCAGCGCCGCCGCCATCATCAGGTTCTCGGTGGCGCCGACCGACACCTTGGGAAAGGTGTACCGCGCGCCCCTCAGGCCCTTGGGCGCACGCGCGACCATGTAGCCGCCGTCGATGTCGATCTCGGCGCCCATCGCCTTGAGGCCCGCAATGTGCAGGTCGACGGGGCGGGCGCCGATGGCGCAGCCGCCGGGCAACGAGACGCGCGCCTCGCCCTCGCGCGCCAGCAGCGGGCCCAGCACCAGGACCGACGCGCGCATCTTGCGCACGATGTCGTAGGGTGCCGTCGTCGAGGAGATCTTTCGCGCCTGCAGCGTGAGCGTCGTGCCATGGGCATGGCCGTTCTCGCCGGCACCCGAGTCGATCTCCACGCCATGCTGCGCGAGCAGCTGGATCATGGTGGTGATGTCTGCAAGTCGCGGGACGTTGTGCAGCACGAGCTTCTTGTCGCTGAGCAGGGCCGTCACCATCAGCGGCAGCGTGGCGTTCTTGGAGCCGGAGATGCGGATGTCGCCCTTGAGCTGGCGGCCTCCCTTGATGCGGATGCGGTCCATGGTCTTCTCCGCTCAGATCTTGGGCAAGGTTACGCCGCGCTGACCCTGATACTTGCCGGCCTTGTCGCGGTACGAGACTTCGCAAGGTTCGTTGCCCTGCAGGAACAGGAACTGGCACGCGCCCTCGTTGGCGTAGATGCGGGCGGGCAGCGGCGTGGTGTTGGAGAACTCCAGCGTCACATGGCCCTCCCACTCCGGCTCGAGTGGCGTCACATTCACGATGATGCCGCAGCGCGCATAGGTCGACTTGCCGACGCAGATCACCAGCACGTCGCGCGGGATGCGGAAATATTCCACCGTGCGCGCAAGCGCGAAGGAATTGGGGGGAATGACGCAGATGTCGGTCGCGCGGTCGACGAAGCTGTTCTGGTCAAAGTTCTTGGGATCGACCACGGCGGAATTCACGTTGGTGAAGATCTTGAAGTCGTTGCCGACGCGCGCATCGTAGCCGTAGGAGGAAAGCCCGTAGGAGATGACGCCTTCGCGCTTCTGGGCATCGACGAAGGGCTCGATCATGCCCTTCTCCTGCGCCATGCGGCGGATCCAGCGGTCGGAGAGGATTGTCATTCTTTTGTTTCCAGAGAGGGTAGAGGGCTTCTAGACGAGCGGGCCATCCGGCTCAACCGGACTCCTTGTCCGGGACCGCCTCATCCCTCTCCTTGGCGCGAGCCTGAGCCTTGCGCCGCTTGAGGTTTTCACGCAAAGCGGCGGCCAGCCGTAGGGCCTTGGGATCCGTCTCTTTTGCGCGCAAATCGGCGGTTTTGGCGGGGCCATTCATGGCCCGGAAGGATACACCATTTGGGCCCTGCAGGGTGGACCGCCTAGGCCGCCAGCTTCTTCGCCATCTCTGCCGGCACCCGCACCGGCATGTCCAGAAGCATCTGGGCGAAGGCCTTGGCCAGTGGATCGGCCTTCAGCGAGGCCATACCGCCACCGCCCAGCGCCTGGCGCAGCAGGAAATTGAACCCGTTGATCCCCGGCAACCGCCAGCGGCTCACCTTGCCGTTGATGCGGTGGGCGAAGTATTTCGCCACCGCCTCCTCCGTCACTTCAGCGTCGAGGATCGGCTGGTACTCGGGCTTCCTGGCAAAGATGCCGATGTTGGCGTTGTCGCCCTTGTCGCCCGAACGGCCGTAGGCCAGCGCCACCAGCGGCACGGTCTCAGTGGCCGCTGCACGAAGCGGCGGTGCGGGCGGCGCTTCGACCGGCAGCGACTTCGCGTCGAAGCCGCCGCTGCGGGCACCCTCCTGCATCGCGATCTGGTGGCCGTCAACATCGACGGTGACCGGCACCTGGGACTTGGGCACCAGGCAGGAGAACATGCGGATCACCGGCGAGGGCGAGGCGCGGCCGGCGCCGAAACTGCCGGTCATGCCGACCACGCCGCCGGTCGACATCGGCGCGATCTCACGCCCCAGCAACGACAGCGCCTCCTTCTGGTCGTGCTTGGCCGCGATCTTCACGACCACTTCCCGACTGTCCTGCGCGCGCGAGTGCGGGCCGTAGGTCGCCTCGGCACCGATCACCTCGATGCTGACGTCGCGGAAGTCGGCCATGCCCTTGTCCTTGAACATGCGACGGGTCTTCTTGACGATCGACTCGGCGCTGTGCCGGCCCTTCGCAGCCGCCTCGCGCCCCCCCAGCATGAAGATCGAAGTGAACTTGAAGCCGTCGGGAAATGTCGTCGACACCTTGTAGGTGTCGGTCGGCGGTCGTCCCCGGGCGCCCGAGACACGCACGTGATCCTTGCCGGCCTGCTCGTAGCGCGCCTCGGTGAAGTCACAGACCACGTCGGGCACGATATAGGCTCGCGGATCGCCGATCTCGTAAAGCATCTGCTCCGCCACCGTGGCCGTCGTGATCAGGCCGCCCGTGCCATCGGGCTTCGAGAGCACGAAGGAGCCGTCGCTCGAGACTTCGGCGATGGGGAAACCCATGTTGTCGTAGTCCGGCACCAGCCGCCAATCGGTGAAGTTGCCGCCATTGCACTGCGCGCCGCACTCGATGATGTGGCCGCACAGGGTCCCGGCGGCCAGCCGGTCGAGATCCTCCGGCGTCCACGAGAAGGCATGGATCAGCGCGCCCAGAGTCACCGCGGAATCGACGCAGCGTCCGGTGATCACCACGTCGGCGCCCTCGGCGAGAGCGCGGGCGATCGGGAAGCCGCCGAGATAGGCATTCATGCTGACGATCTTGGCCGGCAGCTCGGCCCCGGTGTCCATCTCGCGGATGCCGGCGGCGCGGAATTCGTCCGTGCGCGGCAGGATGTCGTCGCCCAGGACGACGGCGACCTTGAGCTTCACGCCCGCCGCCTCGCAGGCCTTCAGCACCGCGTCGCGGCAGGCCTGCGGGTTCACGCCGCCGGCGTTGGTCACTACCTTGATCTTCTTCTCGGCGATCTCGTGCGCAAGCGGCCCCATGACCGCCGTGACGAAGTCCACGGCGTAGCCTGCCTGCGGATTGCGCAGTTTCTGCGCCGCCATGATCGACATGGTGACCTCGGCGAGATAGTCGCTCACCAGGTAGTCGACGTTGCCGTGGCGCACGAGCTGCACGGCGGCGGTCTCGGTGTCGCCCCAGAAGCCGGAGTGGCAGCCGACGCGGACTGTCTTGGCGTTGCTCATGTTACCTTCTTCCGATTGACGAAGGCGGTCATCGGCGCGATGTGCTCGCCGTCGCTCACCGACTGGGCGAAGGCGTCGATGCCGGCCTGCACCGCCTCGTCGAGCGACAGCCGCTCCCAGCGCCGCATCAGGCGCTTCTGCGAACGCACCGCGAGCGGCGTTGCCTCGACGATCGACCGCACGCAACGCTCGACCGCCTCGGCGATCTTCGCGGCCGGCACGACCTCCTCGACGAGGCCCCAGGCCTCGGCCTTGGCAGCACCGATGTTCTCGGCCGTCAGCAGCATCCACGAGGTCCGCCCCCAGCCGATCAGGCGCGGCAGCAGCGCCGCCTCGACCACCGAAGGAACACCGACCTTGACCTCGGGCATGCCGAAATGGGCATCGTCCGCCGCGATGCGCATGTCGCAGGCTGCCGCAACTTCGAGGCCGGCACCCAGCGTGTAGCCCTCGAGACGGCAGATCACGGGCACCGGGCAGTCGCGGATCGACTGACAAAGCTTGTGGACCAGGGTGATGAAGGCCCGGCCATCCTCGGCCTGGCGCATCGCCGCCATGTGATTGATATCGGCGCCGCCGATGAAGGCCCTGCCACCGGCGCCCGAGAGCACCACGACCCGCAGATCGTCCTCCCGGGCGAGCGACCGGAACGCCTCGGTGAGATCCAGCAGCGCCGGCGGGTTGAGGACGTTGAGCCGGCGCGCATTGTCGAACACGACATGCACCACCACGCCCGCCGGCCGGCGGTCCCAGGAGATATCGACCTTATGCGCGCCTGCCACCATGACGTTTCGCTCCGTGGCTCTTTTGTCTTCGGGGGATTTCCCCTATTAGAGCCGCCGAACAACTCTTCACAAGAGCGAACCGGAAGGCCCGCCCGTGCCCGACATCAACCTTGCGGCCTATTCGGTGTTCGTGCCGCCCGATCCGTTCGAGGACCACATGGGTCCGATCTACTACCGGCTGGAGGGCGACGCGCGCTCTGCCGGCAGCGTCCATTGCGTGCTGCCGACCCATGACGCGCACGGCAACTACGCCGGCGGCGTGCATGGCGGCGCCCTGCTGACCTTCGCCGACTACGCGCTCTGCCTGGTCGCCGGCCGCGCCGCCGACGGCGGCACCAACAGCTCCTTCGCCATGACGGTCAGCATCGCTGCCGAATTCCTCGATGGAGCCCGCATCGGGCCGCCGCTGGAGGCGCGTGGCGAGCCGCTGCAGGTCACGGGCCGGCTGGCCTTCGCCCGCGGCAGAATCACCCAGGAGGGCAAGACGATCGCGCTGTGGTCGGGCGTGTGCCGCCACGTGGCGCGCGCCAAGGCGATGGCGCGCAAGGAGGAGAACGCAGCCCGACCTCTCGCGGCGATCGACCAAGCGGTACCGGCCGGCTTCGAGCTGTTCGCTACCGCCAGCGCCTACTCGCGCCATATCGGCCCGATCTACATCAGGCCGGAGCCGGAGGGCGCTTCGGCAGTGCAGCCGACGCTGCCGCGCATGTGCAATTCCGGCGGCGTGCTGCACGGCGGCTACCTAATGAGCTTTGCCGACTCAGCGATCACCCGCGCCGCGGCACTGGCGACCGAAATGGCACCGTCGACGGTTTCCTTCGCCGCCGAATTCCTGTCGGCCGGCGACATCACGGCACCGCTCGCGACACGGGTCGAGATCCCGCGGCGCGGCAAGTCGATTGCCTTCCTGCGCGGCCTGGTCGAGCAGAACGGCCGCGGCCTGCTCTCCTATTCGGCAACGATGATGCTGCGGCCACGCGGTTGAGCCCGCGTCGTCAGTCGACGGGGACGCCGGCCTGTTCGGCCACGCGTCGCACTTCCTGGCTGAACATGCCGTGCAGGCGCCGCACGCTCGGCAGGTTCTCGGCCTTGGCCGCACGCTCGATCGCCTCGGCGATCTGGCGCAGCGCCGCTGCGCCGATCATGCCCGACGCACCCTTCAGCCGGTGCGCCACACGGGCGATGGCGGCGAGATCGTCGGTGCCGATGATCTCGCGCTCGGCGCCGCGCGCGGTGTCGAGGAATTCGCGCTCGACTTCGGCCAGGGTGCGGGGGTCGTCGCCGAACAATTCGACCAACTTGTCGCGATCATAGGCCTGGCTCAGGGCGGAATTGCTCATTCCATGCGCTCCGCCTCAAGGTCGCTTCGGACATCCTTCAGCCAGACATCGAGGGTCGCCTTGAGCTGCTCGATGCCGATCGGCTTGGTGATGAAGCCGTCCATGCCGACTGCCCGGCTCTTCAGCTCTTGCTCCTCCAGCGTGCTCGCCGTAACCGCCAGGATGGGTGTGCGGGCGCGCCGGCCGGCCGCCTCGCTGTCGCGAATCCGCCGGGCCAGCTCGAAACCGTCCATGGTCGGCATCTGCAGGTCGGCGAGCACGAGGTCGTAGCCGCCCCGTTGCCATAGCGCGAGCGCCTCCTCGCCGCCGGCCGCCGAATCGGTCGAAGCGCCGGCCAGCTCGAGCTGGCGCGCCAGGATCTTGCGGTTGACGGAATTGTCGTCGACCACCAGCACACGCCCCTTCAGCCGCTCCGGGCCGCGTGACACGTCGGGGGCCAAAGGCGCGACCACGGCCACCCGCCCCGTGGCGCGGGCGATGGCGCGGATCAGCACGTCGCGCCGCCACGGGCGCGGCAGGCCCGCCAGAGTGTCGCCGGCCGGTCCGTCGAACAGCGGGACATGGCAGTCGAGGCCGGCTTCGTCGATGATGCGGATACCCATGGGGGACGCGCCCAGCCCGACGAGATCGACGAACGCGCCGGCATCGCCGAGGTAACGCGCAATCGCCCTCGCCTCGTCGGCATCGGGCAGCGCCACGGCAAGCGACAGGCCTTGCAACAGCAGCCCGGGACGCGGCGGGGCAGCCGGAGCTGCCGCCAGCCGCACGGTGACGACGAAGGTCGAACCGACGCCGGCTTCGCTCTCGACCTCGACGCCGCCCTGCATGGCCTCGGCGAGCCGGCGCACGATGGAAAGGCCGAGCCCGGTGCCGCCGAAGCGGCGGGTGGTGGAGCTGTCGGCCTGGACGAAGGGCTGGAACAACCGTTCGCGTTGTTCGGCGGTGAGGCCGATGCCGGTGTCGGCGACGCGGATGCAGAGCCTCACCTCGCCGTCGCTGTCGCCCGGCATCCGCTCCAGGACAAGGCGGACCGAGCCCGCTTCGGTGAACTTGATGGCATTGCCCAGCAGATTGAACAGGATCTGCTGCAGGCGTAGCGGGTCGCCAACCACCCGGTCGGGCACGCCGGCGTCGACATAAGCCACGAGCTTCAGGCGCTTGGCGGCGGCCTGTGGCGCCAGCGTCTCGGTCGCACCCTCGATCAGCTCCACGGTCGACAGCTCGAGAGTCTCCAGGTCGAGGCGGCCGGCCTCGATCTTGGAGAAGTCGAGAATGTCGTCGATGATACGCAGCAGCGAGGCCGCCGAATAATGCACTGTTCCCAGCGACTCGCGCTGCTCGAGGGAAAGCGGCGTGCGTTCGAGAACATCGATCATGCCGAGAACGCCGTTCATCGGCGTCCGGATCTCGTGGCTGACCGTGGCGAGGAAGGTCGACTTGGCCTGGTTGGCGTTCTCCGCCTCGCGCTGGGCCGCCAGCGCCGCGTCGCGCGCCAGGCGCGCCTCGTCATAGGCAACCTGCAGGCGGCGGGCGAGATCCTCCTTCTGGAAGGCGAGCGCGATGTTGTCGTACTGCCAGCGATGGACGTCGCGGACATAGGCCATCAAATGGCCGACATAGGCGCCGCCCGCAATGCCGACCAGCTGGAAGAAAGGATCGACCGAGGTCAGTAGCACGAACAGGAGCGGCGCCGTGGTCGCGCCAGCGAAGGCGTAAAAGGTCGGCGGGTGCGCGGAGCGGATCGGCACAGCCGTGGTGATGGTGGCAAGCAACACCAGGCCGAGCAGCATGCGCTGCAGCTCGTAATCCCTGGAAGCGAGCATGAAGCCTGCCACGCCCCAGCAGGCGCCAGCCAGGAAGGAGAGTCCGGCGAACCACCAGCCCCAGCGAACCACGTCCTGGTCGGCAGGGCGCGCACGGGTGAAGTTGCGCCGCAGAACATCGAAGCCGAAGGTGACCGCGAGATGTGCCACGAAGGGCCCGGCGAGTTCGAGCAGGTCGATCTGGCGCCAGTAGATGGCGGCGATCACCGGCCAGAGAACGAACGAAAAATAGCGCGACTGTGCCGAGCCTTCGAACAGGCGCCGAATGAGTTCGGCGCGGACGAATGCCTCCTGTCGGGCCGAGCCCGTCTCCTCCACCTCGCCGGTGGCGGGATCAGCCGCGGCGACCGACATCGTCCTTCATCCGCGCCGGCACTCGTTGCACCAGTTGCCGGCGCCCGGCTCCGAAGCGTGGTCGCCCGGCTGTCGACGAGCAGTCGTTCGGCAGTCGCATGCCCCCAAGACATCCGCCTGAGCCGGACCTGCGGCCGGTGTTGGATCCGGTTCGTTGAGGAGAGAATGGAAACAACATGTGGTTAGCCCGTGGCCGTCAGACCCAATTACTGTATCAAAGATGTCAAGATAGGGCTATAATTCATTGGAAATAAATGGTATTTTCTCTCTATTAGAAGTCATCCATTTTTGGAACATTGATTATGCAGCAACCCTCCATTTTGCTGGTCGAGGACGACGCATTTCAGCGCAAGGCGGCCGAGACATACCTCGTGAACCATGACCTCCGCGTCATCGCCGTCGAAAACGGCGCCCAGATGCGCCGGCAAATCTCGCGCGCCATGCCCGATCTCGTGCTGCTCGACGTGCAGCTCCCCGGCCAGGAGGATGGCTTCGCGCTCGCCCGCTGGCTGCGCGAGAGCAACACCCGGGTCGGCATCATCATGCTGACCGCCGCCGGCGATGCCGTCGACAAGGTGCTGGGTCTGGAGAGCGGCGCCGACGACTACGTCGCCAAGCCCTATGAACCGCGCGAGCTGCTGGCGCGCTGCAAGAGCGTGCTGCGGCGGTCGGTGAACAAGTCGACGCCGTCCCGGCTCGAACGGGTCCGCATGGGCGACTTCACCCTCGACCTTTCCCGGCGCCTGCTGCTCGACCACGCGGGCAAGGACGTGGCCCTCACCTCGGGTGAGTTCGACGTCCTCAAGATTTTCGCCGAGAACCCGAACCGGCCGCTCAGCCGCGACTGGCTCCTCGAGACCACCAGCCACCGCAGCCGCGACCCGTTCGACCGCGCCATCGACCTGCGCATTACCCGCATCCGGCGCAAGATCGAGCCGATCCCGGAAAAGCCGACAGTCGTTCGCACCGTACGCGGCATCGGCTATATGTTCGTGCCGCCCACCGAATGAGGTAAAAGGGCGACCCCAGGGGTCCGTCGGGCCGGTGGGGGCCCGTAGTTCAGTGGTTAGAACGAGCCGCTCATAACGGTTATGTCGCAGGTTCGAATCCTGCCGGGCCTACCAACCACTCGTCGCCGCTAACTCCGGCGACGGGTGGTTAGCCAAAAACACCGCATAGTTCGGCACTTCTTGGGCCTGGAGTTACACCAGAGACTGTTGTCTTTGGCGCCATTTAAGGCGAACAAGGCGTTTTGGGCCGAAAGTCTCCGGGCGCCTTTTTTCGAGACATAACTCTGCGATCGTGAACCTCGGCGAGAACGTCAGTGCCGCGCGCCGCTGGAGGCCATG
>MEMN01000029.1:9059-9248 GCA_001767945.1 Alphaproteobacteria bacterium RIFCSPHIGHO2_12_FULL_66_14 | reverse complement strand
GTAGCCGTTGACCGAGACCTCGTAGTAGTCGCCGCCATCGTCGGTCTTCTTGTTCTCGACGAAGCGGACCTTGACCGGCAGACCGGCCTCGAGGGCCGTGATATGCGAAGCCAGCGAGCAGGCCATTGGTGAAGCAAAGAGTTCCATCGCGTCCTCCTGTTTTTTGTGCGATACGGTACACAAATACGA
>MEMN01000029.1:8905-8987 GCA_001767945.1 Alphaproteobacteria bacterium RIFCSPHIGHO2_12_FULL_66_14 | reverse complement strand
CGCCTTCATTACCGCCGAGGTCCTTGACCGCGTGCGCACCGTGTTCCTGGAAAAGGGCTTCGCCGCCGCCTCGGTCGACGAA
>MEMN01000029.1:8726-8855 GCA_001767945.1 Alphaproteobacteria bacterium RIFCSPHIGHO2_12_FULL_66_14 | reverse complement strand
CGACAAGGAGCAGCTCTACATCCACACGCTGCGCTTCTATGGGCAGAAGAGCGTCGAGGGGCTCGACGCCGTCCTGGCCGGTCCCGGCACGATCGAGCAGCGGCTGTCCAAGGTCTACAAGCTGGCGAT
>MEMN01000029.1:8499-8695 GCA_001767945.1 Alphaproteobacteria bacterium RIFCSPHIGHO2_12_FULL_66_14 | reverse complement strand
GGCTGCATGATCGTGGGCACCGCGGCCGTCGAATCACCCACCCACCCGAAGATCGCCGTTGTGGCAAATGAACTTCTGGTGGCGATCGAAAAGAGTCTGGAGCGCGCCTTCGCCGCCAGCGACCTGGGGCGCGACCCCTCACCCGCCGCCCGCGCGCGCATGGCCGGCGCCATCATGCATTCCATCGCCATCCGCG
>MEMN01000029.1:8176-8429 GCA_001767945.1 Alphaproteobacteria bacterium RIFCSPHIGHO2_12_FULL_66_14 | reverse complement strand
GGCATTCGTCGAACAACCACAGCCCCACTGCGGACTTCTCGTCCGTTCAACAACCGGGAAAGACACCGCAGCTTGTGTTATGATGCTTCTCAATTACGACAGGCACTCTCGCGGTGATGGCGTTCAACTCCCCTCGAATTGGTCTCCCCATAAAATGGCGACGTTGAAAAGACAGGGCCTGTTCCTGCTCGGATCGCTCGTGCTCACGGCGCCGGCCGTTGCCCAGACGCCGGTCGCCATCCCGCCCAAGGCC
>MEMN01000029.1:0-8083 GCA_001767945.1 Alphaproteobacteria bacterium RIFCSPHIGHO2_12_FULL_66_14 | reverse complement strand
CTCGGCATCGACGGCCTGGGCGGCAGCGGCGTGCTGGGATCGATCTACGGCGGCGTCGACTACCAGATCCTGCCGAAGGCCCTCATCGGCGCCCTGGTCGAGGCGACATGGTCCGGTTTCCAGTCCTCGGCCTCGGCCCAGGTGCCGGGCGCCGGCGCGACGGTCAACACCAGCACCGGCCTCGGCTGGAGCGTGCTCGGCCGTGCCGGCATCCTGGCCAGCCCCTCGACGCTGCTCTACCTCGTCGGCGGCTATACCGGGCAGAACATCAACACCAGCGGGACGGCCGTGGCCGGCGGCGCCGTGGCCAGCTTCTCGCGCAATGACACGGTGCACGGCTGGACCGTCGGTCCCGGCTTCGAGACGATGCTGACGGGCGGCTGGTCGGCCAAGCTCGAGTACCGTTACAGCCAGTTCGGGACGACGACGGCCCCGGGTACCAACATCAACGTCACGCCGTCCACGCACGCGGTCCGCGCCGGCCTGACCTACCGTCTCGGCGGTCTTGCCGCCGGGGCGACCGACGACTCACCATCCGCCCGGCCCGTGGCGACCAACTGGACCGGAATCTACGGCGGCGTCGCAGGCGGCGGCGGGGTTGCGGTCACCAATGTCACCACCGCCTTCGGCGGCGCCTCCACGGCCACGACCGCCGCCGGCCAGGGCCTGCTCGGCTCGGTCTTCGCCGGCGCCGACTACCAGTTCGCCCCCCAGGGCCTCGTCGGCATTCTGGGCGACTTCACCTGGGCCGGCCTGCAGTCGACGGCCAGCCTGTCGGCCGGCGGCGGCAGTGCCACCATCGCGTCGAACCCCAACAGGGCGTGGAGCGTGATGGGTCGCGTCGGCTACCTGCCGACGCCGTCGACACTGCTCTACGCGGCCGGCGGCTATGCCGGCCAGAACGTCACCTCGACCGCGACGGCGTCCGTCGGTGGCGCCAACGCCTTTGCCTCGCAGGACAATATGTTTCATGGCTGGACGGTGGGCCCGGGCGTCGAGACGGTCGTGACCGGCGGATGGACGACGCGGCTCGAGTACCGTTACAGCCAGTTCCAGCAGCAACAGGTCGTGAGTGGTGTCGGCCTTCAACCGTCGACGCATACGATTCGCGCGGGCCTTGCCTACAAATTCGGCATCGGCGCGCCGTCGCCGTCCGTTGCCAGCGAATAGTCCGCCTCGCGTGACGCATCCCTGGAGCGCCGGCTTCCAGAGTCTGCCGGACGAGCACGACTACCGCATCGACGATATCGACGGCGTCGTGCCCGCGGCGCTCCGCGGCACGCTCTTCCGCAACGGATCGGGACGCAACGATCTCGGCGGCCAGTGGTTCGCCCACTGGTTCGACGGCGACGGCATGATCTCGGCGGTCCGGTTCGACGATTCAGGCATCCACTACCGCAACCGCTACGTCGCGACCGCCAACTATCTCGACGAAACCAGGGCCGGCCGCATCGTCCATCGCGGCTTCGGCAAGATGCGTCCCCACGGCGTGCTGGGCAACGCCTTCCGCCAGCCGGCCAACGTCTCGAACACCTCGGTCGTGCTGCAGGGCGACCGGCTGCTGTCGCTCTGGGAAGGTGGCCCGCCGACCGCCCTCGATCCAAAGACGCTCGGCACAAGCGGCATCGAGGATTTCGGCGGCGTGCTGAAAGCCTTCTCGGCCCATCCCAAGATCGATCCCGACACCGGCGAGCTGTTCAACTTCGGCATCGACTACGGCGCCAAGACCACCCTCACGCCCTATCGCATCGACCGCGGGATCCTGACGCGGCTGCCGCCGGTGGTGCTGCCCTATCCGGTGATGAACCACGATTTCGTGCTGACCGCCCGATACCTGGTGTTCTGCCTGGGGCCAATCCTGGTCCATCCGCTGAAGTTCCTGCTCGGCTCCAAGAGCTTCGACGGCGCCCTGCAATGGGACGGATCACGGCCGACCCGGATCCTGCTGGTGCCGCGCGACGGACGGGGCGACGGACGGGGTGGGCCGCGCTGGATCGAGACCGACGCTTTCTTCCAGTTCCATTTCGCCAACGGCTTCGAGGACGACGGCACGCTGGTCCTCGACCTCGCGCGCTACCCCGACTACGACACGATCGGCGAGGCGCTGCGGACCTACTGGCGCTCCGATTGGCCCTCCCGCGGCATGGCAGCACTCACCCGGCTGCGCGTCGATCTGGCGACGGGAAAGGTCGAGAGGCAGACCTTCGAGACGGGGTCCGCCAACGAGTTCCCGACCATCAATCCGGCCCATACCGGCAAGCGCCATCGCTACGCCTACATCGCCAGCAATCCAGCCGAGTGCGAGCGCGGCCTGCAGCAGCGGGTCTCCCGGGTCGACTTCGACACCGGCACGGTGGTCTCGCATGACTTCGGCCCGGCGGGCTATGTCGGCGAACCGCTGTTCGTTCCGACAGGTCGGGGTGGCGCGGAGGACGACGGCGTCGTCCTCGTGATGGTGTTCAACTCGGCCGACCACCGGACCGAGATCGTGGGCCTCGACGCCCGCGACCTGGCGGCACGGCCGTTGTTCACCGCCCGACTGAAGCACCACGTGCCCTATCCGCTGCACGGGACCTTCACGCCAAAACTCTTCTAGAGCACGCCTCGGGAGCATGGAATCGCACAGCCCTCACCCCGAGGAGGCTGCGAAGCAGCCGTCTCGATCGGGCGGAGTAGTCTCCGCCCTTTGGTGGGCTACCCGCACCTCACTTGTTGTCCATCCTTCGAGACGCATCGCTACGCGATGCTCCTCAGGATGAGGTGGGTCTATCACAACGAGATATGCTCTAGGAGACCCGGCGGGCGGCGCGGGTCGGTCGCCGTCTAGGCCAGCGCGAGATCCTGGTAGCCCTTCGCAGCCACCTCGTCGCAGCGCGCGCGGTAAGCCGGCGCGCTGCCGCTGTAGCGCGCGATCGTGCGCACCTGCTTGCCGTCGACATTGGTGTTGATGCCGGTCATCCACGAGTTGACCTCGTTGGACAGCAGCCCCTCGCCCAGTGCGCGGACATGTTCGGTCCAGGACGCCACGCCTTCGGGCCGGGCCTCGACGCGGGTCATCTTGTGATCGCGCATGTGGCGGATCAGACCGGTCACCCATTCGACGTTGTATTCGATGCTGCGCGGGATGTTGCCCAGCGCCGTGTGCGGCCCCATCAGCATCATCATGTTGGGAAAGCCCTCGACCTGGACGCCGAGATAGGTCTGCGGGCCACCCTGCCACTTGTCCTTGAGCCTGAGCCCGTCGACGCCCCGGATGTCGATGCGGTCGAAGCTGCCGGTGATGGCGTCGAAGCCCGTGGCATAGATGATGATGTCGAATTCGTATTCGGCGGCGCTGGTCTTGATGCCGGTGGGCGTGATCCGCTCGATCGGTGTCTCGTTGATGTCGACCAGCGTGACGTTGGGCTGGTTGTAGACCTCGTAGTACCTGGTCTCGAGCGGCACTCGGCGGGTGCCGAAGCCGTGGTTCCCGGGGATCAGCTTCTCGGCGACCTCGGGGTCCTTCACCCGCTGGCGGATCTTGCGCGCCACGAAGTCGCTGATCAGCGCATTCGCCTTCCGGTCGACCAGAATGTCGCGGAAGTTGCCCTGCCAGATGCCGAAGCCCTTTTCGCCGTAGAGCTTCTCCCAGAACGCTTCACGCTCCTCCGGCGTCACTTCGAACGTACCGCGCGGGTCGGGTGTATGCAGGAAGCAGGCGAAGGTCTCGCGGCAACGCGCGAACATATCCGGGTAACCCGCCCTGATCTCGCGCATTTCCACTTCACTGATCCTGCCGTTGTGCAGCGGCGCGCACCAGTTGGGCGTGCGCTGGAACACCGTGAGATGGCCCACGGTCTTGGCGACCTCCTGGATGGTCTGCACGCCCGTTGCGCCGGTGCCGATCACCGCCACGCGTTTGCCTTCGAAGCTCACCGGCTCGTGCGGCCACCGGGCGGTGTGACAGGATTGGCCTTTGAACGTCTGCACGCCCTCGATGCGCGGCATCGTCGGTGCCGACAGCGGACCGATGGCGGTGATCAGGAAGCGTGCGCTGAATCGGCTGCCATCCTCCAGGGTCAAGTCCCAGTTCCTCGTCTCCTCGCGCCAGTGCGCTGCACCGACGCGGCTGCGGAACTGGATGTCGCGGCGGAGGTCGAACTTGTCGGCGACGTGATTGAGATAGCGCAGCGTCTCCGGCTGGGGTGCGAAGTGCTCGGCCCAGTTCCATTCCTCCAGCAGCTCCTGCGAAAAGGAATAGCCGTAGGAATAGCTTTCGGAATCGAAGCGCGCGCCGGGATAGCGGTTCCAGTACCAGGTACCGCCGACGCCGGTGCCGGCCTCGAATACCCGAACCCGCAGCCCCAGCTCGCGCAAACGGTAAAGCTGGTACAGGCCGGAAATGCCCGCACCGATGACGATGGCATCGTAGTCCAGAACCGGCGCCGCATCGGTGCGGGCCCTGGTTTCGTGTGAGGCGGCCATACGCTGTCACTCCTGTCTCGCCGACAGGTTATCTACGCTTGAGCGCACTCGGCAACGGCTGGAGTGGCGTCGGCAGATGGCCGGCCGCTCTGCGGAGCGGGGCTCACGCCAGCATTGCCGGGCCGAAACAACAAAAAAGCCACCCGGCGGGCGGCTTTTTTCGAATTGGTTGCGGGGGCCCGCAACCACCGAGACCGACATTCGTCGGTAGTTCCGATTTAGCTGCCAAGTAGTGAAATTCCAAGGACGTCGTACGTCCCACCGCCGTCCTCGTTGTTCGCTACAGGCGCCCAAACGCCACCCAAGCCCGTAGCCTCGCGGCATCTACAGCCTGGATTTAACCGCATTGAGCTTGGCAAGGCCGAACGAGGTTTTACTCGGGAACATTCAACTCCGGCACCTCCCACGAGGGCTCACGGCCCTTGAGTTCCCGTTAGCGGCGCGCGTGAGCGCACACACTGGCGGGGTCCGTCATGCCGCGCGCGAGCGCCGCCCGGTTCATCGTGGCGGTCTGGTGCATCATTCCGACCGTGGATCGCGATACGTCGGCATTCGCTACACCGAGCGCTTGGCCGAAGCCGGTATCGAGCCATCGGTGGGTAGCGTCGGCGACAGCTGCGACAACGCACTGGCCGAGACCATCAACGGACTTTACAAGGCCGAGGTCATCCATCGGCGCGGGCCATGGCGGTCGTTCGAAGCCGTCGAGTTCGCGACGCTGGAATGGGTCGACTGGTTCAACAATCGCCGGCTGCAGGAGCCCATCGGCAACATCCCGCCGGCCGAGGCCGAGGAGCACTACTACGCCACGCTGGACCAGCCAGCCATGGCGGCGTGACTCAAACCAAACAGCCTCCGGCAAACCCCGGGGCGGTTCAGAGTCGCAATCAAGTGCTGTTATGACTCCGCCCGCGTAGGCATGACCGTTGATTGCCGCCACCGTGGGTCTCGGATAGGTGAACAGGCGCAAGTTGGTGGCACGATAAGCCTCGAACCAGGCATCGTTCGGGTTCAGCCGTGAGCGACATTGGAACTCCTGCGATACACTGTCAGGGGATCCGCCGTCCTTGGCACCAAGAGGTAAATCGAGGCTTACTCGTCGGCCAGGACGGGTTCGAGCGCGACGACGCGCTGATCGCTCACGACGCCCGCACCCCTCCACCAAGGTACATCGTCCGCACGTCCGGGTTGTCGAGCAGCTCGCGGCCCGTGCCTTCGTAGCGGTTGCGGCCAAGCTCGAGGACGTAGCCGCGGTCGGAGATCTCGAGGGCGCGCGCGGCGTTCTGCTCCACGAGCATGACGGTCAGGCCCCCTCGCGCCATCGCCACCGTCTTGTCGAAGACCTCGTCGACCAGGCGAGGCGACAGGCCGAGCGACGGCTCGTCGAGCATTATCATCTTTGGCCGCATCATGAGGCCGCGGCCCATGGCGAGCATCTGCTGCTCGCCGCCGCTCATCGAGCCGGCGGTCTGCCCCGGGCGCTCGCCGAGCCGGGGAAAGAGCGTGAACACGTAGTCCATCGCCTGCCCGATCTTGGCCTTGTCGCGCTCGAGGTAGGCGCCCATCTCGAGGTTCTCGCGGACAGTCATCTGCGCGAAGACGACGCGTCCCTGGGGGACGTAGGCGAGCCCAAGCCCGAGGATGCGGTCGGGGCGCTGGCCGACCAGGCTGCGGCCCAGGAAGCGCACGTCGCCGCCGAGGTGGGCGATGAGGCTCATGATCACCTTGAATGTCGTCGATTTCCCGGCGCCGTTGGGACCGATGACGGAAACGATCTCGCCCTCGTCGACATGCAGCGACACCCCGTGCAGGATCTGGATCGCACCATACCCTGCCGAGACCTCGTGCAGCGCCAGAACCGGCGCCCGCCCGCTAGCCGGCGGCATGGACCACGTCCGACCGGCGGCGGCCGAAATACGCCTCGATCACCCGCTCGTTGCCCTGGATTTCGGAGGGAGCGCCCTCGGCGATCTTCACGCCGTAGTCCATCACAAAGATGCGCTCGCAATGGTTCATGATGAGATTCATGTCGTGCTCGACGATCAGGATGGTCTTGCCGGCTTCTTGCAGCCGGTGGATCTGCTCGAGCAGATGCTGGAGCAGCGTGCGGTTGACGCCAGCCGCCGGCTCGTCGAGGAGGATCACGTCGGGATCCGTCATCAGCGCGCGCGCGAACTCGAGAAGCTTCTGCTGGCCGTACGACAGGCGCCCGCCGTACTCGCCGCGCAGGTGGGTGAGGTTGACCAGCGCGAGCAGCTCGGCGGCGCGCTCCCGCGCCACGCGCTCGGACACGGCGAGCTCCGTCACCGACAACATGTTCTCGAGGACCGTCATCTCGCGGAAGACGCGCGTGACCTGGAACGTCCGCGTGATGCCCCGGCGGAAGATGCGGAAAGGCTTGAGACCGGCGATGTCGACGCCGTTGTGCAGGACCTGGCCCTCGTCAGGCTGGGCGAGCCCGGTCAGTAGGTTGAAGGTCGTCGTCTTGCCCGACCCGTTGGGGCCGATCAGCCCGCTGATCCTGCCGCGCGGCACGGCGAAGCTGCAGCCGTCGACGGCCTGCACGCCGCCGAATGCCTTGCGCAGGTTGCGCGCCTCCAGCACGATGCCGTCTGCGTCCGGCGCCATCAGTGGACCATGCCCTTGCGGACCCAGCCGCGGTCGACGGCGAACCCCATCAGGCCGCGCGGCATGAACCGCGCCACCACGACGATGAACACCCCGTAGGCGATCAGGTGCGCCGTCGGGAAGTTGACCCAGGTCAGCTCCTGGGCCGTGTAGAGCAGCACCGCGCCCACGATCGGTCCGATCACCGTGCCCTTGCCGCCGAGCATCGACATCAGCGCCATGGCGATGGTGATCTGCACGAAGAAAACCGCCTGCGGCTCGATGTAGAGCACCTTGTAGGCCTGGATGCCGCCGGCCACGGCGGGGAAAATGGCGGAGAGGACGAAGGCCACCAGCTTGTAGCGCGTCACGTCGATGCCGAGCGCCTCGGCAGCCACCTCGTCCTCGCGGATCGCGTTCAGGCGGATGCCGAAGCGCGAGTGGGCCACCAGGTAAGCGACGGCGATGGTGACCAGCATCAGCACGAGCATGGCGTAGTAGGTCGATGTCGAGTTCTCGGTGCTGGGGAAGCTGATGCCGAGGCCGCCGTGCGTGAGGCCGTCCCAGACCGTGACCACGACGCGGGTGCCCTCCGCCATGCCCAGCATGGCGATGGCGAAGTACGGGCCCTTGAGCCGCAGCACCGGATAGCCGATGGCCACCGCGATAAGCCCGGCGGCGAGCGCGCCCACCACGAGCGTCGGCAGCCAGGGCCAGCTGTAATCCGCGACCAGGATGGCGCAGCCATAGGCGCCGATGCCGTAGAAGGCGACGTGCCCGAACGAGGTATAGCCGGTGAAGCCGCTGATGATGTTCCACGACAGGGCGAGGACGACGTACATCATCGTGAACAGCACGAACGACTGCAGGTAGACGCTGAGCCCGTTGGGCAGCACCGCGAGGACGAGAGCCAGCAAGCCGAGGAAGGCCAGGTTGCGAAGGTGTTCACGCTGCGTCATCGAACCGGCTCACGCCTCCTTCACGCCCATGATGCCGCCCGGACGGATGAGGA
>MEMN01000028.1 GCA_001767945.1 Alphaproteobacteria bacterium RIFCSPHIGHO2_12_FULL_66_14 | reverse complement strand
AAGGGCCGGCGCAATCCCCGCCAGCCTACAGGAAATATAGGCCAAAACCTGCTGAAATGTCAAATATTTCTTCTATCGCAGCGCTGCCTCGACAGCCTCGGTGATCTCGCCGGAGCCTGGACGCACGCGGCTCGGCCAAGCACCGAGCAGGCTGCCATCTTTGCCGATCAAGTACTTGTGAAAGTTCCACTTGGGCGCAGCGCCCTCGCCCGCCTGGGCGGCGATCCATCCATAGAGCGCATGGGCGTCCGGCCCGATCACCTTCTGCTTGGCGGTGAGCGAAAAGGTGACGCCGTACAGGCTCTCGCAGAACTTGGCGATTTCGGCCTCGCCCCGCGGCTCCTGCGCCCCGAAGTCGTTCGACGGCACGCCCAGTACCACGAGCCCCTTGGGTCCGTAGGTTTCGTGCAGCTTCTGCAGGTCGGTGTATTGCGGCGTGAAGCCACAATAGGACGCCACATTCACCACCAGCACCGCCTTGCCGGCAAGGTCCTCGAGGGCCAGCGGCTTTCCGTCGATCATCGTGAAGGAGAAGTCGTGAGCCGACACGTCAGGCCTCCTCGTCGTAGCGTTGCTCCAGCCACGGGTCGCCGTAGTTGTGATAGCCGCGCACTTCCCAGAAGCCGGGTTTGTCGATTTCCGAGAACTCGATGCACTTGATCCACTTGGCGCTTTTCCAGAAGTAGAGCTTCGGGATCACCACCCTGAGCGGCCCGCCATGCTCGCGGCTGATCGGTTCGCCATTCCAGCTCCAGGCCAGCAGCACGTCGTCGGCCGCGAAGTCTTCCAGCGGCACATTGGTGATGTAGGTGTCGTAGGAGTGAAAGATCACGTGCCTGGCTTCCGGCTTGGGCTTCACCAGAGCGAGCAGGTCGCGGGCGCTCACGCCTTCCCACTTGTTGTCGTAGCGCGACCACGCGGTCACACAATGGATGTCGCTGGTCAGCCGGGTTTTGGGAAGATCGGTGAACTCGCCCCACTTCCAGGTCGTGGGCGTCTCCACCAGGCCGTCAACGAATAGCCGCCAGGCGTGCGCGGGGATATCGGGTTGGACGCCGAGATCCAGCACCGGCCAGGTCTCGACCTGGCGCTGCCCCGGCGGCAGGCGCATCGAGTGCGCCGCCGTCTTGCCGGTCAGCAAGCGGCCTTCCTCGGCCCACTTCTGCTTGCTGTCGATCAGCTTGCTTTTCAGCTTGCCGAACAGGGTGACGTCGTCTTCGGCCATGCGATCCCTCAGATACTGCGCCCCGCCTTTTCCCAATATGGGGCTCTGAGCTTGCGTTTGAAGATCTTGCCCGAGTCCTCGCGCGGAAGTGCGGCGCTGAATTCCACGACCTTCGGGACCTTGTAGCGCGCCAAGTGTTCGCCGAGCCAGACCCTCACGGCTATCGCATCGATAGCCACGCCGGGCAGCGGCTCGACATGGGCGCAGATCTGTTCGCCGAACTCCTCGTCGGGGATGCCGAAGACCGCGCAGTCGCGCACGCCCGGCATCTGGATCAGCGCCGATTCGATTTCGGCCGGATAGATGTTCACCCCGCCCGAAATGATCATGTCGCGCTTGCGGTCGCACAGGAACACGAAGCCGTCGGCATCGAGGTAGCCGACGTCTCCCACCGTCACGAGATCGCCCAGTGCCACCTCGCGACGCTTGGCGTCGTCGTTGTTGTAGGTGAACTCCGACAGATGCGGTCCGCGAACGTAGATCTCGCCAACCTCACCCTGCTTCACGTCCCTTCCCTGCTCGTCGACGACGCGCAGGATGCCGCCGGGGACGACCCGGCCCACCGTGCCCGGCTTGCGCAGGGCATCTTCAGAACCATGCCAAACCACGACACCAGTCTCGGTCGCGCCGTAGTACTCGTTGATGACCGGTCCCCACCATTCGATCATCTGCCGTTTCACCGACGGGGCACAGGGAGCCGCGCCGTGGGTGACGAAGCGCAGCGAGGAGACGTCGTAGCGGTCGCGAACCTGATCGGGTAACCGCAGCAGGCGCACGAACATGGTCGGCACGATGTGCATATGGCTGACGCCATGCCGCTCGATCAGGCGCAGCATGTCCTCGGCCTCAAACCGCGGCTGAAGGACCACGTTGAGGCCGAGCCGGGCGCTCGCCATGCCGTAGGCGGCCGGCGCGGAATGGTACATCGGGCCGTTCATCAGCACGACGATCGAGGGATCGGACTTCAGCCCCCAGAACGTCGCGGCCTCCTGTGCCCCCGCCGCCTGCTGCTCGGGCGTGCTCGGCCGGCGGCGCACGCCCTTTGGTCGTCCCGTGGTACCTGACGTGTAGATCATGCTGCCGCGCGCCAGCCTGGGTGGCGCCGTGCGCGGCGTCGAGGCGGCCACGAAGTCCGCCCACAGCGCGACACCGGCCGGCGCTACGCGGCGCTCCGCGGGAACATTGTAAGCCTCGGCGATTTCCTGAGGCGTGGGAACCACCAGAACCTTCACGCCCTCGGGAATACCTGATGCGATCTGCGCCAGGAGGTCGCTGTGCGCCACCAGCACCTTGGCGGCACTGTCGCGCAGTATGTAGTCGGCCTCCTCGGGCGTGAAATGCCAATTGATCGGCACGGCGTAGGCGCCGAGCTGGCTCGCCGCCATGTTGACCTCGAAGGTAGCGAAGTCGTTGCGCAGCATCAGCGCCACGCTATCGTCCTCGCCGACACCCAAAGCGGCGAGGCCGCCCGCCCCGCGCGCGGCGTTGGCCTGGATATCGGCCCAGCTTCGGAACCGCTGGCCTGCGGTAACGCCCGGCTGCATTTCCTCACCCTTTGATGACACCACCGATCAATGTGTAGGACGTGCCGTTGAACTGTTGCAAGCGCATCAGGTTGTAGGGCAGGTAATCGTCGGGTGCCGTATTCATGGTGACCCCCGGCAAGGTCAACGGCGTGGCATAACCCTTCATGCTGGCGGCCTGCTTCATCAGGTTTTCGCGCGTGAGCACGTCACCGCAGCGACGCAGCAGATCGGCGATGATGGTGCCGTAGATATAGCCCGAACCAACGAACGAATCGTTGGGGTTGAGTTCGGGTACCCATTCCTTCGCCCAAGCATAATAGCCCTTCATGCCAGGATCGTTGTCCCATGCCGGATCGCCGGCGCTCTTGTTCACCGCGATGGTGATGGCGCCCTTCGCCGCGTCGGCGCCGGCCGGCTTCAACACCGCCGGAATCGAAGCCGAGCCGATCGGCAGATAGATTTGCGGCTTCCAGCCGAGGTCGTGGATCTTGCGGATCGCCTGTGTCGCATGCTTGCCGGTGGCGACGATGAATATGGCGTCGGCGTTGCTGGCGCGCAGCTGGATGATCTGTGCTTCTACGGTCGGATCGGTCGTCTCGTAAGAGACGTCCGCGACGATCGCGCCCGTTTTGTCGCCCAGTCCGTGACGGAGCCCTTCGACATAATCCTTGCCGAAATCGTCGTTCTGGCGCAGCACGGCGATGCGGGCGTTCGGATTGTTCGACAGGATGTGGCGCGCGTAGGCGGTGCCCTCCGACTGGTAGGCGACCATTCCCATCATCGTCCATGGATAGCGCTTGGGATCGTTCCATTGCGCCGCGCCGGTCAGGATCAGGAGCTGCGGCACCTTCTTCTGATTGAGGTAGCGATGGGTTGCGCGATTGGTCGCGGTGCCCACCGTGTTGACGATGGCCAGCACATTGTCGCGTTCGACGAGCTGGCGCGTAAGCTCCATGGCCTTGGGCGGGCTGTAGCCGTCGTCGAGCGACAGCAGTGTCACCTTGCGGCCGTTGATGCCGCCCTGGGTCTGGTTGAGGGAGCGGAAATAGCCAGTCTGGCTCTTGCCGACACCCGACAGCACGGACACCGGCCCGCTGTAGGGCAGCGTCTGGCCGAGCTTGATTTCAGTATCGCTGGCGCCCGGGTCATACTTCTTCTGCGCCAGTGCCGGCGCGGCGACAACGGATGCCAGGGCTGCGAACGCAAAGAGTCTTGAGATCATTTTTTCCTCCCCTTGGTTTTCGTCTTCGACGGCGCGGCACCCCTGGCCATCAGCTCACCGATGAACTGGCTGAGCGTGCGCAGGTCCGGCCCACCGCGTGTGGCGAGCAGACCCGCCTGATCCAGCATCACCACGCCGTGTGTCGCCGCCCACAGTGCCCATCCATACAGCTGAGGATCGACGTCGATGATGCCCTTCTCCGCCAGGTACTCGGCGTGGCGCGTGATGAGCTGCCGCGAGCGCTGCGCCGGCGGAGCGAGATCGGGATGCCGGTAGTCGATCGGCTGGTCGATATCGAACATGATCCGGTAGGCGTGCGGGTTCTCGGCGGCAAAGCGCAGGTAGGCGCCGCCGACGCGACGTGCGCGCTCCATGGGGTCGTCGGTGGTGGCGGCCGCGGTCTCGAGCGCGTCGCCGAACTTGGTGAAGGCCTCGGCCCGCACCGTGGCCAGGATGTCGGCCTTGTCCTTGAAGTAGCGGTAGGGCGTCTTGGGGCTGCAGCCCAGTGCTTCGGCGAGCTGCCGCATGGTGACGCCCTCGTAGCCGTGGCGGGCGAAACGCTCGGTCGCGACCCGGCACAACTCGGCACGGAAGTCGGCGATGTCCTTGTCGGTCAAATAGCGGGGCATGGTTTTCCGTACACGATGTGTATACACACTGTGTACGGAAAACACCCTGCCGTCAAATGCCGCCGTCCGTCAGGCCGATTCGGCGAACAGCTCGCGCCCGATCAGCATGCGCCGGATCTCGCTGGTGCCGGCGCCGATCTCGTAGAGCTTGGCGTCGCGCAGCAGGCGCCCGGTCGGATAGTCGTTGATATAGCCGTTGCCGCCCAGGAGCTGGATGGCGTCGAGCGCCACCATGGTGGCCTTCTCGGCCGCGTAGAGGATGGCGCCCGCCGAGTCCTTGCGCGTCGTCTGGCCGCGATCGCAGGCCTTGGCGACAGCATAGACGTACGACTTGCAGGCATTCATCGTCGTGTACATGTCGGCGAGCTTGCCCTGGACGAGCTGGAAGGTGCCGATCGGCTGCCCGAACTGCTGGCGCTCGTGCACATAGGGCACGACGATGTCCATGGCCGACTGCATGATGCCGAGCGGACCCGCCGCCAGCACCGCGCGCTCGTAGTCGAGACCACTCATCAGGACGTTCACGCCCTTGCCCACCGGGCCCAGCACGTTCTCCTCGGGAATCTCGCAATCCTCGAACACCAGCTCGCCGGTCGACGACCCGCGCATGCCCATCTTGTCGAGCTTCTGCGCCACCTTGAAGCCCTTGCGGTCGGTCTCGACGATGAAGGTCGTGATGCCGCGCGACCCAGCATCGGGATCGGTCTTGGCGTAGACCACGACCACCTGCGCGTCGGGGCTGTTGGTGATCCACATCTTCGTGCCGTTCAGCACATAGCGGTCGCCCTTCTTGTCGGCACGCAGCTTCATGGAAACGACGTCGGAGCCCGCGCCGGACTCGCTCATCGCCAGGCTGCCGACATGCTCGCCGGAGATCAGCTTGGGCAGGAAGCGGCGCTTCTGCTCGTCGCTGCCGTTGCGGCTGATCTGGTTGACGCAGAGATTGGAGTGCGCGCCGTAGCTCAAGCCGACCGCCGCCGAAGCGCGGCTCAGTTCCTCGACCGCCACGACGTGTTCGAGGTAGCCGAGCCCCGAGCCGCCATACTCCTCCGCGACAGTGATGCCATGCAGGCCGAGCGCACCCATCTTGGGCCACAGCTCGCGCGGGAAGCGGTCGGTCTTGTCGAGTTCGGCCGCGATTGGCGCCACCTCGACGGAGGCAAAGCGCAGGACCTGGTCGCGCAGCGCGTCGGCGGTTTCTCCCAGGCCGAAATCGAACGACGGCATCGCATTGGGGATCATGATCTTGCCTTGTCTTTTGCTGTTGAACGAATCAGGACGCCGGACCGAGCTTCACATTGAGGCTGATGAGCTTCCATTCGCCGTCCGACGGAATGAAGCCGAGCTCGAAGTTGACCCGCGTCGGGTCGGTCGGGAAGAAGCCCTTGACGATCAGCTTGCCGTCGCCGTCGACCGCCGGCATCGGACTGTAGGTCGGTTTCATCGCCGCGACGATGTCGATGTCGATGCTCTTGGCGTTGAACTCCTTGAACGTCTCCTTGAGCTTTTCGACTGTGTATTGCTGCCGGAATGGTTTCGACAACTTTGCGTGAAACACCGAGTAGTTGCCCGTCAGGTTGGCGTCATTGAACGACAGCAACGCCGATTTGACCAGCGCCTCGAGGGGCCGCTCGGCTGGAACCTTGGTCTGGGCACTGGCCGTGGCTGCAGCCAGCAGCAAGGCAAGCATCCCGGCCAGTCGAGCAATCGCAGACATCGAACGTCCTCCCGGCGCGCACGATACCGCGCCGGGCTGACGAAGCGAAGCCGCCCGCGTTCATTCCCCGGCGCGTAGGACCGGTGACGACCGCCTGGCCTTCGCCCGCTAGAGCAGGAACACGGTCGCCAGTCCGAGGAAGGCGAGGAACCCGACCACGTCGGTCACCATCGTCAGGAATACGGTCGACGAAACCGCGGGGTCGATGCCGAATTTCTGCAGGCCGATGGGAATCAGGGCCCCGGCGAGGGCGGCGGCCATCAGATTGCAGATCATGGCCGCGCCGATCACGGCGCCCAGGCGCCAGTCACCGAACAACCCGATCACGCCGAACGCGAGCAGTGTCGCAAACAGCACCCCGTTCAATCCGCCGACGACTGCTTCCTTGGCGATGAAGCGCAACGCATTCGCAGCGGTCAGCTCGCCCATTGCAAGGGCGCGCACCGTCACCGTGACGGTCTGTATTCCCGCATTGCCACCCATGGAGGCAACGATCGGCATGAGGACCGCCAACACGACGATTTTCTCGATGGTGCCCTCGAACTGGCCGATCACCAGCGACGCGACAAGCGCCGTTGCCACATTCACCATCAGCCACGGCGCGCGCAGCCGCGCCGTCCGCACGGTATCGGCATGCATGTCATCCGAGCCGACGCCGCCCATCTTGAGCAAATCTTCCTCGGCCTCCTCGTCGATCACGTCGACGACGTCGTCGACCATGATCACGCCCTGCAGCCGGCCTTCCTCGTCGACGACCGGACACGACACCAGGTTCTTGTCGCGGAAGACATGCGCCACCTCGGCCTGGTCGGCCGTGGCCGGCAAGGAGGGAATGTCGGGATCGACGATGTCGAGGATCGAAACGGGCCGCTTGGCGCGCAACATGCGGCCGAGCGGCACCGAACCGCGCAGCCTGCCCACCCGGTCGACCACGAAGATGTCGTAGACGTCGTCCGGCAGGTCGGTGGCCTCGCGGCAATAGTCGATGACCTGACCGACGGCCCAGTCATCCGGAACCTTGACCAACGAGCGCTGCATGAGGCGCCCGGCGGTGTCCTCCGGGTAGGCGAGCGCACTCTCGATGGCGGCCCGCTTGTCAGCCGTCAGCTCGGCCAGAACCTCCCGGCGCTCGTCTTCCGGCAGATCCTCGAGGATGTTCGCGGCGTCGTCCGCCTCGAGTTCGCGCGCGGCAGCGGCGATTTCCTTGCTGTCGAGCTGACCGAGGACATCCTCCAAAACCTCCTCGTCGAGTTCGGTCAGCGCCTCCGGGTCGAGATCGCGCTTGAGGACACCGACGAGCTTGTCGCGCTCGCCTTCGGAGACCTGCTCGAGCACCGATGCCTGCCCGGTGGCACTGAGCCCAACGAGGAGGGCCCTCAGGTCTTCGGTCCTGCCCTCCGCAAGCGACGCCTCAATGCGCCGGACGAACTCCGGCGTCACCTCATCGAGCACGTCGATTTCGACGCTCATCCACGCGCCTCGGCGAGACGCTGGGCCTCGACGACGGCCAGCGCCGTCATGTTCAGGATGCCGCGGGCGGTCACCGAAGGCGTCAGTACGTGCGCCGGCAGCGCCGTGCCGAGCAGCATCGGCCCGATGTGGAGGCCGTCGGCGGCGGTCTTGAGAAGGTTGAAGCCGATATTGGCGGCATCGAGCGAGGGGCAGACCACCAGATTGGCCGCGGCCTTGAGCTTCGACCGCGGGAAGACGTTGGTGCGGATATCGGCTTCAAGCGCCGCGTCGCCGTGCATCTCTCCGTCGACCTCGAGCGTCGGCGCCCGCTGGTGCAGCAGCTTGACCGCCGCCGCCATCTTGCGCGCCGACGGATGATCGGAACTGCCAAAACTCGAATGCGACAGGAGAGCCACTTTGGGCTGGATACCGAACCGCAGCACCTCGTCAGCCGCCAGCAAGGTGATGTCGGCCAAGGTCTCGGCGTCGGGGTCGTTGTTGACGTAGGTGTCGGCAATGAACAGCGAACGGGTCGGCATGACCAGCAGACTTAGGCCCGCCATGTGTTTCACGCCTTCGCGCATGCCGATCACGTCGTGCACATGATTGAAATGGGTGCGGAAGCGGCCATAGGCGCCGGCGATCATGGCGTCGGCGTCGCCCAATTTCACGGCAAGGGCTGCGATCAGGGTCGGGCTGGATCGCACGAGATTGCGCGCCGTGGGCTCGGTGACGCCGCGCCGTTCCATCAGTTCGTGATAGGCACCCCAGTAGCGATCGTATCGGGGGTCGCTCGACGGATCGATCAGGGCGACATCGGTGCCCAGCCGGAAACGCAGGCCCAGACGTTCGGCGCGATGGCGAATGATCTCAGGGCGCCCGATCAAGATGGGTTGGGCGATGCCCTCGTCGAGGATGATCTGGACGGCCCGCAACACGCGGTCGTCTTCTCCGGCGCTGAAGATCACCCGCTTGGGTGCATTGCGCGCCTGATCGAATACCGGCCGCATGACCAGACCAGACTTGAAGACGAACTGGCTGAGCTGCTGGCGATAGGCGTCGAAATCTGCGATCGGCCGGGTCGCCACGCCGCTGTCCATCGCCGCCTTCGCCACGGCCGGCGCCAATTCGACGATGAGACGCGGATCGAACGGCTTGGGAATGATCTGCGTCGGCCCAAAGCCGCCGCCGGCCTCGCCGAAGGCGCGGGCCACGACTTCCGACGGCTCCTTGCGGGCAAGCTCGGCGATGGCCCGCACGCAGGCAATCTTCATCTCGTCGTTGACCGTCGTGGCGCCGACATCGAGCGCGCCGCGAAAAATATAGGGGAAGCAGAGGACGTTGTTTACCTGGTTGGGATAGTCGCTGCGACCCGTCGCCATGATGGCATCGTCGCGCACCGCGGCCACGTCCTCGGGCGATATCTCGGGATTGGGATTGGCCAGCGCGAAGATCAGCGGCTTAGCCGCCATCTTCTTCACCATGTCCTGCTTCAGCACGCCTGCGGCGGAGAGACCGAGGAAGATGTCGGCGCCGCCGATCACGTCGCCCAGGGTACGCAGCGGCGTCTCGCGCGCGTAGCGCTCCTTGAACGGGTCCATCAGTTCGTTGCGGCCCTTCCAGACCACGCCGACGATGTCGGTGACCCAGATGTTCTCGCGCGGCAGGCCGAGCTTCTCCAGCACGCCCAGGCACGACAGCGCCGCGGCGCCGGCGCCCGACACGACGAGCTTCACTTTCCCGATGTCCTTGCCGACCAGCGACAGCGCGTTCAGCACCGCGGCGCCGACGATGATCGCGGTGCCGTGCTGGTCGTCGTGGAACACCGGGATCTTCATCCGCTCGCGCAGCTTCTGCTCGACGTAGAAGCACTCCGGCGCTTTGATGTCCTCGAGGTTGATGCCGCCGAAGGTCGGCTCCAGCGAAGCCACGATGTCGACCAGCTTCTCCTGGTCGAGTTCGGCGATCTCGATGTCGAACACGTCGATGCCGGCGAACTTCTTGAAAAGAACGCCCTTGCCCTCCATCACCGGCTTGGCGGCGAGCGGCCCGATGGCGCCGAGGCCCAGCACCGCCGTGCCGTTGGTCACCACGCCGACCAGATTGGCGCGTATCGTGAGCTCCGCGGCCATCGCGGGATCGCGCACGATCTCGTGGCAGGCCGCGGCGACGCCGGGCGAATAGGCCAGCGACAGGTCTCGCTGGGTGGCCAGGGGCTTGGTCGGAACGACCTCGATTTTGCCCGGCCGGGGTAGGCGATGGTAACGGAGCGCGCCGTCGGTGAGTTCATCCGCCAAGCTCGTCTCCCGCCTACTAAAAAAGGGGCCGCCCGAAGGCGGCGACTCTGTTTCTACCCTTTCGATCGATCCGGCGAGTTGGTGCGGCCAAGAAGACTCGAACTTCCACGCCTCGCGGCACTAGCACCTCAAGCTAGCGCGTCTACCAATTCCGCCATGGCCGCGCCGGTTCGATGGGGCGGGGGATACCAAATCGACCCCTCAGTGGCAAGGCGCGACGCACCGCCTATTGCGCGAAAGGCCGGAAGCACCGATTTTGCCACAATGAGCAAGCTGGAATGGCGCATTTCCGACGGCACCGTGCCCTATGCCGAGGCGCTGGCCGCCATGGAAGCCCGCGTGACCGACATTCGGGCCGGGTGCGCACCCGAACTGATCTGGCTGCTGGAGCACCCGCCGCTCTACACCGCAGGCACCAGTGCTGCGTCCCGGGACCTGCTGCAGCCGGCGCGCTTTCCCGTCCACGTCGCCGGCCGCGGCGGGCAATACACCTATCATGGACCCGGACAGCGCGTGGTCTACGTCATGCTCGACCTGCGTGCGCGCCGGCAGGACGTCCGTCGCTACGTCTCGGACCTCGAGGAATGGACCATTCGTGCGCTGGCCCGCTTCAACGTCGTGGCCGAGCGCCGGGCCGGCCGCGTCGGCGTCTGGGTCGTGCGGCCCGACAAACCGCGCCTGCCCGACGGCACGCCGTGCGAGGACAAGATCGCCGCCATTGGCGTGCGCATCCGTCACTGGGTGTCGTTCCACGGCCTCTCGATCAACGTCGAGCCCGATCTGTCGCACTACGCGGGCATCGTGCCCTGCGGCATCGCCGACCATGGCATGACGTCGCTGGTCGATCTCGGCCTGCCGGCGACGATCGCCGATCTGGACGTGGCACTGGCGGAAACGTTCGGCGAGGTGTTCGGCGACGCCGTCACGCCATCGGCAGCTGCGTAAAGTCCGTCGGCAGGACATCGAGATCGACCGGTTCGACGTCGACGGCATCGACCCGGGCCATGGTCGGGCCACGCCGACAGGCCTCGATCATCGTCCCGACGGCAGTCTCGTCGCCCACGATCAGTGCCTCGACCGAGCCATCCCTCCGATTGCGCACCCAACCGGCGAGGCCGAGTTGCTGGCCGGTGGCGACCACCCAGTCGCGGTAGCCCACGCCCTGCACCCTACCGGTGATCGTGAGGCGCGCCTGCAGCGGCATCGCACTCAGGCGAACTCGATGATTTTCTGGTCGACGCGCAGGCTGTCACCCGCCTTGGCGTGGAGCGTCTTGACCGTGCCGTCGCGGGTGGCGCGCAGCACGTTCTCCATCTTCATCGCCTCGACCACGGCCAGCGCTTCGCCGGCCTTGATCTCCTGCCCTTCGGTCACGGCGACCGAGGCCAGCAGGCCGGGCATCGGCGACAGCAGGAACTTGGACGTGTCGGGGGCCGCCTTGACCGGCATCAGGGCATAGAGTTCGGCCTGGCGCGGCGTCAGCACCAACACTTCGGCCTGGCCGCCCTCGAGGATGAGACGCCACCCCGGGCCAACGGCATCGACCTGGACGACGATCGCCTGCAGGTCGACCTTGGCATGGAACAACGGCTCTCCCGGCGACCAGTCGGTCTCGATCTCGATGCGGCGACCGGCGACGTCGACCACGAAGTCCGAGCCGCCGCCGCTCACCGTCAGCACATTTGGTGCGCGGTTCAACATCACGACGCAGCTGTCCTGCACCAGCGTGACATGGCCGGGCATCTTGCCCGCCCCCGCCGCCGCGCGTTGCGCCTGGATGCGATCGACCACGGCCGCGACGCCGGCCAGCACGTTGGGATCGCGCGGCGGCAGGTGCGCCGCGGTGAAGCCGCCCTTGAATTCCTCGGCGATGAAGTTGGTGGTGAGCTTGCCGGCGACGAAGCGCGGATGCGCCATCAACGCCGCCAGGAACGGAACATTGTGCGAGACGCCGCGGACGTAGAATTCATCGAGCGCGCGGCGCATGCGATCGATCGCAGCGTCGCGCGTCTTGCCGTAAGTGCAGAGCTTGGCGATCATCGGATCGTAGAACATCGAGATCTCGCCGCCTTCGTAGACGCCGGTATCGACGCGCACGTCGGGGCCGGGCCTGGGCTCGCGGTACTTCACCAGCCGCCCGGTCGAGGGCAGGAAGTTGCGGAACGGATCCTCGGCGTAGAGCCGCGCCTCGACCGCCCAACCTTCGAGTTTCACTTCCTTCTGGGAAAGCGGCAGCTTTTCACCTGCCGCCACCCGGATCATCATTTCGACGAGATCGAGGCCGGTGACGAGTTCGGTCACCGGATGCTCGACCTGCAGCCGGGTGTTCATCTCGAGGAAATAGAACTTGCGATTCTTGTCGACGATGAACTCGACCGTGCCGGCGCTCTTGTATTTGACCGCCTTTGCCAGCGCCACGGCCTGCTCGCCCATCGCCTTGCGCGTCCTGGCATCGATGAACGGACTCGGCGCTTCCTCGATCACCTTCTGGTGGCGACGCTGGATCGAGCACTCGCGCTCCCAGAGGTAGAGGCAGTTGCCATGGCCGTCGGCCATCAGCTGGATCTCGACGTGGCGCGGTTCCTCGATGTACTTCTCGATGAACACGCGGTCGTCGGCGAACGACGCCTTGGCCTCGTTGGTCGCCGATCCAAATCCCTCGTGGCACTCGGCATCGCTGTAGGCGATGCGCATGCCCTTGCCGCCGCCGCCGGCCGACGCCTTGATCATCACCGGATAGCCGATCTTCCGGGCGATCTGCACCGCCTGCTCCGCAGTGGGGATGGCCGCCAGATAGCCGGGAACCGTGCTGACGCCGGCCTTCTGCGCCAGCTTCTTCGATTCGATCTTGTCGCCCATGGCATGGATCGCCAGCGCGTCGGGGCCGATGAAGGCGATGCCGGCCTTGGCCAGGGCCTTCTGGAACTCCTGCTTCTCGGACAGGAAGCCGTAGCCGGGATGGACCGCCTGCGCGCCGGTCTTCCTGCAGGCCGCAACGATCTTGTCGATCTGCAGATACGACTGCGCCGAGGGCGGCGGTCCGATCAGCACTTTCTCGTCCGCCTGCCGCACGTGCAGCGCGTCGGCGTCGGCCTCGGAATAAACCGCCACCGTCTTGATGCCGAGCCGCTTGCAGGTGCGGATGACCCGGCAGGCGATCTCGCCGCGATTGGCGATCAGGATCTTGTCGAACGGCGGCTTGGCGACGCCCTCGCCGTTTGCCGGCCTTGCCTTGGGCCTTGCAGCAGCCTTCTTCGCTGCGGCCTTGGCGACCTTCTTCTTGGCGGCCATGCTCAGGATCCTTCTTTACTGCGTTCGAACAGGCCTTTGGCCCAGGCGGTATGGGCGGCGATCAACGGCATCCAGGCGATGAGCACCCACAGCCACCACGGGTAGCGGCTGCTGAAGATCGCATTGATGGCGATGAGCATCAGCAGGGCGAACAGCGCCACGATCACGTGCAGGCGCACGCTCCGGCTCCGTCTCATGCGCTCTTCAGGCGACAGACTCACAGCGGCCCCGTCATAGAGGCACGTTGCCGTGCTTGCGCCACGGATTGTCGAGCTTCTTGGTCTCGAGCGTGGCAAGCGCGCGGCAAATCCGCCGCCGCGTGCCATGCGGCATGATCACGTCGTCGATGAAGCCGCGGTTGGCCGCCACGAACGGATTGGCAAACTTCTCGCGATATTCATCGGTGCGCTTGGCGATCTTGGCGGCATCGCCGATGTCGGAGCGGAAGATGATCTCGACCGCACCCTTGGCGCCCATCACGGCAATCTCGGCGCCCGGCCAGGCATAATTCACGTCGCCGCGGAGATGCTTGGAGGCCATCACGTCGTAAGCCCCGCCATAGGCCTTGCGGGTGATCACCGTGACCTTGGGAACCGTCGCCTCGGCGTAGGCATAGAGCAGCTTGGCGCCATGCTTGATGATGCCGCCGAACTCCTGCTGCGTGCCCGGCAGGAATCCTGGCACGTCGACGAAAGTTACGATCGGGATGTTGAAGGCGTCGCAAAAGCGCACGAACCGCGCGGCCTTGCGCGAGGAGTCGATGTCGAGGCAACCCGCCAGCACCATCGGCTGATTGGCGACGAACCCGACCGTGCGGCCGGCCATGCGACCGAAGCCGATCACGATGTTGCCGGCCCATTCCGGCGACAACTCGAAAAAATCGCCCTCGTCGACGACCTTCAGGATCAGTTCCTTGATGTCGTAGGGCTTGTTGGGATTCTCCGGCACCAGCGTATCGAGCGAAGCATCGTCGCGGTCCGACGGGTCGAGCGTCGTGCGCACCGGTGCCTTCTCGCGGTTGTTGGCCGGCAGGAAATCGACGAACCGGCGCAGCTGCAGCAGCGCCTCGACGTCGTTCTCGAAGGCAAGGTCGGAGACGCCCGACCTCTGCGTGTGAGTGAGCGCGCCGCCCAGCTCTTCCTGCGTCACCGTCTCGTGCGTCACGGTCTTCACGACGTCGGGGCCGGTCACGAACATGTAGGAGCTGTCCTTCACCATGAAGATGAAGTCGGTCATGGCCGGCGAATAGACCGCGCCACCGGCGCACGGCCCCATGACCATGGAGATCTGTGGAATCACGCCCGAGGCGAGCACGTTGCGCTGGAACACGTCGGCGTAGCCCGCCAGCGAATCAACGCCCTCTTGGATGCGCGCGCCGCCCGAGTCGTTGAGACCGAGGACGGGTGCACCGACCTTCATGGCGATGTCCATGACCTTGCAGATCTTGGCCGCATGCATGCCCGACAGCGCGCCGCCGAATACCGTGAAATCCTGGCTGAAGACATAGACCAGCCGGCCGTTGATGGTGCCGTGGCCGGTGACCACGCCGTCGCCCGGGATCTTCTGGGTTTCCATGCCGAAATCGATCGAACGATGCTCGACATACATATCGTATTCCTCGAACGAGCCCGGATCGAGGAGGGTGTCGATGCGCTCACGCGCCGTCAGCTTGCCCTTGCCGTGCTGCGCCTCGATACGGCGGACCCCGCCTCCCAGGCGCGCACCAGCACGCCGGCGCTCGAGTTCATCCAACATCTGCTGCATCTACGTCTCCGGCCTTCCGCGACAGTTTTCAGCCATTAGCACGACGGCGTCTAGCGCAGGAATCGCTTCTCGTTGTCCTTGACCGTGCCCATGCCCTGCAGGTCGAACACATCCTCGACCGTGGCGATGCCCGCTTCGACGCCATGGATACCCCGATCCTTGCGAATCTGCGCAAAGGTCGCGCGCATTGCACCCACGGAGGCACGAATGGCGTGGTTGCCCCAGATCAGCAGTCCGATCTTCTTGAACTCCCTCACCCGCGCCACCGTCATTTGCGGATAGGCGGTCGGCACGAGCGCTATCGGCGCCTTGCCGTCCCAGGCGCGCACGAAGGCCTCGATCTCATCCGGTGTCTTCTGCTTGGAGTGGACCAGGATCATGTCGGCGCCAGCCGCCTCGTAGGCCCGCGCCCGCTTCAGCGCCTCGTCCTGGCCGAGCCCCGCGATCAGCGCCTCGGTGCGCGCCACGATCACAAAGTCCGGGTCGCGCCGCGCCGCGCGCGCCGCTTCGATCTTGCCCTGGAATTCCTCGACGCGGACCATGTCCTGGCGGCCGCCGGCGATCAGACTGGTGACCTTGGGAAAGCTCTTGTCCTCCATCACGATCGCCGCCGCACCAGCCCGCTCGTACTGCTCGATGGCATAGAGCACGTTGATGGCGTTGCCGAAGCCGGTGTCGATATCGGCCACCACGGGCAACCCCGATCGGTCGACCATCGCCCGCGTCATGTCGAGATGCTGGGTCATCGAGACCATGCTGATATCAGGAACGCCGTACATGGCGGAGAGTTCAAACCCGCTTGCCCAGATCGCGTCGAAGCCCGCTTCCGCCGCCAGCATCGCCGATAGTGGACTATGCGCCGCCATCGCTTCGACGAGACCGTTCTTCGCCAGAACCTGACGGAGTCTGCTGCCTGATCCCATGCTCTTCCCCTTCAACCGCGCAGCCGCGCGTGTTCCAGCAGTGCCAGAAACCGTGCCCCGGCGTCGATATCCTTGGCGACCCCATCACGGTGCTTTGCCGCCAAGGGATCGTCGCCCCAACGTTCGATCTGATAAAGCTCGTCGACCTGTGCCGCCGCAAAGGCAGCTTCGGAGGTCAACCGGCCTTCCGCCACTGCGAGCGCGATCACCAGCGACCCGGCTGTGTGTGTGAGATTGTAGAGTGCCGACAAGGCGAGATCGGCGTGCCCTGAGACGGCGTCGCGCAGGTTCGCCAAAGCTTGCTCGGGCTGATCGACGAAGGAGATCCCTTCCGCGACTTTGAGACGCGCCCCGTAGCGCTCAGCCACCCAATCGAGCAGCGGCTGCCAGGCGTCATGCTGCAATTTCACGAGGCTCACTGGCGTGGTGGCGCGATAGCACAGGAGATCGGACCCGGCGTATTTCGCGGTGTCGGCGATGACCTCCTCGCGTCGCGGAACGACGCGATCGAGGCCGGTTGCTGCCAGTCGCGTCAGTGGCAGATGGGCGGCATTGATCTCCGCCTTGTCCGGCACCCCGCTCCACTCGGCGGCGATGGCTTCAGCCAGCGGCTTTGTCGGCACGACCAGGATCGCCTTGGCGGGCGTGCGCATGGGCTTGCCGTCGAGCAGCACCCGGAATCCACCCTCGGCCGCCTCGATCGCCGTCTCCTTGTAGAAGCGCTTCATGGCGTCCGCCGCGGCGGTTTGGGCCGGGTCGGTGCCGTGGGACGGCCGGGCCGCTGGCGGAGGTCGGCCGACGGCACCGGCATCTGCGCGCGCAGTCCTGGTCT
>MEMN01000027.1:11968-12878 GCA_001767945.1 Alphaproteobacteria bacterium RIFCSPHIGHO2_12_FULL_66_14 | reverse complement strand
GACGTCGAGGATCGCGGCCACGTCATGGTTGATCGGCGGAAAGAAATAACCGGCGAGCCACAGGACTGGCAGCGCGAACAGCGGCACCAGCAGCAACCGCTCGACGCGTGGCGAAATCGGGGGAGGCTTGATGGGAGCTATTGGCAAGGCGGGGTGAAGATATCATAAGCGGGCGGGAAGACGAGGCTTGGGCGGTGGGGCATGAAGCGGGCGAAACGCAAATTTTGCGGGCAATCGGGGTCTGCCGAGCCAAGTCTAGCGGTTGTCGGCAGACGGTGGACGCGTGCACAATGACCGCCCCCGCTCCAGCCATTGGAATACGCTCTTGTCTTGCCTGATGCCGCTTCATCGCCTGATCGGGCGCGCCGACGCCGAAAGCCCATGTAATGGTTGACGCTGCCGCGCCGGCTCTGTCCGTCGTCGTTCCGGTCTACATGGGTGCCGCGACGGTAGGCGAGCTGGTTGCCGCCCTGCGCGCGCTGGAGATCGACGGCGGCCTCGAGATCGTGCTGGTGGTCGATGGCAGTCCGGACAACAGCCTCGATGTCTGCAAGGAACTCGCCGGCCTGCCGGGGGCACCGATCACGGTCATGAGTCTCAGCCGCAATTTCGGCGAGCACAACGCGGTGATGGCGGGCCTTTCCCGGGCCCGCGGCACCTACGCCATCACCATGGACGATGATCTCCAGAATCCGCCTGCCGAGGTCCGGCGCCTGTTCGAATATGCCCGCGACGGCGGTTACGACGCGGTCTACACCTACTATGCCGAGAAGCAGCACGCCGCCTGGCGCAACTGGGGAAGCCGCTTCACCAACTGGTGCGCCGACCGGCTGATCGACAAGCCTCCCGGGCTCTATCTCTCGAGTTTCCGCTGCCTCTCGGCTTTCGTGCGCGAGCGCATCGTGGCGAG
>MEMN01000027.1:3422-11960 GCA_001767945.1 Alphaproteobacteria bacterium RIFCSPHIGHO2_12_FULL_66_14 | reverse complement strand
GGCCCTATCCCTATGTCGACGGCCTGGTGTTCCAGGTGACGCAGAATGTCGGCCGCCTTGAGGTCGACCACCTGCCGCGCAACGAAGGGAAATCCAACTACACGTTGCGCCGCCTGATCCGGCTGTGGCTGGCGATGTTCCTCAACTTCTCGGTGATGCCGCTCAGGCTCGCCACCCTGTTCGGGCTGGGGTTCGGCGCGTTGGGCGCCATTGCGGCGGCCATCACCATCGTCGAGGCGATCATCTCCGACCGGCCGCCGCAGGGTTGGGCGTCGTTGATGGTCGCCGTGCTGGTGCTGGCCGGCGTGCAGCTCGTCGTGATCGGCGTGATCGGCGAGTATCTCGGGCGCATGTTTTTGGCGGTGAACCGCAAACCGCAGTATCTGGTGCGGGAAGTCT
The DNA here is from genome assembly GCA_001767945.1 of Alphaproteobacteria bacterium RIFCSPHIGHO2_12_FULL_66_14. Lineage (GTDB taxonomy): Bacteria > Pseudomonadota > Alphaproteobacteria > Reyranellales > Reyranellaceae > Reyranella. Next base: position 11,561 of record MEMN01000027.1, on the reverse strand, counting down.
TTCGTCGCGGCCCCGGGGAATTGGGCGGGGGCCTCGACATCGAGCGCCCGCGGGCCGACACACCGGCCGGCGGGCAACCTCACCGCAAGCCTTCCGAACCGGAGTCCTGAACGATGACGATCTACTACGTGGCGCTCGGCATCGGCATCCTGACGGGCATAGGCGGCCAGATGTTGCTCAAGGTGGGCGCCGATGCGCCTGACGTCGTGAGCCAGCTCATGCGACCCTCGACGATCGCCGGCCTGGCACTCTACGGCTCGGCGGCGTTCCTCTACATCATAGCGCTGCGCAAGATTCCGGTGTCCGTCGCCTTCCCCAGCGTGTCGCTGTCCTATGCGATCGTGGCCGTTCTCGGGCACTTCCTGTTCGGCGAGCCATTCGGCCTCAAGCAGATCGGTGGTATCGCCCTCATCATGGGCGGCGTCATGCTGATCAATCAGACGTGAGGGCAGGACCTTGAACTACGAGCAGATCAAGTACGAAATCCAGGACGGCATTCTCACCATCACCCTCAACCGGCCGGACAAACTCAACGCCTTCACCGGCAAGATGCTGTCGGAACTCCTGGACGCGATGGACCGCGCCGATCGCGACGACGACGTGCGGGCGGTGGTGTTCACCGGCGCCGGCCGTGGGTTCTGCGCCGGCGCCGATCTGTCGGGCGGTGCCAATACTTTCAACGCCGAAAATCGCGGACCGGTCGATCCGGGCCTCGACGGCCACCGCGATGGCGGCGGACTCTTCACGCTCCGCGCCTATGAATCGCTGAAGCCGACGATCGCGGCCTGCAACGGCCCGGCGGTCGGCGTTGGCATCACCATGCAGCTCGCGATGGATGTCCGCCTCGCCTCCGAGGCGGCGCGCTACGGCTTCGTGTTCACCCGTCGCGCCATCGTCATGGAGGCCTGCTCGAGTTGGTTCCTGCCGCGCCTGGTCGGCCCCCAGCAGGCGCTGGAGTGGGTGATGACCGGCCGCGTGTTCGGCGCCGAGGAGGCGCTCAACGGCCGCCTCGTACGCTCGGTCCACAAACCCGAGGCCTTGTTGCCGGCGGCCTACGCGCTGGCGCGCGAGATCACCGACAACACCGCGCCGGTCGCGGTCGCGCTCAACCGCCACATGATCTGGAAGATGCTGGGCGCCGACCATCCGATGGAAGCACACAAGGTCGATTCCAAGGGCATCTATGCCCGGGGCAAGTCGGCCGACGTGAAGGAGGGCGTGGTGGCTTTCCTCGAAAAGCGGCCCGCGAAGTTCCCTATGAAGGTGAGCGATGGCATGCCGTCCTATTTCCCGTGGTGGGCGGAGCGGCAGTTCAAGTAGGCGGAACTAGGGTCCGGTGGGCCATCGGCCCGAGCACGACAGGCGGACCGTCGCAACCCTCTTCCGCGACCTGAGGCTCAATCGCGCCGTCGAACACCGCCAGATGACCTGGCAGCCTTGGGCCGCGGAAACCGAGAAGGCCCAGCGGTCCCGAATTACTTGCCGGTGAACCGCGCCGCCCGCTTCTCGAGGAAGTGGGCGACGCCCTCCTTGAAGTCGGCGGTCTGGAAGGAAAGCCCCATCTCGTGATTGGCTTGGACCGTGGCTTCGGCCAGGGTTTGGAACTCGGCCTCCCAGAGCTGGCGCTTCATCACCGCCACCGAGCGCGGCGAGACGGTGTTGGCGAGGAGCGTGGCATAGGCTCGCGTCTCGGCCAGGAGCTTGTCGTCGGCGATGACCCGGCTGACCAGTCCCAGCGCCAGCGCCTCCGGGGCTTGGAACTTCCGTGCGGAACACAACAGATCCATGGCCGCGGGCAACCCGATCAGGCGCGGCAGCAGCCAGCTCACGCCATGCTCGGCGATCAGGCCGCGCTGGGCGAAGGCCGTCGTGAACACCGCCGATTCGGAGGCGAAGCGCAGGTCGGCATAGAGCGGGATGACGAGGCCGAGGCCGGCACAGGGGCCGTTGATTGCTGCAATGATGAACTTCGGGACCGACGGGAAGTACGAGTAGTTCATCCTGAATTCGGCCAGCGTGCTGCCGCCGGGAAGGCCGGGCTGGGCCTTGCTCGACCGGTCGGTGGCGGCACCGGCGCCGATCGCCTGCAGCCCGCCCATGTCGGCGCCGGCGCAGAAGCCGCGGCCCGCGCCAGTCAGGATGATGGCCCGGACTTCGGGGTCGGCACCGGCCGTGTGCATGGCGTCCTTGAGGTCGAGATGCATCTGGCGGGTCCATGCATTGAGCTTGTCCGGCCGGTTCAAGGTGACGGTGCAGACACGATCGGCGACATCATAGAGAACGGTTTCGTAGGCCATCGCTGGGTCTCCTCCTGTGCATTTTTGTTGCTCGCATGATGAGTAAAACTCGGCGACGATACAAATGTGACAAACAGCTACAAATGGCACTCGGTCGCTACAAATGGCACCCGATTGCGCGGCCGTCGTCGGGGCTGTCGGACTAGGATCGCGGTGCGGGTCGGGTTTCTCCCCAAGCGGGACGCTTGACCGCAAACGCGCGATTTCGTGATATCTTTGCAGTCGCCAAGAAGAAAGCGTTACCGAGGTAGGAAATGGCCAAGAGAGAATTCGCCCACCCCAACGAGATGCACAAATATGTCGGGCAGGAGATCGGGGTGAGCGACTGGGTGGAGGTCTCACAGGATCGCATCAACCGCTTTGCCGACGCGACCGGTGACCATCAGTGGATCCATGTCGACGTCGAACGGGCCAAGAAGGACATGCCGGGCGGCAAGACCATCGCCCACGGGTACCTGACCCTGTCGCTGATCCCGATGCTCAATCACCAGATCTCGCACATCAACAACGTCCGCAACGGCATCAACTACGGCTGCAACAAGGTGCGCTTTACCAGTCCCGTGCCGGCCGGATCGCGCGTGCGCGCGCGGGCCAAGCTGATCGCGGCCGATCCGATGGACAAGGGTGGCGTGCGGCTCACCAACCAGATCACGATCGAGGTCGAGGGCCAGGAGCGCCCGGCCTGCATCGCCGAGACCATGTCAATCGTGTACGGCGCCTGAGCATGTGCGCTGCGCGTAGCCGGGCGTAGGAGGAGCTGAGTTGCTGACACGCGAGGAACTGAGCTCCGAGCGCATCGATCAGATCGTCGCCGACGCCCGCAAGGCCGGCTACGATTTCTTCCTGACATCGGAGGAGCGCGAGGCAAGCCTCAAACAGGCGCTGCTCCGCTACAAGCCGGGCGAGGAGGCGTGGGTGTTCGCCTACGGCTCGCTGATGTGGAATCCGGCCCTTGAATTCGCCGAGGCCCTGCCGTCCAGGGTCGAGGGCTGGCGCCGGTCTTTCTGCTTCTGGGTTCCGCTCGGCCGCGGCACGCCCGAGCTGCCCGGGTTGATGCTGGCGCTCGAAGGCGGCGGCTCCTGCGAGGGCATCGCCTACCGTCTGGCGCCGCATCAGGTCCGCAGCGAACTGGCGATCCTGTGGAACCGCGAGATGCTGTCGGGGGTCTACCAGGCGCGCTGGGTGCCGACCAGGTTGCGCGACGGACGCACCGTGACGGCGGTCACCTTCGTGGTCGATACCGCCCACTGCCAGTATTGCGGCGACCTGCCAATAGAACGTGCCGCCCATCACATCGCCTTCGCCGAGGGCCGCCGCGGCGCCTGCCGCGACTATCTCACCAACACCGCCGAGCACGCGCGCTCGCTCGGCATCCACGATTCCTATATCGAGGAACTCGTCCAGCGGGTCGCAAACCTGCGTGGCGAGAGCGTGTCTCACGCGGTGCCGGCCGACGTCGAGGCAGTCGGCGAGGCCTAGGTCGCGCGCCGGAAGTCGCCGCGGCGTCGACAAGGTGCTTCACTGCAGAGGCTGTGACATAGTCGCGGTGTGTCCGCTCTCGTCGCTCGCTGGCTCGCGCTGCCGCCCAATCTGCGCGGCATCCTCTGGGTCGCCCTGTCAGGTCTCCTGTTCGCGCTGCTGAACGTCTTCACGCTGATCCCGGCCCAGCACCTCAACCCCTACGTGATGGCGTTCCTGCGCTATTTCTTCGGCGCGCTGTTCATGGTGCCCGTCGTGGTTCGCCTTGGCCTCTACCGGTCGCTCCACACCAACCGCCTGGGCCTGCACATCTCGCGCGGTGCCGTTCATACCGCCGGCATGATGCTGTGGTTCGTGGCCCTGCCGCTCACCACCTTGGCCGAGATCACGGCGCTCGGTTTCACCGGACCGATCTTCGTCACCATCGGCGCCGCGCTGTTCCTCGCCGAGGATGTGCGCCTCCGGCGCTGGCTCGCCGTCCTCGTGGGCTTTGCCGGCGCCATGATCATCATCCGGCCCGGCTTCGGCGAGATCCACCTCGGCGTCATCTGCATCCTGGTCGCCACGCCGATCTTCTCGGCCTCGAACCTGATCTCCAAGGCGCTGGCCCGTACCGACTCGGCCAGCACCATCGTGATCTGGCAGAACATCGTGATCGTGATCTGCGCGGCGCCGGTCGCCATCTGGTTCTGGCAAACGCCGAGCGGCATCGACGTGCTGTGGTTCGTGGCGGCCGGTCTCGCCGGGACGCTCGGCCATGTCTGCCAGCAGCGCGGCTACCAACTCGCCGACATCACGCTGCTGCAGCCCATCGGCTTCCTGTCGCTGATCTGGAACACGCTGCTGGGCTATTTCCTGTTTTTTCAGAAGCCCGACGTCTGGACCTTCGTCGGCGCGGCGGTCATCTTCGCCAGCGCGCTCTACATCTCGCACCGGGAAGCAGTGCGACGGGCCAGGATCAAGAGCACTCCGTCGCAGCCCGCGCCCTGACAGCGCGGAGAGTTATCCGCCCGTCACGCTCATGTGGCGGGGAACGGCGGGGCCGGCGTGGCGGCGGTCGATGATGAAATCGTGGCCCTTGGGCTTGCGGGCGATCGCCTCGGTGATCGCCCTGTCGAGCAGCTCGTCGCTCTCCGAGGCGCGCAGCGGTCCGCGCAGGTCGGCGGCATCTTCCTGGCCGAGACACATATAGAGCGTGCCGGTGCAGGTCAGCCGGACGCGGTTGCAGCTTTCGCAGAAATTGTGGGTGAGCGGCGTAATGAAGCCCAGCCGCCCGCCGGTCTCCTCGACCTTGAAGTAACGGGCCGGTCCACCGGTCTTGTAGTCGGTTTCAGTAAGCGTGAAATGCTTGGCGATCTCGGTCCGGGCCAGCGACAGCGGCAGATACTGGTCGAGCCGGGCGTCGGCGCCGATCTCGCCCATCGGCATGACCTCGATCAGGACCAGGTCCATACCGCGGCCGTGGCTGAACCGGATCAGCTCGTCGAACTCCATGTCGTTCACGCCGCGCAGCGCCACGGCGTTGATCTTGACGTGCAGGCCGGCCTGCTGGGCGGCGTCGAGGCCGCGCTTCACCTGGTCGAGGTCGCCCCAGCGCGTCAACTCGCGGAACTTCGCCGCATCGAGCGTGTCCATCGAGACATTCACGCGGCGGACGCCAATGGCGGCCAGTTCCTCGGCGTACTTTGCGAGCTGGCTGCCGTTGGTGGTGAGTGTCAGCTCTTCCAGTGCGCCGCTATCGAGATGGCGGCCGAGGCCGCGGAACAGCGACATCACGTTCTTGCGCACCAGCGGCTCGCCGCCGGTCAGCCTGAGCTTCTTGACACCGCGGCGCACGAAGGCGCCGCACAGCCGCTCCAGTTCCTCCAGCGACAGGACTTCCGCCTTGGGCAGGAAGGTCATGTCCTCTGCCATGCAATAGACGCAGCGGAAATCGCAGCGGTCCGTCACCGAAACGCGGAGGTAGGAAATATGGCGGCCAAACGGGTCGATCATGACGCCCAGATAATGGTGTTGCGGCCCCGTTACGGCAAGAGCCGCAGGAGGGTGTCGATGGTATCGGCCTCGGTCGCGGGCTTATCCTTACGGATACGATGGATACGGGGAAACCGCAGCGCCAGGCCCGACTTGTGGCGGGTCGAACGGGCGATGCCGTCGAAGGCCACCTCCAATACCAGTTCTTGCGTCACTTCGCGCACCGGGCCGAAGCGGTTCGTGGTGTGGTCGCGCACCCATTTGTCGAGCCAGCGTAGTTCCTCGTCGGTGAAGCCGAAATAGGCCTTCCCGACCGGCGCCAACTCGCGCTTGCTCTCGACTTCACGCCAGCAGCCGAAGGTGAAGTCGGAATAGAATGAGCTCCTCTTGCCGTGGCCGCGTTGGGCATACATCAGCACGCAGTCGGCCAGCATGGGGTCGCGTTTCCACTTGAACCACGGTCCCTTGGGGCGGCCCGCGAGATAGCCGCTATCAGCGCGCTTGAGCATTAGCCCTTCGACACCGTCGCTCTTCATGGCTTCCCGCAGCTCGGCGAGATGGACCCAGTCCCGGAAGGTGACCAGCGGCGAGAGGTCGAAGCGGGCGCGCGGCGTCAGCGCCATCCAGGCTTCGAGGCGGGCGCGGCGCTGGTCGAAGGGCTGGCCACGCAGATCCTCACCTTCGAGTTGGAGTACGTCGTAGAGGCGGACGTGGGCCGGATGCTCCTTCAGCATCTTGGGCGTCACCGACTTGCGGTTCAGCCGTTGCTGTAGGTCATTGAACGGCGCCACGGCCTCCTCGCGCCGGACCAGCAGCTCGCCGTCGAACACGCCCTCGAAATCGATGGCCTCGACGATGTCGGGGAAGGCGCCGGAGATGTCCTCGCCTGCGCGGCTATAAAGCCGCTTTACGCTGCCCGAGGCCGCGACCTGAATGCGGATGCCGTCCCATTTCCATTCGGCGCGGAAATGCGCCGGATCGAGCGTATCGAGCTCGGCACGGTCGATGGGATTGGCCAGCATCGGCGGCAGGAAGGCGCCGCCGGCATTGGTCTGCGGCCGGGGTCCATCCGACAGCAGCCAATCGAACATCGGGCGATAAGGTGGCGAGAGGCCGTGCCAGATTTCCTCCACGGCATCGACCGGCTGGCTGCCGATACTGGCGGCGGCCTGCTTGGCAAGGCGGGCCGAGACACCGACGCGCAGCGCACCGGTCAGCAGCTTCAGGAGCGCCCAGCGCCCGGTCGAGTCGAGCGCACCCAGCCAGCGCTTCAGGATCGCAGGGACCTCGGTCTTGGTGGCGCGCTGCAGGGTGTCGACCACCTCACCCAGGCTGGGCGGCGGGCCTGCCGCAGGGTCCGTTTCCCAGATCAGCGCCAGGGTCTCGGCGAGATCGCCGACATAGTCGTAGGAGAGGGCGAAAAGCTCGGGCCCGATCCTGTCCTGGCCGAAGCCGCGCAGCAGCGCGGGTTTGGCGGCGGGAAAATCGAGGCTGCCGGTCAGCGCCGCCAATGCCCAGCCACGGTCCGGGTCCGGGGCCGCGCGCAGATAGGTTTCGATCAGCCGGAGCTTGGCGTTGCGCGCGGACTCGAAGGAGAGCGAATCGAGAAGCTGGGCGAAGGCCTGCACGGTTCAGGCGCCTTCTTCCTCGCGGCCGGCGAGATGCAGCGCCTCTGCATCGATGCCGATCGAGCGCGCGTAGTGGACCAGCGCTTCCTCGCGGCCGTGCGTCACCCAGACCTTGGGCGCGCCCACGTCCTTCAGCGTCTGCGTCAGCTCGGGCCAGTCGGCGTGGTCGGAGATCACCAGCGGCAGTTCGGCCCCGCGCTGGCGGGCGCGGGCGCGCACGCCCATCCAGCCCGAGCACAGCGCCGCGACCGGGTCTGCGAAGCGCCGGGACCAGCGGTCGGCCATGGCCGAGGGCGGGCAGAGTACGATGGCGCCCTTGAAGGTTTCCAGGATGGCGTCGGAGACCGGCGCTACATCGCCCAGATCGATGCCGTGCTCCTGATAGAGCTTGCAAAGGGACAGCAGGCCGCCGTGCAGCCAGATGCGCTGGTCATAGCCGGCGGCGCGCAGGAGCTTGATCACCCGCTGGCACTTGCCCAGCGCATAGACGCCCACCAGATGGGTACGCTCGGGGAAGGTGGCGACGGAGCGCAGCAGCTTGCCGATCTCGCCGGCATCGGAGGGATGGTGGAAGACGGGCAGCGCGAAGGTGGCCTCGGTGATGAAGACATCGCAGGGCACCGGCTCGAACGGCGGACAGGTGGGATCGGGCCGGCGCTTAAAATCGCCCGAGACCACGATGCGCTGCCCTCTGAATGCCAGCACTGCTTGCGCGGAGCCCAGGATATGGCCGGCCGGTGCCAGGCGAACGTCGACCTCGC
>MEMN01000027.1:0-3411 GCA_001767945.1 Alphaproteobacteria bacterium RIFCSPHIGHO2_12_FULL_66_14 | reverse complement strand
CGCGCGATGGCCCGGCCGGGCGTGGTCACCGTGGCCATGGGTGATCAGGGCACGCGGCACCGCGACGGCGGGATCGACGTAGAAGTCGCCCGGTTCGCAGTAGAGGCCGCGCGGCGTCGGATAGAGCCAGCTGCGGGGATTTAGGGTGTCGGTTGCCATCGGAACGGGTGCATCTTACCCAAGAGATATGGTTCTTCCCGATCTGTTTGCACGCTGGTTCGAAAGCCGCGGCTGGACGCCCCGGCCACACCAGCTTGCCCTGGTCGATCTGGCCGCAGAGGGCAAGAGCGCGCTGCTGATCGCACCCACCGGCGGCGGCAAGACCTTGGCGGGATTCCTGCCGTCGCTGATCGAGCTCACGGAGCGTCGCCGCAAGGGCGAGGACCTGGCCCACGCCAAGGGCAAGGGCGAGCTGCACACGCTCTACATCTCGCCGCTCAAGGCGCTGGCCACCGACATCAGGCGCAACCTCGAACTGCCAATTACCGAAATGAAGTTGCCGGTGCGGGCCGAGAGCCGCACCGGCGATACTCCACAAAGCCGTCGCTTGCGGCAACGCGAACGGCCGCCGGATCTCCTGATGACGACGCCCGAGTCGCTCGCCCTGCTGCTGAGCTACCTCGATGCGGCGAAATTCTTCGCCAATCTGAAGTGCGTGATCATCGACGAGTTGCATGCCTTCGTCACCACCAAGCGCGGCCATCACCTGGCGCTCTGTCTCGCACGAGTGGCGACCCTGGCGTCCCAGGCACGGTTCGTCGGCCTCTCGGCCACCGTGGCCGACCCACCGGCGCTTGCCGATTATCTCCGCTTGCGCGACGAGCCGGTCGAGATCGTCCTGGGTGAGCCTGGTGCGCAGCCGGTGGTGACGATCATCGACGCCCACGAGCGCATTCCCTGGGGCGGCCACATGGGCCGCCACGCCGTGCCTGAGATCTACAACATCATTCGCCATCACAAGACATCGATCATCTTCGTCAACACCCGCGCCCAGGCCGAGCTCGCCTTCGACGGGCTGTGGCGCATCAACGAGGACAACCTCCCGATCGGCCTGCATCATGGCTCGCTGGCCGTCGAGCAGCGGCGCAAGGTCGAGGCGGCGATGGCGGCGGGCAAGCTGCGCGCCGTGGTGGCGACGTCGTCGCTCGACCTTGGCATCGACTGGGGCGATGTCGACCTCGTGATCCAGATGGGGGCGCCCAAGGGCGTGAGCCGCCTGATGCAGAGGATCGGCCGCGCCAACCACCGGCTGGACGAGCCCAGCCGGGCCATGATTGCGCCCGCCAACCGCTTCGAGGTGCTGGAATCGCTGGCCGCCCTCGAAGCCGTCGAGGCGCGCGAACTCGACGGCGACCCGCCGCGGCCGCCCTGCCTTGATGTCCTGGCACAGCACATCGTGGGCACCGCCTGCGCCCAGCCGATCGACCGCGAGGCATTTTTTGCCGAGGTCCGGCGCGCCCAACCCTATCGTGACCTGCCGCGCCAGGATTTCGACGACACGTTCGATTTCGTGGCGACCGGCGGCTACGCGCTGGCAGCCTACGACCGTTGGCACCGGCTGAAGGAATTGCCTGGCGGGCGCTGGATGCTGGCGTCGCCGCTGGTGGCGCGTCAGTTCCGCATGAATGTCGGCACCATCGTCGAGTTGCCTCTCTTGAAGGTGAAGCTGCGGCGTGGGCCGATCCTGGGCGAGGTCGAGGAGGCCTTCATTCAGGGGCTGGTGCCGGGTGACACCTTCACCTTCGCCGGCCGGCTGCTACGCTTCGAAGGCGTGAAGGAACTGATGGCGCAGTGCTCGCTGGCGACCGGCGGCGGCGATCCCAAGGTGCCGGCCTATGGTGGTGGTCGCCTGCCGCTCTCGACCTTCCTGGCCGACCGGGTCCGCGGCATCCTGCAGGACCCTTCGAGGCACCCCAAGCTGCCGGACGAGGTGCGCGAATGGCTGCGCATCCAGCGTATCCGCTCGACCCTGCCACAGAGCGACCGGCTGCTGGTCGAGGGATTCCCGAGGGGCGGCAAGCAATTCATCGTGGCCTATTGCTTCGAGGGCCGGAACGCCCACCAGACCCTGGGCATGCTGCTGACGCGGCGCATGGAACGCATGGGGTTGCGGCCGCTGGGCTTCGTTGCCACCGACTATGTGCTCGGCCTCTGGGGGCTCCGGCCGCCGACGTCGGCACAGCTCGACCAATTGTTCGACGAGGACATGCTGGGCGACGATCTCGAGGCGTGGATGGACGAATCGACCATGCTGCGGCGTTCGTTCCGCAATGTGGCGGTGATCGCGGGCCTGATCGAACGCCGGTTCCCCGGCGAGGAGAAGTCGCGCCGGCAGGTGACGTTCAGCTCGGATCTGATCTACGACACGCTGCGCCAGCACGAGCCCGGCCACATCCTGCTGCGCGCCACCCGCCAGGATGCGGCCTGGCAGCTTGCCGACCTGAAGCGACTCGGCGATCTGCTGAAGCGCGCCAAGGGCCGCATCGACTATCGGCGGCTCGACCGCATCTCGCCGCTGGCGGTTCCGGTGCTGCTGGAGATCGGCCGGGAGAGCGTGCTGGGCGGCACGGCGGAGGACGAGCTCCTCGACATGGCCGCGCAGGAACTGATCGAAGAAGCGACGCGGCTGTCGTAGTGTCGCCGGCAATCAAAGAGGAAGCGCATGAGCATTGCTGACAGTTTGAAGCGGGCCGTCGAGGCCGGCGACGTACCGGGTGTGGCTGCGATGGCCGCGACCGCCGATGGGGCGATCTTCGAGGGTGCGGCGGGTGCGCTCAGGCCCGACAGCGTGATCTGGATCGCCTCGATGACCAAGGCGATCACCGGCGCCGCCGCCATGCAGATGGTCGAGCGTGGCAAGTTCGGCCTGGATACGCCGGCGGCCGAGGTCGTGCCCGAGATCGCGCGGAAAGAGGTGCTGGTAGGCGTCGGTGCCGACGGCACGGTGAAGACACGGCCGGCGACAAAGCCGATCACGCTGCGCCATCTGCTGACCCACACCTCGGGCATGGGCTACGACACCTGGGACGCTGACATCTTTCGCTACGTCCAGGCCAAGGGCCCGCTCAAGCCCAACTCGATGGAGATGCTGAGTACGCCACTGCTGGCCGAGCCGGGCGAGCGCTGGGAATACTCGATCTCGATCGACTGGGCCGGCCTGATGGTCGAGGCGGCAAGCGGCATGAAGCTCGATCGCTACATGAAGGACAATCTGTTCGATCCGCTGGAGATGCCCGACACCGGCTTCAGGATTGGACCGGCGATGCGGCCGCGCAAGGCGGCCGTCTACGTCAGGAACAAGGAGGGCGGCTTGAGCGCCACGGACCACGAGCTCAACCAGGAACCAGAAGTGTTCATGGGGGGTGGCGCGCTCTACTCGACGGTGGGTGACTATCTCCGCTTCACCCGCAT
>MEMN01000026.1:11384-14844 GCA_001767945.1 Alphaproteobacteria bacterium RIFCSPHIGHO2_12_FULL_66_14 | reverse complement strand
CCGGCCAGACCGGAGGCCGGCTCGCTGCGCGGCTTGTATTTCGGATTCTTGACGTAGACCGTCTTCTCGCCCGGCTTCCATTCGTCGCGCTTGAAGATGAACGGGCCGGAGCCGATCACGTCCTCGGCCTTGATCTGGGTGTTCGGATCGGTCGCCGCGACCCGCGCCGGCATCATGAAGGGCACGTTGGACGACGGCTTGCCAAGCGACTGCAGGACGAGACCGTACGGCTCCTTCAAGGTCATCGTGAATGTCTTGGCGTTCACCGCCTTCATGTCGGTGACGCGAGCCATCAGAGCCTGGCCCATCGAATCCTTGGCGCCCCAGCGCTTGATCGAGGCGATGCAATCCTCGGAAGTGACCGGCTTGCCATCGTGCCACTCGAGGCCGTCTCGCAGCGTGAAGGTGTAAGTGAGCTTGTCGCCCGAGACGTCGTATTTCTCGAGCATCTGCGGCTTCACTTCGAGCTTGTCGTCCATCGAGAACAGCGTGTCCCAGACGAGATAGCCGTGATTTCGCACGATGTAGGCGGTGGTCCAGATCGGATCGAGAATCTTCAGATCCGAATGCATCACCACGTTGAGTGTTTGCGCGCTGACCGGAACTGCTCCCAGCAGTCCACCCAGACTCGCGGCCGCCACGACGGTGGCGACCGACTTCCTAATATTGAACATCGGTAACGTCTCCCTATTGCGCGGTCTGTCTTTGCAAGAATCGAGCCGCTCATAAGAACAGTAACAGCCTAACGCCCCCCTCTGACAAGCCGATTCAGGAAAGGGGCCGTCTCCTAACGCGGCCGATCGAGTGCTTTCTCCAACAATTCGAGCACGCCCTCCGACGCCGCGGTTGCGACGATATCGCCGAATCCCGCCCACGAGCCTCGCGCGGCGGCAAGCGGCACGGGGTTGGATTGTTCGATATCGCCCACGTTCTTGCCCGAGGGGTCCTTGAGCACCCATTTCACGACGAGTTGGCCGGTCTTTTCGTTGATCGGCGTCAGGCTCACCGTGCCGGTCACGATGAAGGTGTCCTCGCCGGCCGCATCGACAATGACAATTTTGCTCGAGCCAAGCGCGCGGCGCATGCCGGAATGGAGCTGGCGATTGCCGTCGGAAGGGGCTCCGGTGATGGCGGACACCATCACCTTGACCTGCGGCTGAGCCGGAGTCGCAGCGGCCACCGGCGTCGCGCCGGGCACGGCGGCGATCGACAGGGCATCCGCCGGCTCAAGCGGCACGCTGACGCCCGCCGCGACCTGGCCGGGTGAACGGGGTTGGAAGTTGGGCGGGCGGCCGATCAGGGTGGCGATCCGCGGGGCGGCCTGTTGGGCGATGCGCGATACCAGGCGCTCGCTTATTTCTGCATAGTCTTCCGGACGCGTGTGCGTCCGGGTGACGGCCGGCTCTTGCGTCGGCGGCTTGCCCTCGATGCGCCAGTCGACCTGGATCTGGATGCCTTCACCTGAATCACGGGTGCTCATCACGCCGCCAACCTGCACAGGCGCGTCGGCGGGCTGCACCGCGGCCACCACGCCGTAGGACTGCAGCTCGATGGCGAGAGCCGCGGCCACCCGGCGGCCCATTTCGGGTGGCATGTTGCGGGGCGCTCCGATCGCCAGTTCGATCTTGTCCTGCGGCGAACGGTAGGGGGCCACCCCCGAGTGGTCCGCTTCGAACGGCCGGGGTACCGAGCAGGCTGAAAGAACGAGGCTGCAGAAAAGAATCAAAACATGACGCATGTCGCGACGAGCCCGAGCAGGCAGCAGAACATCAGGAGGATCAGGTAGGGCACGTCAGTTCCCGAGGGCGATCGCCGACAGACCCCGGCCGTAGTCGCGCACGCCCGAGAGCGTGTTGCGTCGGTAGCTGAAGAAATCCTCTGTGGCGGCCAGCGTGTCGTGGCCGGTCGCGGTCGCTGCGACGCCGGCTCGGGCGATGCGGGCGCGGAGATAGCCCGCGAGATCGAACAGGAAATGACCGGCGCGCGGTGCTGCGCGAAAGAAAGCGGCGTTGCCGTCGTCCTGCGCCAGGAACGGGGCGGGGAATTCCGGGCCGACCTCGTAGGAGTCGCGGCCGATGCAGGGGCCGATGGCGGCATGCAGGTTCTCGCGCCGTGCGCCCAGTCGTTCCATGGCGGCGATCGTGGCCTCGACCACCCCGCCCAGCGCGCCCTTCCAGCCCGCGTGGGCGGCGCCGACGACGCCGGCGCGGGCGTCGGCCAGCAGGACCGGGGCGCAGTCGGCCGCCAGCACCCCCAGCACGACACCGGGGCGGTCGGTCACCAGCGCGTCTGCCTTGGGCGCGCCCGGCGACGTCCAGCGATCCTGGGTGACGGTCAGCACGTCGGTCGAGTGAATCTGGTGGACGGTCAGCAGATCGGTCTCGCCGAAGCCGAACTGACCGGCCACGCGGCGACGGTTCTCGCGCACGTTCTCCGGCCCGTCGCCCGAGCCATAGCCGCAGTTGAGCGACGAATAGAGGCCGGCGCTCACGCCGCCGCGGCGGGTGAAGAAACGGTGCTGCACGCCGTCGAGGTCGGCAAGCGTTGGAGCCTGGATCATGTCGCGTCCGAGGGGGTATCCGAGAAGCCGGCCGGCTGAGCGCTTCTGTCGTCGCCCACGGCCAGAACGCGGAAGAGGGTGCCCATTTGGTCGGGCGCGATCAAGCGCGCGAGTGCCGCGTCGATGGCGCGCGCCTGCTCGGGGCTCGCCTGTCGCTTCAGGGACCGTGCGCGATCGGCTGCTCCCAGGCGGCGGAGGAAGTCGCCCTGCCCGACCGGGCCGAAGGCCGGCATCCCCGTGGCGGCGGCGAGGGCCGCGAAGTCGACGTGCGCACTGAGATCGGTTTCGCCCGGCCGGTCGAGGATGTCGGCGCCGCGGTGACTGCGCACGGCCTGCAGCGAGCTCCCGAGGGCCGGCCGGCCAACGCTTCCCTCATGGCCATAGTCGATGATCAGTGCCCAGCCGCCGTCGCGGCGGAGCCGCGCGCCGAGAGTGGCGGCGAGCGCGCGGCCCGCTTCGGATATTTCCGCCTCCGCGCCGGCCGGTGCCTCGGGCAGGAGGGCGGCGAACGGTGTGAGGCCGGGGGCGAGTGCCAACCGCAACGTGCCGTCGGGGGCGAGGCCGACCATGCGTTCGCGCCAGCCTTCAGCCGTCCTGTGGAACTGGCGTACCGGCAGCGCGTCGAAGAATTCGTTGGCCACCAGCAACAGCGGGCCTTCGGGCACGCCGTCGAAGCGCTCGTGCCAAGCCGGCGTGACCCCGGGCGCGACGGCGGCGAGGGCTTCGCGCTGTGCTTCGCGCAAAGGCGCGCTGGTCTCGACGAGATGGAGGTCGAGGGCGGCGTGGAAGCCCGGAACGCCGTGGGTCGCGCGCAGGGCATCGGCCATCAATGTGCCACGGCCGGCCCCCAGTTCGACCAGCCTGACGGGCGCGGGACGTCCCATTGCCAGCCAACGCTCG
>MEMN01000026.1:748-11366 GCA_001767945.1 Alphaproteobacteria bacterium RIFCSPHIGHO2_12_FULL_66_14 | reverse complement strand
CCGGCCGAGCTCGCTGGTCACGGCCCCTCGATCACGGCAGCAGAGGTCGCCGGTACGCCCGCGCGATCAGCCAGCCGCCGAAGGCGAGCATGGGAACCGACAGCAGCATGCCCATGGTGAGCGGCCCCCACAGATAGCCGAGATGGGCATCGGGCTCGCGGAAGAATTCACCGGCAATGCGCGCCATGCCGTAGCCGAAACAGAAGACGCCGGTCAGCAGGCCGGGACGGCGGCGACCGTCGGTGAGCTTCCACACCGCGACGACGAGGAGCACCAGCAGCACGCCCTCAAAGAACGCCTGGTAGAGCTGGCTGGGATGGCGCGGCAGCGGGCCGCCACGCGGGAAGATCATGGCCCACGAAACGTCGCTCACGCGGCCCCACAGCTCGCCGTTGATGAAGTTCGCCAGGCGCCCGAAGAACAGGCCGATCGGCGCCACGATCGCCACCAGGTCGGACAGCATGAACGGATCGGTCTTGTTGCGGATCGCGAACAGCAGGATGGCGGCGATCACGCCCAGCAGGCCGCCGTGGAACGACATGCCGCCCTCCCACAGGGTCAGCACCGCCAGCGGGTTCTCGAGATAGAAGCCCGGCTTGTAGAACAGCACGTAGCCGATGCGGCCGCCCAGGATGACACCCAAGGCCGCCCACAGCAGGAAGTCGTCGATCTTGAGCGGCGACAGGATCTTGGGCGGTTCCGCGCAGACGCGCCGCATGACCTGCCAGCCGATGACGAGGCCGGCGATGTAGGCCAGCGCGTACCAGCGGATGGCGAAGGGCCCGAGCTGGATCAGCACCGGGTCGATTTCGGGATAGGGGATCAGAAGGGGTGTCATGCGATGGGAAGCTTATAGCCCAAAATGGATGCGGCGCCGGCCTGGGGGGCCGGCGCCGCGGGGACGATCCGAACAGTGACGTTTATTGGTTTTTAGCGAGAGGGGGCGTCGGATGGTCCCTGTTTCCGGGTCAGGCTTCGCCGACCGTCTCGAGGATCGAGGCGGTGAGCGCGTCGGAGGGCGTCTTGCCGGCCCACACGACGTATTGAAAGGCGGGGTAGAAGCGCTCGCTTTCGGTGATCGCCACCTCGACGAGGTCGTTCAACTGGTCGGGCATGAGGCCGGAGGTGCCGCGCAGCGGGATGGCATGGCGGAACATCGGCAGGCCTTCCTCGGTCCACAGATCGAAGTGGCCGAGCCACATCTTTTCGTTGATCAGTGCCAGCAGGACGTGGATTTCGTTGTGCCGTTCCGCCGGGATGCGGACATCGTAGGCGCAGGTGAAATGCAGCGCCTCGACGTCGTCGCGCCAGCTGAAGAACATGCGGTAGTCGCACCAGCGGCCGGCGACTTCGACGGCGATCTCCCGGTCGGAGGTGCGGTCGAACGGCCAATCGTTGTCGGAGACGACTCTTTCGATCATCTCGAGCGGGTTCAAATCGACTTTTCGTCTGGTCCGCTCGTGTCGCGATAACGCCATCGACCCACTCCCCAACCATTTCCGCCATGCGGTTCTTGGAGAACCAATCTTGAGGCGGGTGGCCGACATATCGTGGTGGGCACCCAACAACCCACAAGCGGTAGCCTGCCATAAGGGTGAGTCGGGGCGCAATAAGAAATGAAGCGGAAATCGGGGAAAGAGTCAGCGATTCCATAAATTTAATCCCCAGCGCTAAGATTCGAGTCGCAGAATTTCGCATGACGAATCGGGCGTAATTGCCCTGTTTTTACGCAGACGCCGGCTCGACAAGCGGATTGCCTCCGATTTTCGCATATCTGTGATCCTTGGCATGGACCTTGCTTCTTTGGGCTCCAAGCGCCGAAGCGCGAGGAGGAAGCATGTCGATGTTCAAGGACCCGTTCGATCCCGAGGCCCTCCTCGGGCGGCGCTGCGGCTGCGGTGGCAATCACGCGGCGGCTGACCATGCGCGGCTGACGGCCGAAGCGATGCCCGCCGGCGAGGAAGCGCAGTGGAACCGGGTGGTGGATGCCGCCGTCCTCCAGGCGGTCTTTCCGGTCGACGGCCAGCGGCGCCTGTTTCTGAAGACGGTCGGCGCCTCGACGGCGCTGGCGGCGATCTCGTCGGTCTTCCCGTTGGCGACCGCCCGCGAGGCCTTCGCCCAGGGTGGTGCGCTTGAGAAGAAGGACCTCAAGGTCGGTTTCATCCCGATCACTTGCGCCACGCCCATCATCATGGCTCACCCGATGGGCTTCTATTCCAAGCACGGCCTCAACGTCGAAGTGGTGAAGACGGCGGGCTGGGCGGTGATCCGCGACAAGTCGCTGGCCAAGGAATACGACGCCTCGCACATGCTCTCGCCGATGCCGCTCGCCATCTCGCTGGGCGTCGGCTCGAACCCGGTGCCGTGGACAATGCCGGCGATCGAGAACATCAACGGCCAGGCGATCACCTTGGCCAACAAGCACAAGGACAAGCGCAATCCGAAGGACTGGAAGGGCTTCCGCTTTGCCGTGCCGTTCGACTACTCGATGCACAACTACCTGCTGCGCTATTACGTGGCCGAGCACGGCCTCGATCCCGACAAGGACATCTCGATCCGCTCGGTGCCGCCGCCGGAGATGGTGGCCAACCTGCGCGCCGACAATCTCGACGGCTATCTCGGTCCCGATCCGTTCAACCAGCGCGCCGTCTACGACGGCATCGGCTTCATTCACATCCTGACCAAGGAGATGTGGGACGGCCATCCGTGCTGTGCCTTCGCCGTCAGCAAGGAGTTTGCGAGCCAGAACCCGAACTCCTACCGCGCGTTGCTCAAGGCAATCATCGATGCCACGGCGTTCGCCCACAAGCCGGAGAACCGCAAGGAGATTGCCAAGGCGATCGCGCCGCAGAACTACCTGAACCAGCCCGAGACGGTGCTGGAGCAGATCCTGACCGGCACCTACGCCGACGGTCTGGGCGGCGTGAAGAAGGACCCCAACCGCATCGACTTCGACCCGTTCCCCTGGAACCAGTTCGCGATCTGGATCCTGACGCAGATGAAGCGCTGGGGGCAGCTCAAGGCCGACGTTGACTATGCCAAGGTCGCCTCCGACGTCTTTCTCGCCACCGACACCGCCAAGATGATGAAGGAGATGGGCCTCACCCCGCCCGATCCGTCCAAGAAGACCATCGTGGTCATGGGCAAGCCCTTCGATCCCGCCAAGCCCGCCGAGTACGTCAATAGCTTCGCCATCAAGCGGACGTAGGGACGATGGCAGCGTTCAAGAACTCGCTCGGCTTGCGAGCGGGCCTGCTGTCGCTGCTGATCTTCGTGGCCATCGTCGGCATCTGGCAGATCGCCACCATGCCGACGGCGGGTACCGGTCCGGCGATGGATCCGGAATACGCCAAGCTGGTGGGGGCCGCCGCCGCCACCGGATCCAAGTCGGCGATGCCGACGCCGGCCGACATCGGCGCCACGATCTGGCATCACCTGCTCGATCCTTTCTACATCCGCGGCAGCAACGACAAGGGCATCGGCATCCAGCTCGCCTATTCGCTGGGCCGCGTGCTGCTGGGCTTCGGGCTGGCGGCCCTGGTCGCGGTGCCCCTGGGCTTCCTGATCGGCATGTCGCCACTGGTCTATCGCGCGCTCGACCCCTTCATCCAGATCCTGAAGCCGGTGTCGCCGCTCGCCTGGATGCCCTTGGCGCTCTACACCATCAAGGACTCGGCCATCTCGTCGATCTTCGTGATCTTCATCTGCTCGGTCTGGCCGATGCTGATCAACACCGCCTTCGGCGTCGGCAGCGTGCGCAAGGAATGGCTGAACGTGGCGCGCACGCTCGAGGTCGGCCCGTTCCGCACCGCTTTCAAGGTCATCCTGCCGGCGGCGGCGCCCACCATCATGACCGGCATGCGCATCTCCGTCGGCATCGCCTGGCTGGTGATCGTGGCGGCCGAGATGCTCGTGGGCGGCACCGGCATCGGCTACTTCGTGTGGAACGAGTGGAACAACCTCTCGATCGCCAACATCGTGACCGCGATCCTGCTGATCGGCCTGGTCGGCCTGCTGCTCGACCAGGGCCTGGCCTACCTCGCCAAGCTCGTCACGTACCCGGAGTAGGCGCCATGGAGCATCGCCCGCTGATCAGCATAGAAGGCCTCGCTCGCCGCTTCGGCGATGCGAGCCAGCCGGCCGTGTTCGAGGACATCTGGTTCGGCGTCGACAAGGGCGAATTCTGCTGCCTGATCGGCCATTCCGGCTGCGGCAAGACCACGATCCTGAACGTGCTGGCCGGCCTCGACAGCCCGAGCGAGGGCGCCGTCATCGTCGACAACCGCGAGATAGATGGTCCCAGCCTGGATCGCGCCGTGATCTTCCAGGGCCATGCGCTGTTGCCGTGGCTGACGGTGATGGGCAACATCTCCTTCGCCGTCTCCTCGCGCTGGCCGTCGTGGGATCGCGCCAAGGTGCAGGAGCATGCCCGTCGCTTCATCGATCTGGTCGGCCTGAAGGGCGCGGAGGGCAAGCGGCCGGCCCAGCTCTCCGGCGGCATGAAGCAGAGGGTCGGCATCGCCCGCGCGCTTTCCATCCAGCCCAAGATGCTGCTGATGGACGAGCCGTTCAGCGCCCTCGATGCTTTGACGCGCGGCATGCTGCAGGACGAGGTGCTGCGCATCTGCGCCGACACCAACCAGACCGTGTTCATGATCACCCACGACGTCGACGAGGCGATTTTGCTCGCCGACAAGATCGTGCTGATGACCAACGGCCCCGGCGCCAGGATCGCCGAGATCGTGGTCAACACGATGCCCAGGAACGAGAGGCACCGGAACGACCTGCACAAGCATCCGCAGTACTACGCCATCCGCAATCACCTGGTGGAGTTCCTGGTCAACCGCTCCCGAGCTTTCGACCAGGAGATCGCCGAGCACGGCTACGATCCGCGGCGGCTGAAACTGGTGAAGCCGGGACTTGCGGCGGTCAATCCGCCGGCCGAAGTGGTGCCTCTCAGACATTCGAGCTGACGACATTCGAACTGACAACCGGGAGACGACAATGAAACGGGCTGAAGTGACCGAGAAGATCCTGAGCGCCAAGCGCCTGAAGGACCTCACCTGGGACGAGATCGCCAAGAAGATCGGCGGCGCCTCCAAGATCATCGTCACCGCGGCCTGCATGGGCCAGATGAAGATGACCAAGGAGCAGGCGACCAAGGCCGGCAAGCTGTTCGGCCTCGGCAAGGAAGAGGTCCTGCTGCTGCAGGAGGTCCCGTACCGCGGCTCGCTGCCCCAGGTGCCGCCGACCGATCCTCTGATCTATCGCTTCTACGAGCTGGTGCAGGTCTACGGCACCACCTGGAAGGAGCTCATCCAGGAGGAGTTCGGCGACGGCATCATGAGCGCCATCGACTTCGACATGACCCTGGAGCGCCAGCCCGACCAGAAGGGCGACCGGGTGAAGATCGCCATGTCGGGCAAGTTCCTGGGCTACAAAACGTACTAAATCGGCCCGCCGCCGTGCTTTTCGTTGCATGGCGGTGGTCTTCGGGGCAGGATTGTCAACAATCGACGATGGCAGTTTCGGATCTCCTCGACCCCGTCCCCAAAAGCACGTTGCGCGCCCATGTGGCCGAGCGGCTGCGAACGGCGATTCTTGCGGGCGACATCCCGCCCGGCGCGCCGTTGGTCGAGACGGTGCTGTCCCAGCGCTTCGACGTGAGCCGCGGCCCGCTGCGCGAGGCGCTGCGGCAGCTGATCGAGGAGGGGCTCGTGGTGACGGTGCCCTACACCGGCACGCACGTGGCGTCGCTCTCCGTCGAGGATGTCCAGGAAATCTATTCACTGCGCACCGCGCTCGAGACCTTCGCGTTCGAGCAGGTGTGGCCGCGCCGCGACGATCGGTTCCGCACCGATCTGCGCCGCCGCAACGACGCGCTGCTGGCCACCATCGATGCCGGCGACGACCGCGCCAGCATCTCGACCGAGCTCGAGTTCCACGGCCTCGTCTACGAGGCGAGCGGACACCGGCTGCTGCAGCGCGCCTGGCATGGGCTGCGCGGCCGCCTGCAACTCTACTGGGCCGCGCATCACCGCGCGCACGGCATGCGGGGTCCCAAACGCGACAGCCATGACAGCTACATCGCAGCCGCCCTCGGCGACGACCTTGCCGCCATGCGGCGCGAGATCGCCGACCACATGCGTCGCGGTGTGGAAACCACCGAGCGCTTCCTGCGCTCGTTGCCGTCGATCTCGGGGAAGAAGAGGGGAGACATCACATGACCATCAATCGCCGTTCCTTGATAGCCGTTCTCGCCGCCAGCGGCGGCGTGCTTGCCATGCCGTTCGCGGCACGCGCGGCAGGCACGCTCGACGAGGTGAAGAAGCGCGGCACCTTGCGCGTCGGCGTGACGCAGGCGCCGCCGTGGTACTCGAAGGACCCGAAGAGCGGAGACTGGTCCTCCGGGCTCGGCGTGTTCATGGGCAAGGCGATGGCGCAGACGCTGGGCGTCAAGTTCGAACCGGTCGAAGTGACTTGGGGCAATGCGATCGCCGCCCTCCAAGGCAACAAGATCGACATCATGTTCATGCTCGACGCCACGTCCGAGCGCAAGAAGGCCGCCAACTTCCCCGAGGCACCGCTGCTCTGGTACTCGCTCGCCGTCCTGGCGCGCGACGATCTCACGGTGAAGACTTGGGAGGATCTCAACAAGCCCGGCATCCGCATCGCGGTACCGCAGGCCTCG
The DNA here is from genome assembly GCA_001767945.1 of Alphaproteobacteria bacterium RIFCSPHIGHO2_12_FULL_66_14. GTDB lineage: Bacteria > Pseudomonadota > Alphaproteobacteria > Reyranellales > Reyranellaceae > Reyranella. The sequence goes on along the minus strand of MEMN01000026.1, from coordinate 4,675 downwards.
ACGATGGACCGCTGGACGACGCAGCACACGCCCAAGGCCGACATCCAGCGATTCCCGGGCAATGCCGAGGCAATCGCCGCCTTCCAGTCGGGCCGCGCCGATGCGGTGTGCCTGTTCCATCCGCCGCTGCTGGCCGCGCGCCAGCGTCTGGGCAAGGGCAAGATCGTGGTGCCGACGCCCGCCGAGTCGCAACCGTCGAGCGCGGCCCTGCGCAAGGACGACACGGCCTTCACGGCCTGGGTCGATAAGCAGCTTGCCGACTACTACAAGAGCGGCCAGACGCAGAAATGGTACGAGGCCGCGCTCACCGATTTCGGCCTCGACCCCAAGCTCGCGCCGCCGGTCATGAAGGAAATGATCAAGTAGGCGGGTCCCCCGCCCATGTACAGGTGGGATTTCACGCCGGTTCTCGCCAACGCCGACCTGTTGGCGGCGGGCCTCGTGAACACGCTCAAGATCACCGGCACGTCGCTCGCCTGCGGGCTCGTGCTGGGTCTGGCGCTGGCGTTGCTGCGCCTGTCGAAGCATCGGTGGGCGTCCTGGCCGGCCGGCTTCGTCATCGAGGTCTTCAGGACGACGCCGCCGCTGGTGCAGCTCTTCTGGTTCTTCTTTGCGCTGCCTCTGATCGTCGGCATCGAAATGACGCCGTTCATGGCGGCGGTGGTCACCTTCTCGATCCAGTCCGCCGCCTTTTTCGCCGAGGTGTTCCGCGCCGGCATCGTCTCCATCGAGCGCGGCCAGTGGGACGGCGCGCGGGCGATCGGCATGACGCACGCCCAGGCGCTTCGGCGCATCGTCCTGCCCCAGGCGGTCAAGCGCATGATCCCGGCCTTCATGGAACGCACCATCGAGCTCATGAAGACGACGACCCTCGTCGCCACCATCGCCTATGCCGATCTCCTCTATGCGGCGAACGAGATCTCGCAGAAGACATTCAGGCCGCTCGAGACGTTTACCGTGGTCGCGCTGATCTATTTCGTGGTCATCACCGCGTTCAGCCTGGTGGCACGCCGGCTCGAGCGGCGCATGGCGATCAGCGGCGAATCGACGGTGCATTGACATGCATCGCTGGGACTTCGCCTCTGTCTTGGCCAATACCGATGCGCTGCTGGTGGGTGCGATCGGGACGCTGCACATCTTCGCCATCTGCCTGGTGCTGGGTCTCAGTCTCGGCCTGGTCGTCGGGCTCGGCCGCTACGCGCGCAGCCGCTGGCTCTATTGGCCGGCCACGGCATTCGTGGAGTTCTTCCGCAACACGCCGGTACTGGTGCAGATCCTGTGGTTCTACTTCGCATTGCCGATCCTGCTGCCTTTTTCCGTGAGTCCACTGGAGGCCGCATCGCTCGGCATCTCGCTCAACTCGGCGGCCTTTTCGGCGGAGATCTATCGCGGCGGGATCCAGTCGATCGAGCGTGGCCAGTGGGACGGCGCGCGGGCGATCGGCATGAATTGGGCGCAGGCGATGCGGCGGATCATCCTGCCGCAGGCGCTGAAGCGCATGATGCCGGCATTGACCAACCGCGCGATCGAGATCTTCAAGATGTCGACACTGGCGTCGGCCGTCGCCTATGTCGAGCTGCTGCAGCAGGGCAAGCTGATCGCCTCGCTCAACTTCAACCCCATCGAGGCCTATACGGCCGTCGCCGTGATCTTCTTCGTCTTTCTGTGGCCGCTGGTGCAGTTCACCTACGTCCTCGAACGGCGGCTGGCGGGGGACGAATGACCATCCTCAAGGTCTCCGGTCTCGCCAAGCGCTTCGCCGGCCAAGAGGTGTTGCGCGGCATCGACCTCGACGTCACGAAAGGCGAGCGCATCGCGGTGCTGGGCGCCTCGGGCTCGGGCAAGAGCACCCTGCTGCGCTGCCTGAATTTCATGGAGATGCCCGACGCCGGCACGGTGACGCTCGACGGCAGGACGATCGGCAGGCGCGAGAGCGAGCTCACCCTGGTGCGTCAGCGCATCGGCATGGTGTTCCAGCAGTTCAATCTCTTTCCGCACATGACGGCACTTGGCAACGTGATGGAAGGGCTGCGTACCGTGCGTCGGATGCCCAGGGACCAGGCGCAGGCGCGGGCCGGGAAGGAACTCGCCCGGGTCGGGCTGGCCGACAAGGCCGCGAACTATCCCGCGCATCTCTCCGGCGGGCAGAAGCAGCGCGTCGCGATCGCCCGTGCGCTCGCCATGGATCCGGAGCTTCTCCTGTTCGACGAGCCGACCTCGGCGCTCGATCCCGAGCTGGTGGGCGAGGTGCTGGGCGTCATCCGTTCGCTGGCCGAAGAGGGGCGCACGATGCTGCTGGTCACGCACGAGCTCGGCTTCGCCTACCACGTGGCGACGCGTGTGATCTTTCTGGCCGACGGGACGATCCATGAGCAGGGCACGCCCGACGAGGTGCTGAAGCATCCGAAGAAGGAGCGCACGCAATCCTTCCTGGCGCGACACAAGGAATTCAGCCTCTAGAGGAACGACGCGAAATGACGACAGAGCAGGCGAGCGCGCAGGCCTACATGGCCGATGCGCGCAACGACAAGGTGCTGGTCTACGTGAATGGTGCGTTCGTGCCGCGCAACGAGGCGCGCGTTTCGGTGTTCGACTCAGGGTTCGTGCTCGGCGACGGTGTCTGGGAGGGCCTGCGTCTGATCAAGGGCAGGCTGATCAGCCTGGAAGCGCATCTCGACCGGTTGTTCGAGGGCGCCCGGTCGATCGCGCTCGACATCGGTCTCGACCGTGCGGGTGTCGTGAAGGCAGTGCAGGACACACTGGACCGGAACGGCATGACCGACGGCGCGCATATCCGGCTGATGGTGACGCGCGGGCTGAAGAAGACGCCCAACCAGGATCCGCGTTTCGTGATCGGACCGGCCACCATCGTGATCGTGGCCGAGTACAAGACGCCGGTGCCCGAGGCAAAGGCCAGGGGCTATACGCTGTTCACGTCGGCCTTCCGCACGACCGGCCCCGATCAGTTCGACCTGCGCCTCAACTCGCACAGCCGCCTCAATCTCATCCAGGCGCTGATCCAGGCGATCAACGCCGGTGCCGACGAGGCCCTGATGCTCGATCCCCGCGGGTTTGTCGCCTCCTGCAACTCGACCAATTTTTTCATCGTGCGCGGCCGCGAACTCTGGACTTCGACCAGCCTCTACAGCTTCAAGGGCATCACCCGGCAGAACGTGATCGACGCCTGGCGACAGGCCGGCAATGTCGCAAAGGAATGCGACTTCACGCTCGCCCAGGTCTATTCGGCCAACGAAGCCTTCGTGACGGGCACCTTGGGCGGCGTCACGCCGGTCACCAGGGTCGACGGGCGGATCATCGCCGATGGCAAGCCAGGTCCGGCGACGAAGGAAGCGAGCGACCTCTATCTGAAGTCGGTGGGAGCGTTCTAGCTACTCCGCCGCCAGCTTCCGCGCTGATCTGGGGTCGCGGGTGAGCAGGCCGTCGGCGAGATCGCGGTCGATCATGGAATCGGGCCGCTCCTCGACGCGGCCGAAGCCGGCGCCGCCGCCCACGAACATTTCCACGATGTCGCCCTTGGCGAGGTCGATCGCGGCCTTGCTCTTGAGCTCCTCGACGGTGCCGTTGGCGCGATGGACGCGGCAGTAGCCGCGCTGGCCGGGCTCGCCGCCCAGCAGGCCTTCGGGGGCGAGGCGGAAGCGGTCGGAGTAGATCGCGAGCTGCACGTCGTCGCGCAGGATCTCGCAGCGCCGGGTGAATCCCGCACCGCCGCGGCGGGCGCCGAGGCCGAAGGAGTCGGGGGCCAGCTCGTAGCCGACAATGCGGAAGAAGTCGTAGTCGATGTCGAGCGATTCGACCGGGGCGTTGGAGCAGTTGCTGAGCGGCGAGTCGACGGCGTCGCAGCCGTCGGCGCCGCGCGAGGCGCCGTAACCGCCGCCGAAGATTTCGAGATAGACGCTATAGCCCTTC
>MEMN01000026.1:0-550 GCA_001767945.1 Alphaproteobacteria bacterium RIFCSPHIGHO2_12_FULL_66_14 | reverse complement strand
ATGCCCTCGTTGTAGGGAATGTCCGGGCTGGTCAGCACGGACTTTACACAAGAGAGCGCGGCGGAAAGTGTGCTGGAGTAGGGGCAGTTGAGGTTGCGCTTCACCTGGCCGCAGGTGCCTTCGAAATCGATCTCGACCGAGTCGTCGGAGATGGTGACCTTGGCCTTCACCACCAGCGGCTCGTCGGTGAGGCCGTCGTCGTCGACCGCGTCCTCGCCGTAGAAGGTGCCCTTGGGCGCCTGGGCGATGGCGGCGCGGACGCGACGCTCGGAGTAGTCCTGCATCTCTTTCATCGCTGCTTCGACCTTGTCGGTGCCGTAGCGTTCGCAGAGTTGCTTCACGCGCATCACGCCGATGGCGTTGGCGGCGAACTGCGCGTTGAAGTCGCCGATGGTGAGGTCGGGCACGCGGACGTTGGCGGTGACGAGGCGCTCGAAGCTGCCACCGTTCCAGTCGCGCTGGAAATCGTACTTGGAGGGCGGGAAGCGCAGCCCCTCCTGGTAGACGTCCGAGGCGTGGATGTTGAGGCCGGGGGCGCCGCCGCCGAGAT
>MEMN01000025.1 GCA_001767945.1 Alphaproteobacteria bacterium RIFCSPHIGHO2_12_FULL_66_14 | reverse complement strand
ATACGGCGGCCTGGAGAGCAAACGTCGAAGCAGCCGGATCGCCAGCCGCTGCCAGAGCGGCGGCCGATCGAAATGGGCAGCGAACTGGCGGTTGATTTCCAGGGGCCGCCAATAGGCGGCATGCCACGCGCGATACGCCTGGTGGAAGGCCCGGGCCTGCTCGGGTGAGGCGCGCAGGGTCGCGCAGTCGCAGGCGGCATGGATCTCCACCTCGTCGTCGCTGATGAACTTGAATCTGTGCCGGCTGCGCAGGTGATGAAGGGTATCGTTGGAAAACTCGAACTCCTCGGGGTGCGAACGCATGGCGGTGATCGCCGGAGCAAGCTCCAGGTAAGTCATCAGACCCTCCTCTGCTTACGGCTGATCAACGCCGGGTGGCCCTGCGCGGTTACAGCCGGCGCAAATTTTCGCTAACGATGGCGAACGTCGGCCAGGAGATTGGCAGCGATCTGGCTTTCCCACTGGTCGCCGTTGGCGAGCAGCTTTTCCTTGTCGTAGAGCAGCTCCTCGCGCGTCTCGGTCGCCAGTTCCAGAGTCGGGCCCTCGACGATGGCGTCGACCGGGCAGGCTTCCTGGCAGAAGCCGCAGTAGATGCACTTGGTCATGTCGATGTCATAGCGCGTGCAGCGGCGGCTGCCGTCGTCGCGCGGCTCGGCCTCGATGGTGATGGCGAGCGCCGGGCAGATCGCCTCGCAGAGCTTGCAGGCGATGCAGCGCTCCTCGCCGTTGGGATAGCGACGCAGGGCATGTTCGCCGCGAAAGCGCGGGCTCTGCGGGCTGCGCTCGTAGGGGTAGTTGACCGTCACCTTGGGCTTGAACATGTACCGGAAGGTCAACGCAAAGCCCTGGATCAGCTCGGTGAGCAGAAAGGCGCGCGCCACGCGGTCGAGTCCGGCCATCGTCCGTTCCCGGGTTGATCGAGGGAGACCGTCCCGTTGTAACCGCCCCCGGACCCCAAGGTTGCCGGTCAGCCGCCCGGCCGGGATTCCGCCCGGCCGGGCTCGAAACGGACGATCGCCACGACACGATCGCGCAGCGGCCCGGACAGATTGAGCTGAAGCGCCCAGTCGCCGTGCATCTCAAGCGCGAGGCGGGCCCGGTAGCTTCCGGATTCCGGTTCCGGCGGCGCCGCCACCGGCCGCACGCTGTGCATCATCGGCATCGAGGGCATGTCGGCGCCGACCGTCAGCGTGACGCCGCCCAGCGGCTCGCCGGTCCGCGCGTTGGTCAGCCGGATGGTGCAATCGTAGTGCAGCGCCGTCGACGTCGGGCGGCAGGCGACGTCGGCCTTGGCCCGCATCTTGACCTGGGCCTGGGGGGCCTGGGCCCCGACCTGGGCGAAGGCGCCTGCGGACAAGCAGGCCGCGGCGGCGGCCAGGGCGCCCGCCAGCCTGAGGGCGGTCATGCCGGTCGGCCCCTCACGTCAGGGCCCGGCCGGCGGGGCGCGGACGAACAGGCGGCCGATGCGGTGCACCAGCGCCTCGTCGAGCAGCCCGCGCGGCCGCACGATCAGCAGCACCGCCACGAGCCCGCCGAAGACGATCATGCGGTAGCCCGCGAAGGCCCGGACCGACTCGAGAAGGCCGATGTCGATCACCACCCCGAGCAACGGCCCGAGCGCGGTGCCGAGGCCGCCGATCAACCCGTAGGCGAGGCTGTGCACGCCCAGCATCACGTCGAAGACGCGCGGCTCGACGTAGGTCGTGAGATGGGCGTAGAGGCCGCCGCCGAGGCCGGCGAGCGCGCCGGCAAGACCCGCCGCCAGGATCTTGAGGCGGGCGACCGCGAGGCCGTTGAGCGCGGCCAGCGTGTCGTCCTCGCCGATCATGCGGAACGCGACGCCGAGGCGGGAGCGCTCCAGCAGCATGAAGCCCGCGAGCGCGGCCGCCAGCAGCAGGTAGATCAGGGCGAGGAACTGCAGCGAGCCGACGTCGTTCTCGAAGATGTAGCGGATGCCGCGAAAGCCGTCCGAGCCGTTGGGCCCGACCAGCTCGCCGTCGATCATCACCCGATAGTGGAACTGCTCGAACAGCAGCCGGACCATTTCGGCGAAGCCCAGCGTCGCGATCGCGAAGTAGAGGCCGTGCAGGCGCAGCGTCGGCACGCCGACGAGTACCGCCGCGCCGCCGGCGATCGCCGCGCTCCAGCCGAGCGCGGCGCCGAGCGGCCAGCCCCAGAGCGCGGTCGCGATGCCGGCCGCATAGGCACCGATGGCGAAGAACGCCTGCTGGCCGAACGAAATCTCGCCGGTGAGGAGGAGAAGCCAGGCCGAGAGGGCGATGAACGAGACGATGCCGATGTTGGAGAGGACGCCGACCAGATAGTCGTCCATCGCTCACGCCCCCCGGCGCCCGGTGTCCTGCTGGCGCGACGGCGCCTCGCCGAGCAGGCCGCCCGGCCGCAGCACCAGGCAGGCGAACAGCAGCACGTAGGCGAGGAGGTCGCGGACCTGCGGGCCGAAGTACCACTGGCTGTTGGCTTCGACGACACCGAGCACGAGACCGCCCAGGATCGCGCCGGGGATCGATCCAAGTCCGCCGATCATCATCGCGATCAGGCCCTTGAACGTCGCCCACATGCCGAACATCGGCGTGACCTGCTGGTCGGTCGCAAGCACCAGATAGCCGGCGATGCCGCCGACCGCCGAGGCGAGCGCAAAGGCGAAAACCACGGCCGTCCTGACGTCGATGCCGGCAAGGTGCGCGGCCACCGGATTGTTGATGGTCGCGCGCAGCGCAAGCCCGACGCGCGACCGGTAGAGCAGGAGCTGGACCCCGGCCGACAGGGCGAGCGCGCAGGCGAGCATGATCAAGCCGTCGACGCGCAGGTAAAACGGGCCGAAGGCCAGTGGATCGGCGGTGGCGAGCGGCGGAAACGGGTAGGTATGGCGCGGCAGCACCAGGACCGCGGCCTGCTCGAGCTGCATCCAGATCGCGAAGCTCGAGACCATCGAGGCAACGCCGGCGCCCGCCGCCATCGGCGCGAAGCAGAGCCGCTCGACGTAGAGGCCGGCCAGCACCGAGCCGAGCACCGTCACGACCAGGACGACGAGCGGCCCCGCCGCGAGCTGCACATAGACGAGCGTGCCGAGGTAAGCCCCGACCATGACCGAAGGGCCGTAGGAAAGGTTGAGCCGACGCATCACGCCGAAGATCAGCGTGAAGCCGAGCGCCAGCAGCCCATAGGACGAGCCGATCATGAGCCCGTCGATCGTGTTCTGGACGAGGTCGACCATCGACCCTCCGTTGCCCGCGTCAGCCCGCGGCGCGGCGGGAGCCGAGATAGGCGCGCTGGATGACCTCGTCTTCCGCGAGCTGCCCCGGCGTGCCGCTGAACGTGATGCGCCCCTGCTCCATCAGGAAGAACTGGTGGGCGACCTTCAGCGCCATGTGGGCATTCTGCTCGACCAGGAAGATGGTGGTTCCATCGCGATTGAGCTCGGCGATGATCTCGAAGATCTCGGCGACGATCAACGGCGCCAGGCCGAGCGAGGGCTCGTCCATCAGCAGGAGCCGCGGTCGCGACATGAGGGCGCGGGCGACCGCGAGCATCTGCTGCTCGCCGCCCGAGAGTGTGCCCGCCATCTGTTCGCGCCGCTCCTTCAGGCGCGGGAAGCGGGCGTACATCCGGTCGATATCGGAGTCGATGCCGGCCCGATCCCGGCGCTGGTAGGCTCCCGCAAGCAGGTTCTCGCGAACGCTCATCTGCGGGAAGACCAGCCGGTTCTCCGGCACCAGCGCCACGCCGCGCGAGACGATGCGCGCCGGCGACAGGCCGGCGAGATCCATGCCGTCGAGGCGGATGGCGCCGCGGCGCGGCTGCAGGATGCCGGCGATCGTCATCATCAGCGTCGTCTTGCCCGCGCCGTTGGGCCCGAGCAGACAGGTGATCTTGCCGCTCTCGACCTTCAGCGAGACGCCCTTCAGGGCCTCGATCTTGCCGTAGGTGGCGACGATGTCGGAGACCTCGAACATTCCGGCCCTCACACCTGCTCGGGAGTGCCGAGATAGGCCTCCCGCACCACTGGGTTGGCCTGGACCGAGGCGGGTGTTCCCTCCGCGATCTTGCGCCCGAAATTGAGCACGGCGATCCGATCGGCGATGGACATCACCAGCTCCATGTGATGCTCGATCAGCAGAATCGTGACGCCGTCGTCCCGGACCTTGCGGATGCGGTTGTCGAGCTGGTCGATCTCCTCGGCGTTCATGCCCGCCGCCGGCTCGTCGAGCAGCAGCAGCGCGGGCTTGGCCGACAGCGCGCGGGCGAATTCGAGGCGGCGCTGTTCGCCGAAGGCCAGGTTGGCCGCCAGCTCGTTGGATTTGTGCGCGAGATCGAAGAATTCGAGGGTCCGTTCGACCTCGCCGCGGGCGCTCCGCGAGCCGCCGAACCAGCGCCTGCCGAAGCCCTGCCGCCGCTGCTCGCCGGAATTCTGCGCCACCCAGAGATTCTGCCAGACCGTCAATTGCCCGAACAGGCGGATGTTCTGGAACGTCCGCGCCACGCCGCCGCTTACGCGGGCGTGCATCGGCATGTCGGAAATGTCCGCGCCGTCGAGCACGATGCGGCCGGCCGTCAAAGGAAACAGGCCGCAGATCAGGTTGACGATGGTGCTCTTGCCCGAGCCGTTGGGGCCGATGAGGGCCAGGATCTCGCCGCGGGCAACGGCGAGATCGACGCCGTCGACCGCACGGACGCCACCGAAATGCTTGCTGACGTCCTTCAGCTCGAGCACTGGCACTTCAGGCACCGGACCGCTCCTTGCCCGGCGCGAACAGCCGCCTGAGGGCCCGCGTCGTGCCAGCGTCGAGCAGGCCGCGCGGGCGGACGTTCATCGCCAGCACGATCAGGCCGCCGAACAGCAGGTTGCGCCAGTCGCCCATGAAGCGCAGGCCCTCGATCAGGAAGCCCTGGATGAAGACGGCCGCGAGCAGCGTTCCGAACACGTTCGAAAGTCCGCCCAAGATCGGATAGGCGATAGCGAAGGTCGCCAGCACGACGCCGAACTGGGCATGCTCGATGTGGGTGGTGTAGTGGGCGAATATGCCGCCGCCGATGCCGGCGATGAACCCGCCTACCGTCATGGCGGAGACCTTCACGGCCGTGATGTTGATACCGACGCTCTGCGCGGCGAGTTCGTCCTCGCCGACCGCGCGCAGGACGGCGCCGACGCGTGAATGGTCGAGCCACCACAGCCCGGCCATGACCAGGGCCACCACGGTCCATATGAAGAGCACGACGTCGAGGGTCGACCAGCCGTTTTCGGGAAAATAGCGGATCTGGCGGAAGCCTTCGGCGCCATGCGGCCCGAGGTGGAGGGTGCCGGCCTGGATCTGATAGGTGAAGTTGAAGAAGAAGAGCCGCACGGCCTCGCCGAAGGCGACGGTCGCGACCACCAGCATCAGGCCCTTGACCCGGAGCGCGGGGAAGCCGACGGCGCAGGCAACCGCGCCGGAGACGAGGGCGGCCACGGCGAGTGCCGGGATCAGCGGCCATTGCGCGAGGACGGTGAGCATGCCGGCGACATAGGCGCCGACCGCGAAGAAGCCGGCCTGGGCGAGGCTGACCTGGCCGGTGAGCAGCACGCAGTAGGCCGACAGGCCGAGCAGCGTGTGGACACCGATGATCTGGATGAGCCCGAGATAGAAATCCATTTCGTGTCCCCTGTCAGTCGCGGCCGGGTCAGTCGCGACCCGACGACTTGGCGAAAATGCCGCCCGGCCGGAACACGAGGAACGCAAACAGAAGCAGCATGATGTAGAGATCGCGTTCCGACACGCCGCGGAAGAACTGGAAGGCGTTCTCCAGTCCGCCGACGATGAGGCCGGCGATGATCGCGCCCGGGATGCTGCCGAGGCCGCCGATCACGGTGACGATCAGTCCCTTCACGGTCAAAGGCAGCGACAGCAGCGGAGACAACATGCCGATGGCGGCCCCGGTCATGGCGCCGGCGATGCCGCCGACCACCCCGGTGATGACGAAGGTGAGCACGTTCACGCGCGTCGTACTGATGCCGCAGAGCAGCGATGCCGTGGGCTGTTGCGAGACCGCGCGCGTGGCGAGCCCCAGCCTGGTCCGATAGAGCAGCAACAGCAGGAGCGTCATGCACGCGCAGCCCAATGCGAAGACGAACATCAGGTCGCCGCGCAGGCCGAACGGCCCGACCTCGATGATCACGTCGGAGAACAGGGCCGGGTAGTTGAGCGGAACGCCGGCCGTCGTGTGCACGATGATCTCGTCGATCAACAGCAGAAGGCCGACCGTCGACATCAGGGTGGCCAGCGGATTGGCGAGCGGAATGAACTTGAAGCCGACAAGATAGACGAGGCCACCGATCACTCCGCCGGCCACCGCCGCCGCCACGAAGACGAGAACGGCCGGCGCCTGGACGACGGACATGACCAAGAGGCTCGCATAGGCCGCCCCGACCGAGGCCGCGGCGTAGGAAAGGTTGATCTTGTGCATGACGCCGAAGATCAGCGTGAAGCCGATGCCGAGCAGCGCGTAGGTAGCACCGAACAGCACGCCGTCGGCGACCGACTGCACGGCGTCGATCAGGTCGAGAAGGTCCACGTCAGGATCCGGTACAGGACGGTGGGCCGCCGAAGCGACCCACCGATTTGCCTGAAGCCGTCACAGCGTGGGCTTGTAGAGGACCTGCCAGCTCCCGTCCTTGGCATGGACGTAGAGGTAGGGCTTGATCGCCTCGCGGTCCGCCGTGCGGCCGACCTTGCCGAGCAGGCCCTTGGTTTCCTTCAATGCCGCCAGGCCGGCGCGCATCTTGTTGCGATCCGCCTTCACGGTGTCGGGCTTGGCCATGATCTTCTGGCTCTCGATCACGTCCTTGAGGATGAACATGATCTCGTAGGCTGCGGCGCTGTGCAGGTCGGCGCTGCCGCCGAACTTGGCGACCTGTTCGGCCGCCAGCTTCGCTTCCGGCGTCACCGGCGCAAAGCTCGTCGGGATGATGATGCCTTCGGCCTGCTTGGCGCAGCCCTGCAGCGTCTCGACGCTGGACGAGCTGGTGAGCCCGATCAGGAGCTTGGGCTTGACGCCCTGGCGGGCCATCTCCTTCAGCACGCCGCAGGTGGTGAAGGGATGCGCCGAGATCGCGACGATGTCGGCGTTGGCGCGCTTCATGTCGCGCACCTGTGTCGAGAAGGTCGTGTCGTTGAGCAGCCACTCGGAAGTCCCGAGCACCTTGAGGCCGGCCCCTTCCGCCTGGCCCTTCATCACGCCATAGGTCGCGTTCGAGTGCGCGAAGTCCTTTTCGACGCCGCCATACATCGTCTTCAGGTTCGGATGCTCCTTCCTGATCCAGGCGATCAGCGACTTGTACATCTCGAATTCGCTCGGCACGTTGCGGAAGGCCCATTCGGAGATCTTCGCAAGGCCGCCCTTGGCCGCGACGTCGGCGATGATGGGGAACTGCAGGCCACTGTCGGAAGCGTCACCCACCTTCTTCTGCAGAATCCCGAACAGCGACTCAGCGACGTTGGAGCAGGTCGGGCCGACCGCGACGAAGGCGTCGGTCGAGGCAATGCGGCGCACGACCGAGATACCTTCCTCGGCATTGCAGCGGTCGTCGAGGAATTCGACGGTGAACTTCGCCTTGGTGCCGTCGCCCAAAGTGACGCCACCGGTCTTGTTGATCTGATCGGCGGCGGCCTTCATGGCCGCTTCGCTGTTGATGCCGAACACGCGGACGACGCCGGATTTGGCGCCGAAGCCGGTGATCTTGACGGTACGCTCCTGGGCCAAGGCGCTCCCGGGCAGGGACAGCATCGAACCTGCGAGGAGTACGGCCAGCGCAGCATGCAGACGTCTCATGGTTTCCTCCCTCGATGTAGTGGTACTTGTTCTTGGTCTTACGACGCTGGAAGCATAGCATGCCCTGCCCTGCCTTGCGTAACATTGCGGCTGGCGGGCTCAACCATTGCAGCGAGATTGTCGTGCCGCAATGCACCATGCCCCTGCATGATAGGCGATAGTGGCGACCTAGAATGTCATCGACCCAACATTCCGGCCAAGTTATGCGCTCGCTCGATGCCATGCTGGTGGGAAACCGGTGGGCGCGCGACCTCACCCCCGATCAGCTCCAACGCGTGCGTGCGGCCATCGTCTTGCGTGACCTGGAGCCGGGCGGTCATGCCTGTCACAAGGGCGACCCGGCCAACGCCTGGGTCGGCGTGGTCGACGGCCTGGTCAAGCTGGGTTGCGTGTCGCCCGAGGGCAAGTCAGTCACATTTGCAGCGGTGCCGGCCGGCTCGTGGTTCGGCGAAGGCTCCGTACTCAAGCGCGAAACCCGCAAGTACGACGTTGTGGCCCTGCGCCCGTCGCGCGTTGCCCTGATGCCGGAAACGACCTTCTTCTGGCTGCTGGATACCAGCATCCCGTTCAATCGCTTCATCCTGATGCAGCTCAACGAGCGGCTGGGCCAGTTTATGGCCGCCTTCGAGCACGACCGTCTGCTCGAGCCCGAGGCACGCGTGGCGCACGCGCTGGCCAACATGTGCCATCCCGTCCTCTATCCGGGTAACGAACGCTCCATCGAATTGTCGCAGGACGAACTCGGCCGCCTCGTGGGGGCGTCGCGGCAACGCATCAGCCAGGCACTCGGTGTGTTGCAAAAGGCCGGACTGATCAAGGTCGATTACCGGATGATCATGGTGCTCGATATCGACGGATTGAGGAGCTTCGGCACCTGAGCCGGCCCTGGCAGCGGCCGGAAATGTCGCCGCCGGGACAATCCAACGAGTCGTCCTCTGGTAGCATCGTCCGAAGAAAGTAGGCCCTGGGCCGGCGTTGTTTCCGACGCCTTGCCGAACAGGACCACGCCGAGGGAGGAACGACATGGCGAAGCCAAAAGCTGTCCAGAGGAGCGGAGCTCCCCGCAGGGTTGGGAATACCAAGTCGCGCCAGTCCGCGGGCGGAAAGCCCGCTGCGAAGCGGTCCAGGCGCGCGCGCAAGGCGGGGGAAATCTTCGCAGGCCTGCGGCCGAGCCGGGCCAATTTCGCGCCACTGACGCCGATCTCGTTTCTGGCGCGGACTGCCGCCATCCATCCGGACCGCCTCGCCGTCGCGCACGGCACGCAGCGCTTCACCTACCGCCAGTTCCAGGACCGCGTCCGCCGGCTCGCCTCGGCGCTGGTACGCCACGGTGTGCGCCCCGGCGATACCGTGTCGGCGATGCTTCCAAACGTGCCGGCGATGCTGGAAGCACATTTCGGGGTGCCGATGCTCGGCGCCGTCCTCAACGCGATCAACACGCGTCTCGATCCCACAACGGTCGCCTACATCCTGGAGCACGGCGAGGCGAAGGTGCTGATCACCGACCGCGAATATGCCGCCCAGGTCGGCCCGGCACTCGCCCGTTTGAAGAGGCCGCCACTGGTCGTCGACGTCGACGACCCGCTCTACACCGGGCCCGGCGAGCGGCTCGGCCGAATCGAGTATGAAGACTTCATCGCATCAGGCGATCCGAATTTCGCCGGCCGACCGGTGGCCGACGAATCGGGCCCGCTCGCGCTCAACTACACCTCGGGCACCACCGGCAATCCCAAGGGCGTCGTCTATCATCACCGCGGCACGTTCCTCGAAGCGGTCGGCAACACGATGGCGTGGCCGCTTCCGCCGAAGCCGGTGTATCTCTGGACCCTGCCGATGTTCCACTGCAATGGCTGGTGCTTCCCGTGGTCGGTGACCGCGATGGGCGGCACGCATGTCTGCCTGCGTCGGGTCGACCCCGCCCTGATCTTCCCGATGATCGCCGAGCATGGTGTGACACACATGTGCGGCGCACCGACTGTGCTCAGCATGCTGGTGAGCGCGCCGGCCGAACAACGCCGCCGTTTCGATCACATCGTCGATATCCAGACCGGCGGCTCGCCGCCGCCCGCCAAGGTGATCAAGGGGATGGAGGAACTCGGCTTCCGGGTAACGCACATCTACGGAATGACCGAGCTGCAGGGTCCCTCGACCCTCTGCGTGCCGCAGGATCACTGGGCCGATCTGCCGCTCGAGGAACGTGCGGTCTTCAATGCCCGCCAAGGCGTGCGCTATCCGGTCGTCGAGGGGCAGATGGTGGCCGATCCGAAGACGCTCGAGCCCGTGGCGCCGGACGGCGAGACCATCGGCGAGATCATGGTGCGCGGCAACACCGTGATGCTCGGCTATCTCAAGCAGTCGAAGGCCACCGCCGAGGCCTTCCGCGGCGGCTGGATGCACACCGGCGACCTCGCCGTCGAGCATCCGGACGGCTATGTCGAGATCAAGGATCGCGCCAAGGACATCATCATCTCCGGGGGTGAAAACATCTCGAGCGTGGAAGTCGAGATCGCGCTCTACAAACACCCCGCGGTAGCGCTCGCCGCCGTGGTTGCGAGGCCCGACGAGAAGTGGGGCGAGACGCCGTGCGCTTTCGTGCAGCTCAAACCCGGAACCGACGCGAGTGCCGACGAGATCATCGCGTTCTGCCGCGATCAGCTCGCGCACTACAAGGCGCCGAAATCAGTGGTGTTCGGGCCACTGCCGACCACCGCCACCGGCAAGATCCAGAAGTTCGTGCTGCGCGAGCGGGCGCGTACCGATGTCGGGTCCGCAGGCATGTGAATGGACATCGGGCTTCGCGCTGCCCGGCATCACGACGCCGGCAACGCGAATGATCCGGCGGGTGTTGGCGCCGAGAGAACCTAACGAGTGACTGGCACGAGCTCGCCCGCGGCCACGACCACGATCTCGCCCTCCCCGAGCGGCCGCCAGTCGCCCTTGGTCACGGGCACGCTGGCGAGCAGCGTGATTTCCTGGTCGGCGTCACCGGTCGCGATGGCGACGCCGGGTCGCGCCGGTCCACCCGCGACATCGGGATAGGCGGGCGCGCAGTGGCGATGGCGCAGCCACAGACCCGGCGGCGCCACGATGCCGTCGGCCTGTGTCCGGCGATGGCCGTGGCCGAAAACGAATTCGCCGTCGCTGTAGAGGAAGTTGGCGATGCCGAGCTGGCGCATCTCGGCCGCGAAATCCTCCACGACGGCCAGCCTCGCGGGGAGCGACGGAGCGGCGGTGCCTTTCCACAAAGGCGCCAGGCGCTCCAGCAGGAGGCAGAAGGCCATCTCCGAATCGGTCTCGCCGACGGGCAGAAAGCGCCGGCTCGAGGCGGCGAAGCGGCCGTCGATCGAGTCGAAGCGGCCGTTGTGAGCGAAGAGATGCATGCGGCCGCCGAGCTCGCGCGCGAAGGGTTGGCTGTTGGCATGGGAGTTGGCGCCGCGGGTGGCGCGGCGGATGTGCGAGATCAACAGGCGCGTTGCCAGCGCGCGCTGCTCGATGAAGGCCACCCAGGGGCTGTCGCCGGCCGGCTCCGGCTCCTTGTAGAGGCGGATGTCGCGGCCGTCGTGGAAGGCCACGCCCCAGCCGTCGACGTTGCGGCCGTTCGGGGTGCCGTGCGCCGCGAAGTGACAGAGCGAGAAAGTCGCCTCGGCCGGTAGGCGGCTGGAGAGCAGGAAGAGTTCGCACATGGCGGCGACGGTAGCATGGCCCCCGACTTGCGCACCTCTCCCTCTTCGAGGGTTGTGCCCGTTACGCCGGCAGCAGCTTCAGGCGGCGCAGGAGTTCGCGCTCCTGTTCCAGGGTCTTTGTCATCTCGGCGCGATAGGCGGGGCCGTCGAGCAGGATCAGCGGCTGGTCGAGCCGGGCGAGGAACTCGACATGCCGGGGTTCCTGGGCGGCGGCGCGGAAGGCATCGGCCAGGACCTTCACGACGGCGGGATCCATGCCGGGCGGGCCGACCAGGCCACCGGGGCTCTCGACCACGACCTCGAGACCGAGCTCGCGCACGGTCGGCACGTCGGGAAAGCGCTTGGCGCGCCGGGCGGTGAAGACCGCGAGCAGGCGCAGCTTGCCCGCCATCACCATCGGCGCCCAGCCCGAGGATTCGGAGGCGAAGTCGATCTCGCCGCCCAGCAGGGCGCGAAGCGTGTCGGCGGTGCCGCGGTAGGGCGCATGCGTCCAGCTGAGGCCCTGGGCCATGCCGATGCGTTCCATGGCGAGGTGCTGGGTCGAGCCGATGCCCAAGGTACCCCAGTTGAGCTTGCCGGGGTTGGCCTTGGCGTAGGCCAGGAGCTCGGGCAGCGTCTTCCACGGCGCCTCGGCACGCACGACGACGCCCATCACGAAGCCGGTGATCTGCAGGATGTAGGTGAGGTCCTTGATCGGGTCGTACTTGAGCTGCGGGTTGAGCAGCGGCTGGCGCAGCATGCCCATGTGCATCTGGCAGAGGGTGTAGCCATCGGGCTTGGCTTCCTGGAGGGCGAGCGCGCCCAGTACGCCGGCGGCGCCGCCCTTGTTCTCGACCACGACCGGCTGGCCGAGCTTTTGCGAGACCGACTCGGCCAGGATGCGGAAGCCGCCGTCGGCCGGCCCGCCGGCTGCCCACGGGATGATCAGCCGGATCGGCTTCTCCGGAAACTTCGCCTGGGCGTGCGCGCCGGCGGCGAGCGACAGGGCAGCGGCGCCGGCCAGCGCGGCTCTTCTCGTGACAGCATTCATCGCAGCCGATCTCCCCCGTTTTCCCCAGTCCGGATTTCCCAGTCTGATCCCGCGCTCACGGAACCGGCAAGTGGCAACGTCCGTCGCCTATCGCAGGCCGATGCATGCGGCGGGCCACCGAAGAGTTGTCGCGCCGCCGCTGTCGCGGCGGGGTGGATAACACAGGCTAGCCACACCCGCGCCGGACCTTTCGCGCTATCGAGGACCGTGACACGGCCTGCGCCCCCTCCCACCTCCCAACAGCCGAGACGCTCCCCCCGATCGGCCGGGCGCGGGCCGGTCACGCCCCGGGCCGGCCGCCGTCGCGCGCGATCTGGACCTTCTCGTCGGGGCTGAGTTCGCGCGGGATGCAACGCAGCCGCGCTCCCCGGGTGTGGACCTTCATCGCCCGGGCGGTGAGATCGCATTCGACCCTGCGGTCGAAGATCCGCAGCTCGTAGCAGGCCCGCGGCTCGATGCCGTGCTCGGCGACGACGGCGGGGTCGTTGAGGCAAAGCGTCAAGGCGATCACGAGGCCTTCCATATCCACCCGTCCCTTCCTTCGGTGCGCCGCCGGGCCTCAACGCGGGTGGGGCCCTCGGGGATGCATCGGGCGGCGTTGACCCCGCTTGGTCACAGCCCCCGCACGCCTGCGCAGGCATGCTTGGCGGGCCGCGCAACGAAACGGGGGAGCCGTGATGAGCGTTGACGAGGGAACGGCCAGGAGGGGAACGGCCGGGAAGGGAACGGCTGGAGCAGCAACCGGGACAAAAAAGCGAACGATGAATTTTACCAAGCGAGCAGGCAACGACGGGATGTCGCGACCGGACGACGGCATCGGGCGCCTCGGACGACGCGCCGATGATGCCAGGAAC
>MEMN01000024.1:407-9868 GCA_001767945.1 Alphaproteobacteria bacterium RIFCSPHIGHO2_12_FULL_66_14 | reverse complement strand
TGCAGAAGGTGACGCCCGCCGAGATCAATGGCTGTGAAGGCAAGGATGTCACCTTCCAGCTCCGCGACACCAAGATACCCTTCACGGCGGAGGGTTTTATCCAATCCTTCTCACTGCCGAATTTCTATTTTCACGCCACAACCGCCTACGACATCCTGCGCTCAAAGGGCGTTCCCCTGGGCAAGCGCGACTTCCTGGGCCGGCTGCGTTTGAAGACATGACGAGCCCCAAACATATCGGCCCCAAGCACATCGGCATCGCGGCATGCTCCGCCGAGGGGGCGGCGCTCTGCTACAAGACGGTCTGCGTCGAAGGCGCCGGCCTGCTGGGCCCGCATGCGCATCCCGAAGTTTCCATGCACACGCCGTCGCTTGCCGACTACATGACCCACATCTATCGCGACGATTGGCAGGGCGTGGGCGAGCTGATGCTGGCCTCGGCCGACAAGCTCGCGAGGATGGGCGCCGACTTCCTGATCTGCCCCGACAACACCATCCACCACGCGCTGCCCTACGTCGTGCCGCGTTCGCCACTTCCCTGGCTGCACATTGCCGAAGTCGCCGCCCAGCATGCCGTGGAGCGCGGCTTCCGCACCGTCGGCATCACCGGGACGCGCTGGCTGGTCGACAGCGAGGTCTATCCAGAGAAGCTCGCGGCACGCGGCCTGAAGTTCGTGCGCCCCAGCGCCGCCGAGCGCGACGAATGCAACCGCATCATCATGGACGAGCTGGTCTGCAGCAGCTTCAAGCCCCAGTCGGTCGCCTACTTCCAGCAGGTGATCGGGCGGATGAAGGACCAGGGCTGCGACGCGGTCGTCCTGGGCTGCACCGAGATCCCGCTGATCATCAGCGATGCGAACTCGGCCCTGCCGACGCTCGACTCGACGCGTCTGCTGGCGCGCGCAGCGCTCAGGCGCGCCGTCGAGGGAACGTCGAAGCCGGCGGTCGCCGCTTAGTTCACCCCAGTCAATTCACCATCGCCTGATAGACCAAGTCGCGCAGCAGGTAGCGGTAGCGCAGGCGGGCGGCGCGCGACTGCATCATGTAGACGACATACAGGCGCTCCTTGGGGTCGTGCCAGAAATAGGTGCCGTAGGCGCCGCCCCAGTAGTAGTCGCCGGGCGTTCCCGGCAGAGGACTGCGGCCGACATCGGTGCGCACGGCGAAGCCCAGGCCGAAGCCCTGGCCCATGCGGGCGCTGGGTTCGAGCGCCGCGAAGCGCCACATGTCGGCGCCCATCTTGACGTCAGGCGGCAGGGCATCGGCCGTCATCAGGTCGATGGTCTTGCGCGAGATCACGCGCACGCCGTCGAGCTGGCCGCCGTTGGCGAACATCTGCAGGAAACGTGCGTAGTCGGCCGCGGTCGAGACCATGCCGCCGCCGCCTGACCTCCAGGCGAATTTTTCGGTGACATCGGGAACGGATGGGACCTCGTTCTTCGGCCCTTCCTTCATCGGCCGGGCGCCGCGCGCCTTCTTGTCGGCCGCGACCTCGAAGCCGGTGTCGCCCATCTTGAGCGGCTTGGTGATGCGTTCCTCGACGAACTTGTCGAGCGGCATGCCCGCGGCGACCTCGACGACGCGGCCCAGCACGTCGGTCGACATCGAATATTCCCAGGTTGTGCCGGGCTGATAGAGCAGCGCAAGCTTGGCGAGCTTGTCGGCCATCTCGGCATTGGTCTGGCTGCGATCGTTGACCTTCATGTCGAGGTAGGACTGCTTCACCGGGTTCGCCCCGATGGCGCCGTAGGTCAGGCCCGAGGTGTGGCGCATCAGGTCCTGCACCGTCATCGGCCGCGCCTGCGGCTCGAGCGCGATCTCGACCGTACCATCGTCCTTCTTCCGGGGCACCGCGACCTTGGTCTCGGCGAAGGCCGGGATGTAGCGCGAGACCGGGTCGGCCAGGGTGATCCTGCCCTCCTCCATCAGGATCATCGCCGCCACCGTGACGATGGGCTTGGTCATCGAGGCGATGCGGAAGATGGTGTCGTTGGTCATCGCCACCTTGGCCTCCTTGTCGCGGAAGCCGAAGGAGTCGAACATGACGATCTTGCCGTTGCGCACGATCAGCACGACAGCGCCCGGCAGCTCGTTGTTCTTCACGCCTTCGTCAAGGCGATCGCTCAGGCGCTTGAGGCGCGTCGACAGGAAGCCCACTTCTTCCGGTGACTGCACCTTGGGAATGCCCTGCGCGCCCGCGGGTCGCGCCACGGGCAGCGCCATGCCGAGAACGAGCGCCATCGCGGCGGTCATACGGAACATCGACATGCATTTCCTCCCGATCTCTCGGCCCATCAAAGCAAAACGCCCTCGCTTGCGCGAGGGCGTTTCAAGGCGCGAGCCGCCGTGCGGTCAGGTCACTGCGATGGGCCCGCCGTTCGATCCCGTGGCGCCCTTGATGGGCGCCGGCGAGAAGATGTAGGCGAATTGATACTTCTTGTCGGCAATTAGTCCCGTGAAATCGAGATTCTCATGGTTGAAGATGCCGTTCTTGGTGATCAGCTCGCCATGCACCGGGAAGGCCAGGTCCTTGTTCGGGTTGGGCACCACTTCAGTGGCCCAAGTGTCGGCGCCGGTGAGGCAGACATTCTTGTCGATGCACCACTTGGCCACTTCCAGTCCAATGCCGGGCTCGCCGCCGTTGAACTTGTCGTTGTTCTTCAGCCACAACTTGCCCCAGCCGGTGTTGAAGAAGACAGCGTCGCCTTCCTTCACGTCGGCCTCGGTCATCCCCTGCTTCTGCATTGCCGCGCGCAGGTCGGCGACTTTGATCTCTTCGCCGGCCTCCATCATCTTGCCCTTGACCGCCTCGACGTCGAATAGGTGACCGCGGGTGAAGAACGGCTTCACATGCTCGACGCCGATCTTGGCGAGGCCATAGGCGCCGCCGATCTCCTGCTCGGTGTGGCCGTTGTAGTAGCGCATCTCGTTCTTGTCGCCGTCCTTGCCCATCTGGATGCCGATATGGCCGAGGCCGTCGAACTGCGTGCCGGTCTGGCCAATCTCGGTGGCGAGGAACTCGTCGTGATAGATCAGCTTGTTGGCGCCGAACGGTCCGCCGGTCGGCGAGCCCGGGATTCGCATGGTAAAGGCGCGTTCGCCGAACTTGGGCATGCCCGACTCGTACATGCGGCCGATGCGGTAGATCTTGCCGTCCTTGATCAGCTTCACGGCATCGAGAACCTTGGCCGGCGTGATCCAGTTGGAGGCGCCGGCGACGTCGTCCTTGCCCCACTTGGGATGCGGCCACCACGGCTTGTCGCTCCCGGCCGGCGCCTGTGCCACTTGCTGCTGGGCATGGGCAACGCCCGCGGCCAGCGTGCCGGCCGCGACGGCGCCGCCGACCAGACCGGCTGTCAGGAATGCGCGACGGTCTTCGTCGACTTCCGTCGCGGCCTGCTTGAGCCCTTCCTTGTCCTGAAGATATCTCGAGTCCATGGACGCTCCTCCTTTGTTGTCGTTTATTCGCAAAGCGTCCCGCCACTGCGGTTTATCGTCAAGCCCAAGTCGCGGCGTTACATTGTTACATATGCAAAAATGCTAGATTTTCGACCATGAGCCTGTTCGATCGCGACAAGTCGGCCGAGCGCCTGCCGGTGGCCCTGATCACCGGCTTTCTCGGCAGTGGCAAGACCACCCTGCTCAATCGCGTGCTGGGCGATCCACGCATGGCGCGCAGCCTGGTTCTGGTGAACGAGTTCGGTGAAGTTGGCCTCGATCATCTATTCATGGAGCAGGTGGGCGGCGACATGGTGCTGCTGCAGTCGGGCTGCGTCTGCTGCACCATCCAGGGCGACCTCGACCGCACCCTACGCGACATCGCCCGCCGCCGCGCCGCCGCTGAGACGCCGCCATTCGACCGCGTGCTGCTGGAGACGACGGGCCTGGCCGATCCGGCGCCGATCCTGCAGCTCTTGCTCAATCATCCCATGATCAGCCACGACTACCGGCTCGACGGCGTGATCGCGACCGTCGACGCCGTGAACGGTGCCCGCCAGCTCGACGAACATCCAGAGGCGGTGAAGCAGGCCGCGGTGGCCGATCGTCTGTTGATCAGCAAGACCGATATCGCCGAGGTCGACACCAACGCCCACTTGCGCGCGCGCCTGGAAGATATCAACCCGGGCGCGGCGCTCTACGAGATCGTGCAGGGCGAGATCGACCCTGCCCTGCTCTTCGATTCCGGACCGTTCGATCCGGCCGGCAAAAGCGACAGTGTCCGCGCGTGGCTCGGTGCCGAAGCGCATGACCATCACCATCATCACATCGACCGATCCCGACATGACGCGCACATCGGCTCGTTCTGCCTGACCTTCGAGGAACCGCTCGACTGGGACCATTTCAACCGCTGGCTGATGGCGGTCCGCGCCTCATGGGGCGACCGCCTGCTGCGCGTCAAGGGCATGTTGAACATAGCGGGTGAAAGCCAGCCACTGGTCATCCACGGCGTCCACCGCACCTTCCATCCCCCCACCCTGCTTGCCCGCTGGCCCGACGCCGAGAGGCGGTCGCGGCTGGTGTTCATTACCCGCGACCTCGACCGGGAAAGCGTCGAGGAAAGCTGGAAGCAGATGAAGGAGACAGGCTGATGCGATCCCTTGCCGTTGCCCTCGCCCTTCTCGTGGCCGGAACCGCCCTGCCGGCAGTCGCCCAGACCGAGATCAAGTCGACCTGCTTTTGCCAGCTCGGCAACGACGCCAAGCAGTTCAGCGCCGAAGTCGCCGTGACCGACGCCAACCGGGCCGAGCTTGCCAAGATGCTGACGGCCGGCGACCTCGACCTGAAGAAGACCGTGAAGGTGACCGGTGACGGCTGTGCCCCCGCCGACTGGCGCAAGAACCGCCTTTGCGGCTCGACGTCGGTGACGACGACGAAGCCTGACGGCGCCCGCGACAGCAAGAAATTCGACAACACGCCCGTATCGGGAACGAGGACCCTGCGCATCACCAACACCGGCAACGTCCCGAGGAAGCAGGGTACGCCCCGCGGTCAGTTTGCGCTCGACGAGGCACGCTGGGCGAAGACCCAGGTGATCCTGATCGGCGGTCGCGAGGACTGACGGGGCATCGTTCGGGCGGCACGCGACGACCGCGTCCGAAAATCGCCAGACCGCGATCGCACGCCTGGCCTAGATGGCGCTCCCGATCAAGGAGCAGACAGATGGCGACCTTACACCGTGAAATTTCCCTCGACGCACCGGCAGAGACGGTCTGGCCAGCAATCCGCGACTTCGGCCAAGTGCACGCCCGCGTCGCGCCGGGTTTTCTCACCGCGCTCGAGATGGACAAAGGAGACCGCGTCGTCACCTTTTTCAACGGCCTGGTGGCGCGCGAACGGCTGGTGACGGCCGACGACGAGGACCGCCGGCTGGTTTATGCCGTCGTCGAGGGACGGGCCAGCCACTACAATGCCGCGGTCCAGGTCCTTCCCGAGGGCACGGCCAGGAGCCGACTGGTGTGGACGATCGATCTCCTGCCGAACGAACTCGCGCCGGCGATCGGCGGAATGATGGATCAGGCGACCGGCGTCATGAAGAAGACACTGGAAGCCTGATCCGTCCGTTCCTCAGGCCGCGTCCTGCTGTGGCAGCAGTTCGACGTACTTTTTGAAGCCGGGCAGCTTCTCGACCCGACCCATCCAGGACGTCACGTTGGCGTAGGGCCCGAGATCGATTGCGCCCTCCTCGGCATAGGCGACATCGCCATAGACGGCGACGTCGGCGATGGTCGCCTCATTGCCGACCAGGAAAGCCGACTTGGCGAGCGAGGCGTCCAGCACCTTGAGCGCGTCGTTGGCGAGGCCGGTATAGAGCTGATAGACGTTGTCGTCGGCCTTTAGAAAGCCCTTCTTGATGGCGCGCGGGCGATAAACGTTGGGCGCCAACCGGTCGAATTCCCAGAACAGCCACTCGCGCACGCGTGCCTTCTCTTCAGCAGTCTTGCCGCCCATCTTGCCGAATTTTTCGGCGAGGTAGAGCAGGATCGAGCCTGACTGGCAGAGCTTGAGATCGCCGTCGACCAGCGCCGGCACCTGCCCGTAGCGGTTGACCGCGAGATAGTCCGGCTGCTTGTGAGCGCCGGCGCGCAGATCGACGTGCTTGTAGGCGAAAGGCTGGCCCATCAGCGACAGGGCGAGCCCCGCCTTGTAGGTCGGGCCACTCAGCCAAATACCGTACAGCGTCATCTTCGACATGTTTTCCTCCAGTGGAACAGTGAACGGCGCGGCATTAGCACGCCGTCTGCGCACAAGCATCGCACTTGAGCGTGAGGCCGTTAAGACTGTATGACCGGGCATGAAAATTTCGGCCCGCGACATCGATCATCTCTCGGTCAGCCACACCGACCCGGACGCCATCGCCGCCAAGCTGCTGCAGCTCGGCTTCAACCTGACGCCGGAGGGGGTGGAGCCGCGCTGCATCTGCTTTCAGCCCGACCGCGACGATGTCCCCAACTACATCGAGCTTCTGGCGGGCGAGGACACGCGCATTGCATTGGCAATGAACGTGGAGGAGCTCGAAGGCAAAGAGCACATCCACGCCTGGGAAACAGAGGACGGCTTCGAGGTCGATGCCGGCGTCGTGGTCGGCGAGCCCGAGGGGCCATTGCCGTGGTTCGCGGTGAAGCATGAGACACCCGACGCCTTCATGGAGCCGGAGTGGATCGTCCATCCCAACGGCGCGCTCGGCCTGATGGCGATCCACGCCGTGGCCGAGAATCCGCGGGAGACGGCTAAGGCACTGAAGGCAGCCTGGGGCGGCCAGATCGAGGAAATTTTCGACGGCTGCATGATGGTCAAGGCTGGCTCGGTGGAACTGCTGATCTGGTCGCCGCTCGCCTACCAGCTCGAATACAAGGCGCTCGAAATCATGCCGCCGACCGGACTGCCGGTGGTCGTGGGGGCGGCAATTGCCGTCGAGCGCTCGAGGCCGCTGCAGGCCCTCCTGCGCGCCAACAACGTGGCCTTCCAGCTCACCGAAGGCGACCGCGTGCTGGTGGCGCCGGAACAGACGGGCGGCCTGATGCTCGAGTTCATGCCGCAGAACTGATCGGGACGCCGGTCCTAGAACGCCGGCGCCGGCGCCTGCGGCACGTCTTTCCAGAACGCCGGATCGTGGCCGAAGAACAGCTTGGCCCCGCCCCGTTCAAGTGCCGCGAGACGATCGAGCGACGCCAGCATCTGCTCACGGTCCCAGACGAAGCGCGGCAGACGGCGCTCCTTCAAGGTGCGGCAGAAGTAGCAGGCGTCTCCGGTAAGGACGATCTCGCCGTGCTCGGTGCGTACCTTCAGCGACTGATGACCGGGCGTGTGGCCCCAGGTCGGGACGCAGACGACGCTGCCGTCGCCGAACAGATCGTGCTCGCCCTCGACCTGCTTCACCGGATGGCCGTGATCGAAGTCGGCCTTGAAGAAGCCGACCTTGGCCGCCGTCTCGGGATCCCGGGCGGCCTGCCATTCGCGCTTCTGCACCACCATGGTGGCGTTGGGCACCAGTTCGTTGCCGCCGGCATGATCGAAGTGCAGGTGCGAGTTCACGATAAAGTCGACCTTGTCGGGGTCGCGGTCGATCGATTCGAGGCGCGATTTCACGTCGTCCCCGGCGCCGTAGTGCTCGAAGCCGAAGATGCGGGCCACACGCTCGCCCAGGCGGCCGGCGGCATCGGTGCGGCATTGCGGGTGCATGCCGGTGTCGAACAGCGCGCGTCCCTTGGGATGCTCGATCAGGTAGGACGGGATCGGAAGCTCGACCGGGCCATCCTCGCCCTCGATCATGTCCTTGAGCCGCCCGACCAGACGGCCACAGGTCATGGCGTAGATTTTTGCGGTCATCGCTTTCCCGGCCCTTTCGTGCGGCAAGCCTAGCACATATGATTCGGACGATGCGTCATTTGCCGGCCCTTCTCCTCATCCTGCTTTGCGGTCCGGCGTTCGCCCAACCGCAACCGCGTGTCGCTCTCGACATCCCGCTGCCGCCACCGCCGGATCATCGGCTCTCCGACTTCGGGCCACCGGGTCGTTTGGCGGTAGGCTCGGACGGTACGCACTATATACTCATGAGCAGCTTCCGCCCCTCACCCGACGGCATCGCAGTCGCCTCCAGCGCCCGCGTCGAGCTGCTGGCCTATCTGCGCGACGGCGGCCCAAAATTCCGCACCATGCTGCCGGTGCAGGCCGGCATCGGCTCGCCCGGGTTCAACGCCTCCTCGCTCGGTGTCGCTGCCATGCCCTCGGGCGAGACAGCGGTCTTCCTCAGCAGTTCCAACCAGGCGACGGCCGCGCCACAGCAGGAGCGCTCGGTAACGTCGATCTATCGCGTCGCCGCCGACGGCAAGGTAAGGCGCGCCACCGCCGTACCGCCGGCGACGCCGGGTAGTCCGGCGTCCCACTATCGGACTAGGTTCTATCTTCCGACCGCCGACGACGGCCTGCTGGTCGGCGGCGGCTTCGGTCCCGGCCCGTTCAACTGGTGGATCGGCAAGTTCGACGCCGAGGGCCAGCGCACCTGGCAGGCGGGGCCAGGCCCCGGCTTTCCGGAGGACGTCTATGGCCTTGCCGTGCGGCCCGACGGCAGTGTGTCGGCCGTGATTCAGGAAATCCAGCGCGTCATGGCGCTCAGCCAATGGTATGTCGCGCGCTTTGCCGCCGACGGCACGCCGCAGGGCCGCATGCCCTTCATTACGCAAGGCACGTCGTTCGCACTGCTCCCCGGCGGTTGGATGTCGGCGCTCAGCCGCTTCGACACGTCACGCCCGCCGGAGATCGTGCGGCTCGACGAAATGGGGAACGTCGCCGGCCGTACGTCGTGGCGCTACGGACAGACGCGCCGTACGATCGCCGACGGCGACGGGTTCTCGGCCATCGTCTGCGACACGATGGACGGCCCACCCTGCTACGTCGTGCGCGCCGGCCTCGACGGCAAGGTCAAGTGGCAGAGCCCGCCGGTGACGGCCAGCGACATCGCGCGCACGCAGGACGGCCAGATCGCGGCCCTCATCTGGTCAGACGACGGCATGAGGGCGCGGCTGGTGCGCTATGCCGATCCCTGAAGATCATCAGGAGGCGTCGAGCGCCTTCTTGAGCAGTTCATTCACAATCTTGGGGTTGGCCTTGCCGCCGGTCGACTTCATGACCTGGCCGACGAACCAGCCCATCAGGGTGGGCTTGGCCTTGTAGGCCGTGACCTGCCCCGGGTTGGCCTCGATCACCGCCTTGATGGCGGCCTCGATGGCGCCGGTGTCGGTCACCTGCTTCAGGCCACGCTCTTCCACCAGCACGGCCGGGTCCTTGCCGGTCTCCTCCATGGCCAAGAAGAGGTCCTTGGCGATGCGGCCAGAGATCGTGCCGTCGCCGATCAGGTCGAGCAGCTTGCCGAGCGACGCGGCACTCACCGGCGAGGCGGCGATGCCGACGCCGCGGCGGTTGAGCATGGCGAAGAAATCGCCGGTGACCCAGTTGGTCGCCTGC
>MEMN01000024.1:0-390 GCA_001767945.1 Alphaproteobacteria bacterium RIFCSPHIGHO2_12_FULL_66_14 | reverse complement strand
GGCGACCGCCTCGAAGAATTCGGCCGTGTCCTTCTCGCCGACCAGCACACCGGCGTCGTAGGGCGTGAGACCGTAATCCTTGATGAAGCGGTTCTTCCGCGCATCGGGGAGTTCCGGCAGGCTGGCGCGGATCTTGTCGACATACTCCTGGGTGAAGACCAGGGGCAGCAGGTCGGGATCGGGGAAGTAGCGGTAATCGTGCGCGTCTTCCTTGGCACGCATCGAGAGCGTCTCGCCACGTCCGGGCTCGAACCGCCGCGTCTCCTGCACGATCCTGCCGCCGCCTTCGATGATCTCGACCTGGCGGCGCGCCTCATACTCGATCGCCTGCTTGACGTAGCGGATCGAGTTCACGTTCTTGATCTCGCAGCGCGTGCCGAGCTCGGCGCC
>MEMN01000023.1:14813-15067 GCA_001767945.1 Alphaproteobacteria bacterium RIFCSPHIGHO2_12_FULL_66_14 | reverse complement strand
CACCTTCACACCCTCGGCGCCTTCTGGCACGACGAGTTGACCGATCCGTCCCTCGTCGACGGCTTCGACTTCCATGGTGGCCTTGTCGGTCTCGATCTCGCAGATCACCTGGCCGGATTTGACCGCATCGCCCACCTTCACGTGCCACTTGGCGAGCTTGCCCTCCGTCATCGTCGGCGACAGCGCGGGCATCAGGATATTGACGGCCATGGCCCTACCCTCCCCGCGTCAACGATTGCAGACCGCGAGGGCGG
>MEMN01000023.1:13947-14743 GCA_001767945.1 Alphaproteobacteria bacterium RIFCSPHIGHO2_12_FULL_66_14 | reverse complement strand
GAGGCCGGCAACCCGCTTCACCGGTGCGTCGAGCCAGTCGAAGGCATACTCCATCATCAGGGCTGAAAGCTCCGCGCCGATGCCGGCGAACGCCCAGCCTTCCTCGACGGACACCAGCCGGTTGGTCTTCTTCACCGAGTTGACGATGGTCTCGGTGTCGAACGGGCGCAGGCTGCGCAGGTTGATGACCTCGGCGTCGATGCCTTGCTTGGCCAGTTCCTCCGCTGCCTGCAATGCCTTCCCGACCATGATGGAGAAGGCGACAATGGTAACGTCTTTGCCGGCACGCTCGATCTTGGCCTTGCCGATCGGGAGGACGAAATCGGGATCCTCCGGCACGTCGAAGGATTGGCCATAGAGAATCTCGTTCTCGAGGAAGATCACCGGATTAGGATCTCGGATGGCAGCCTTCAGCAGCCCCTTGGCATCGGCGGCGCTCCAGGGCGCCAGCACGCGCAAGCCCGGGACGTGCGCGTACCAGCTTGCGTAGCACTGCGAATGTTGGGCGGCGACGCGGGAGGCCGCACCATTGGGGCCACGGAACACGATCGGGCAGGTCATCTGGCCGCCCGACATATAGTGCGTCTTGGCCGCCGAATTGATGATCTGGTCCATCGCCTGCATGGCGAAGTTGAAGGTCATGAACTCGACGATCGGCTTCAAGCCACCGAAGGCCGCACCGACGCCGAGGCCGGTGAAACCATGCTCGGTGATCGGCGTATCTATGACGCGCTTGTCGCCGAACTCCTCGAGCAAGCCTTGGCTCACCTTGTAGGCGCCTTGATACTGCGCGACT
>MEMN01000023.1:5103-13866 GCA_001767945.1 Alphaproteobacteria bacterium RIFCSPHIGHO2_12_FULL_66_14 | reverse complement strand
TGAACGGTCTTGCCGGTCCACTCGGGCTCGGCCGTCGGTGCGGGTGCAAGACTCGGTGCCGGCGCACTCGCCGGCGGCGGCGCTTCGCGGCGGGCCGTTGCGACGGGAGCCGCCGGCGGCGCCTTGGCTGCATCGGCGACGCTTTCGCCTTCGGCCGCCAGGATACAGATGGGCGTATTGACCGCCACACCTTCGGTGCCTTCAGCGATCAGAAGTTGCACCACCGTGCCTTCATCGACGGCTTCGACCTCCATAGTCGCCTTGTCGGTCTCGATCTCGCAGATCACCTGACCGGATTTGACCGCGTCGCCCACTTTCACGTGCCACTTGGCGAGTTTGCCTTCGGTCATGGTCGGAGACAGCGCAGGCATCAGAACCGAAATCGACATGAAATCAGGCTCCGATCAGAATATTGGTCCAGAGTTCCGACGGGTCGGGCTCCGGACTGTGCTGCGCGAATTCCGCGGCGTCGTTCACGATCTTGCGGATATCGGCATCGACCGCCTTCAGCGCCGCCTCGTCGGTAAGCTTGGCGTCGAGCATGCGCTTGCGCAGGTGATCGATCGGATCGCGTTCGGTTCGATACTTGTCGACTTCTTCCTTGGTCCGGTACTTGGCCGGATCGCTCATCGAATGGCCGCGATAGCGATAGGTCTGCATCTCGAGGATGTAGGGCCCGGCGCCGCTACGCGCATAGTCGACTGCTTTCTCGCCGGCCGCCCGCACCGCCAGCACGTCCATACCATCTACACGCTCGCCTGGAATACCGAAGGCCTCGCCATGCCGGTAGAGTTCTGTGGTGGCTGAAGCGCGCTCGACGGAAGTGCCCATGCCGTAGCGGTTGTTTTCGATGATGTAGATGACGGGAAGCTTCCAGAGCGCCGCCATGTTCATGGCTTCGTAGACCTGGCCCTGGTTGGCGCTGCCGTCACCGAAATAGGTCAACGAGACATTCTTGGTGCCAGCGTATTTATGCGCGAACGCGAGGCCGGTGCCGATCGGCACCTGGGCGCCCACGATGCCGTGTCCGCCGTAGAAATGCTTGTCCCGGCTGAACATGTGCATCGAGCCGCCCTTGCCCTTGGAGTAACCGCCACTGCGGCCTGTCAGCTCAGCCATTACGCCTTTGGGGTCCATGCCGCAGGCCAGCATGTGGCCATGGTCACGATAGGAGGTAATGACGGCGTCTTTGTCGTCTATGGTCGACTGCATGCCGACGACGACCGCTTCCTGGCCAATATAGAGATGGCAGAAACCACCGATCAATCCCATGCCGTAGAGCTGTCCCGCCCGCTCCTCGAAGCGGCGGATCAACAGCATATTGCGGTAGAACGATTTGAGTTCTTCAGCGCTCACGCTGTTGTCGCCGGGCCCGGGTGACTTGGGGGGCGACTTCGACTTGGCGGGAAGAGATTCGACCTTCGGCTTCACGGCCGGCTTCGCCATAGCATTCCCCTCGGTGGCCCCGCTGTGGCTTATAGCATCGCTCATGCCGATGTGGTTGATCTAGCAGGAAAAAACCAGATAGGTCCCGAGTGCGGCGCAGCAATTGAGCGATTGTTTGCAATTGGACCGATGCGGCGGACAGTTTCTTTCGGCCGGCCGCTTTGCAGTATCTGCTCAGCGCGTCGGCGTGAAGATGATCGTGTCGTCCTTGCGCGCAAAGTTCAACAGAATGCGCGCGCGCTCATCCAGCATGTCGGGGTCGAGACTCTGGTTGCGCAATGCCCCCACGCGCCGTTCCCAGATTTTTCGCGTCGCCTCGGCCTCCGTGAGGTTCTGCTCGGCGATCAGAACTTCGCGCTGCAGATGGGCCATGGCCAGCAAACCGCGATCGCCGTTCACAAGGTGATAGCCGAAATAGCCAAACACCGTCGCGAACACGATTGGAGCCAGAATCTGACGTGGTCTCAACAACATATACGACGTTCCCGAACTCATATGGCAACATATGGTGTCAGGAAGTCAAGATTTTTTGTTTTATCAGAGGCGCTTAGCGGCGCCGAGACCGATCCGAACCCGACGATTGTGACGGCCTTTGTTGTCGATCTTGAGAATGTGAATGGGCGGTGAAGCACCGGTCGAGGCGAGATGCGTTCCGCCGCAGGCCTGACGGTCGAGTCCCACGATTTCGACGATACGGATCTTGCCATCAGGGGTCGGCGGCGGCGCGACGGAGCGGCTGCGAATCAGGCCGTGCTCGGCCTGGGCCTCAGCCACCGGCACGTAAGCGAAGTTCACCACGATGTCTTGGGCGATCACGTCGTTGATCGGCCCCTCGAGCGATCGCAAGCGGTCATTGTCGGCGCCGGGCACGTCGAAATCCATGCGCGCCGAACCGTCTTCGTACATCTGCACACCGGTCACCAACGCACCATCGAAGCTCTGGAAGACGAAGGCGTTCAGGATATGGGTGTTTGTGTGGATTTGACGCATGGTCTGGCGGAATGTCGGATCGACCGCTGTCTCGACCTTGTCGCTCAGTTCGGCTTGCGTATCCAGGAGATGCCAGAGTTTGCCGGCGGCATACTCAAACCCGATCACCGCCGCTTCGCCGCCGTTCCAGCGCACCACACCACGATCCGCGAGTTGCCCACCCCCGCCTGGATAGAACGGCGATTGCGCCAGTACGACCTTGCCGGGCCGCGCGTCGACGACCGCAGTCTCCACGGTCAAGGTCTCGGGATTGTCATGGCAGAAGAGATGCATACCCCACCGCTAGCGCCTTTCCCGCCAAACGTATTGGCTGGAATTGCTAGGCGGCGGCGCGGGTGAATTGCAACGGCGTGATGCCGTAACAGCGTTTGAAATGCTTGTTGAGGGCACTCTGGTCGTAGAAGCCGACAGCGGTCGCAACGTCGGCCGGTGCCTCGGCCCGCCGCAGGTGCCGGCATGCCATACCCAGTCTGATCTGCGTGAGGTAAGCGTGCGGCGTCAGACCCGTGACGCGCTTGAAGAGCCCGATGAGCTGGAAGGTCGTGAGCCCGACATCGGCTGCAAACGCCTCAAGTCGCAGGTTGGACGCGTAGTCAACGAACATCCGCTCCTTCACGCGCTCGAACAGCACCCGATCGCGCGGTGCCGGCGGAATGCGACTGCGTCCGCTGCCATGACGCTCGAACAGCCGGCCGAAGCTGCCAACCAAGAGCTCACGCTCCCGGAACACATCCCGTCCCTCTTCCAGCGCCAGATGAAGACCGAGAAAGGACTGAATCAGGTCGCGCTCGCCGAACGTGTTACGCGTGAAATACGGGATCGAGTCGATGCCCAGCCCCTCGGCGACACCGTCGAGCGCGGACTGCGTCAGATAGAGCGAGCGGTACCGCCAGCGCGCGCTGCGCCCCAGCCAGCCGCCGTGCGGCTCCTCGGGGTTGAAGACGAACAGCGTCGAGGGCGTCGCAGCCTGAAGCTCGCCGCGGCTGCGCACCACCGAGCCGCCCTGCTCCGTCACCGCGATCACCAGCGCATCGTGCGTGTGCAGTGGATATTCGTGCGTCGTGAAGTCAGCCCGCATCAGGCTGAGACCGGCAAGATGCCGGTCCCACCAGTAGTGTGTCGAGTTGTGAGGGTCGCGGCGGGCCATGGCAATTTCTACCAATACCGGCCCACGGTGCGCCACTAGGCTCGGCTCATGATCGTCCGCATCTGGCGGGGCCAGGCGCCCCTCGGCGCCAATGCCGACGCATACCACGAGCACGTCACCGGGACGGTGTTCCCGCAACTCAAAACCCTTGCGGGCCATCGAGAGGCCTGGCTGCTGCACCGCGAGATCAGCGGCGAGGTGGAATTCCTGGCCGTGACATTCTGGGAATCGCTCGACTCGATCCGTTCGTTTGCGGGTGAGGATATCGGCAGCGCCATCGTCGAGCCGGCGGCGCGCGCCGTGCTTTCCGACTTCGACGACTTCGCCCGCCACTACGAGGTGGCGTTCAAGGCTTAGGCGCCGCGCAGGATCGATGTCCCGGCGTAGCGCGCCTGGGTACCGAGTTGCTCCTCGATGCGCAGCAGCTGGTTGTATTTGGCCAGCCGGTCCGAGCGCGACAGCGAGCCGGTCTTGATCTGGCCGCAGTTGGTGGCGACCGCGAGGTCGGCGATGGTGGCGTCCTCGGTTTCACCCGAGCGGTGGGACATGACCGCTCCGTAGTTCGCATTTCGCGCCATCGACACCGCTTCCATGGTCTCCGTCAACGTACCGATCTGGTTGACCTTCACCAGGATCGCATTGGCAAGGCCGTCCTTGATGCCGTCGGCGAGGCGCTTGGGGTTGGTGACGAACAGGTCGTCGCCGACCAGCTGGATCTTCTTGCCGAGCCGGTCGGTGATCGCCTTCCAGCCCTTCATGTCGTCCTCGGCCATGCCGTCCTCGATCGACACGATCGGGTAGCGCTTCACGAGGTCGGCGTAGTAGTCGACCATGCCGCCGGCGTCGAGCGACTTGCCCTCGCCCGCCATCTCGTACTTGCCCTTCTTGAAAAATTCAGTCGAGGCGGGATCGAGAGCCAACATGACGTCCTCGCCCGGCTTGTAACCGGCCTTCTCGATTGCCTTCATGACAAAGGTCAGCGCCTCGTCGGCCGTTGCGAGATTGGGCGCGAAGCCGCCCTCGTCGCCGACGTTGGTGTTGTGTCCGGCATCCTTGAGCTGGCCGCGCAGCGCATGGAACACTTCCGAACCCATGCGCAGCGCCTCGGAGAAGCGCGCGGCCTTCACTGGCATGATCATGAATTCCTGGATGTCGATCGGGTTGTCGGCATGGGCGCCGCCGTTGATGATGTTCATCATCGGCACCGGCAGCACCGAGGCCTGGCTGCCGCCGACGTAACGGTAGAGCGGCAGGCCGCTGTCCATGGCGGCCGCCTTGGCGACCGCTAGCGAGACGCCCAGGATCGCATTGGCGCCGAGTCGGCCCTTGTTCGGGGTGCCGTCGAGCTCGATCATCGCCCGGTCGATCTTGATCTGCTCGAGCGCATCGAGCCCGCAAAGCAGATCCATGATTTCGGCATTCACCGCCGCGACCGCCTTCAGCACGCCCTTGCCGCCATAGCGCTTCTTGTCGCCATCGCGCAGTTCGACCGCCTCGTGGGCGCCGGTCGAGGCGCCCGATGGCACGGCAGCGCGACCCATCGCACCACTCTCGAGTTCCACTTCGACCTCGACCGTGGGGTTGCCTCGGCTGTCGAGGATTTCGCGGGCGCGGATTTCGGCGATGGCGCTCATTAGAAAAACTCCCTCTGGGCGCGGTCTTCTAACCGCGCCTCAGGCGCTGAGCAAGTGACGGAGCAGCGCAGGTTTCTATGCCGAGGCCGGAGCTACCGCCAGGCGCTCTTCAGCGCCTGATCAGTCTTCCATTTCTCGACCGCGGCGACGTCGTCGCAGGAGAAGGCCTGCGTGTTCTTGCGCGGCGTGCCTTCGATCCAGGCGAAGACGAGGCATTGCGAGTAGACATCCGCGCCCTGCCTGGTTTCGAACCTGATCTCCGTCGTGGCAGCCGCTCCCGCCTTGGCATCACCGTAGTCGTCGATCACCGGCGCGATCGCTCCGACGGCGCGGCCCGACGCCTTGTTGTCGGCGTACCATTTGGCGAAGGTGACGAACTGCTCGCCCGCAACGCCCTTGCCGTCAGCGGCGACATAGGCCTTGAGATCGCGGATCAACGACTGCGACGCCGCCTCGGCCTTGGGTTCGGCCGCCTTGCGGCGCGCCGCCAGCCTATCCCGCAGCGCCTTCAGCGCATCGGCATTCGACGGCGTCGCCACCGGTGCCGCTGCGGTCTGGGTCGTTGGTTCGATCCGCCGAATCGGGACCTTGGCCGCCTCGGCGTTGAGCTGCTGCACTTCAGCCGGGGTCAGCTTGCCGACGGCGGGTGTGCCCCGCCCCTTCTGCCAGTCGCCGATCGCCTTCACCGTCGCCGCCGACTGCAGGTCGCCGTCGATCGGACCGTTGTACTTGTCCAGTGTACGTAACGATTCCTGGATGCGCTTGCGATCGGGCTCCGGGCTCCGCAGAACGCTGGCGTAGTCCGGTGGCGCCGGTCGGGCCGCCGCGATGGGGGCCCCGCCGCTGCCGGGAGCAGGCGAAGGCGCCGCGCCGCCACCTGACGAGCATGCCGCGGGATTCTGGAAGCAGCGTTCGACCTCGCCGGCGCTCTGGCCGAACGCCGCCGCCGGCAGAAGCACGACCAGAGTGAGAAGCACTCGCGCGTGACGCATGTCAGATGCCGCCATAGGTTCCGGCGGCGAGCTGCGAGGGCAATCCGATCACCAGAACGACCGGGAGGCCACGCGAGGTCTGGCCGCGGGCGACGATGTGGTCATTCGGGGCACCTGCCTTCCGCTCGTAGTTCCCGTTGCCGCTGAATTTGCCGCCGAAGCAGGACAGCGAGAACTTGCCACTTTTGGGGCCCTCGTTGGTGAAGGTGCCGTCGCAGACCTGCTCCGCACGGACATTCTCGACAGTGAAAGTGACCGATCGGTCACGCCCAATCAGAGCACCATAGCGGGCCACACCGTTCAGACGGGCAACGTTGCCGCGGTCGTCGCGATAAAAAATCGAGATCGGACCGTAGGAGTCGTCGGGCAACGTGTCGCGCGGCACGACGTAAGTTTCATTACTGATCACGACCTTGCATTGGCAGTTCACGCTGTAATTTTCGCCGAGAGGCCCCAGTTCGGCCAGTCGGCGATTGCAGTTGGACAGGGCCACTTCCTGCACTTCGCTCTCGCTCATCTGCCCCTTCGAGTAGGAGTCGGCGTAGAGGAAGGCGCACTGACGTGGCAGCGGCACGGCCACGGCCTTGTGACTTGCCGTCATCGTGTCGGTGTTGACCCAGTAGCGTTCCGCCATCTGATCGAAACGCAGGAAAATCGGATCACGTCGTTCCGCCCTGCCGTAGGGCGACTGCGCAGCGGGTTGGGCAGCCACGCCGGACGTCAAGGTTACTGCCGCGAGCAGGACGAGAAGAAGGGTACGGATCATGACAACGATCTTGCGCCGAAAAACATGACCGAAATACGACTTCCCAGACGGGAACATCCCCGCCTGTCACACCAGTCGGCTCTGCTTCTTGGCCGCCCCGATGAACGAGGTGAACAGCGGATGGGGGGCAAACGGCCGTGATTTGAGCTCCGGGTGGTACTGAACGCCCAGGAACCAGGGATGGTCCGGGATTTCTACGACCTCGGGCAGGATACCGTCGGGCGACATGCCGGAAAACCTCAGACCGACCTGCTCCAGCCGGTCCTTGTAGTTGACGTTCACCTCGTAGCGGTGGCGATGGCGCTCGCTGATCACGTCCTGACCATAGATCTCGTGCGCCATGGTCCCTGGGCGGAGGTGCGCCGCATAGGCGCCGAGCCGCATCGTGCCGCCGAGGTCGCCCGCCGCATCTCGCTTTTCGACCTGGTTACCCTTGATCCATTCGGTCATCAGGCCGACCACCGCATCCTCGCACGGTCCGAACTCCGTCGACGAGGCGCCTTCGAGCCCTAGCAGGTTGCGGGCCGCCTCGATCACTGCCATCTGCATGCCGAAGCAGATACCGAAAAACGGCACGTCGCGCTCGCGGGCGAACTTCACCGCATGGATCTTGCCTTCGGTGCCGCGCTCGCCGAAGCCGCCGGGCACGAGGATGCCGTGGACGTTCTCCAGATGCGCCACAGCATCGTCACGCTCGAAGATTTCGGAGTCCATCCATTCCAGGCCGACCTTAACATTGCTTGCGAAGCCGCCGTGCGTCAGCGCTTCCGAAAGCGACTTGTAGGCATCGAGCAGTACCGTGTACTTGCCGACGACCGCGATGGTCACCTTTCCTTCGGGCTCGCGCACCGAGCGCACGACACCGCGCCAGCGGTCGAGGTTGGGCTCCACGTCGGCCTCTAAGCCGAAGTAGCGGCAAACCTCACGGTCGAAGCCCTGATCGTGATAGGCGATCGGCACCTGGTAGATGGTGTCGACGTCGCGCGCCTCGATCACGCGCTCCTGCTTGACGTTGCAGAACAGTGCGATCTTGCGCCGCTCGTTGGCGGGGATCTCCTTGTCGCCGCTGCGGCAAACCAGCAGGTCGGGCTGGATGCCGACGCTCAGCAGTTCCTTGACCGAATGCTGCGTCGGCTTGGTCTTGAGCTCTCCCGCCGTCGGCACCCACGGCAGCAGCGTGAGATGGACATACATCGTCCGCTCGCGGCCGAGTTCGTTGCCGAGCTGGCGAATAGCCTCGAGGAAAGGCAGCCCCTCAATGTCACCCACCGTGCCGCCGATCTCAACCAGGACGAAATCCTCCTGCGAGCTGTCGGCCAGCACGAACTCTTTGATGGCGTCGGTAATGTGCGGAATGACCTGTACGGTGGCGCCGAGGTACTCACCGCGCCGCTCCCGGGCAATCACACCCGAATAGATCCGACCCGTCGTGATATTGTCGCTCTGCCTGGCGTCGACGCCGGTGAAGCGTTCGTAATGACCGAGATCGAGATCGGTTTCGGCTCCGTCGTCGGTCACGAAGACCTCGCCGTGCTGGTAGGGACTCATCGTCCCCGGGTCGACATTGAGGTACGGATCGAGCTTGCGTAGCCTGACCCGATAGCCACGGCTTTGCAGCAGCGCACCCAGCGCCGCCGACGAAAGACCCTTACCAAGCGAGGAAACCACGCCGCCCGTTATGAAGATAAAGCGCGTCATGGGCTTACAGCATACTAAACGTTGTTGGCCCCAGCCATGGGGATATCGCTCCCGCCGGAAATTTTTCCCGACGCGACCGTCAGATCGCGA
>MEMN01000023.1:0-5090 GCA_001767945.1 Alphaproteobacteria bacterium RIFCSPHIGHO2_12_FULL_66_14 | reverse complement strand
CATTCTATCCATGATGGACTTCGCGGTGCGTCCCGGATCAGTCATGCTCCAGGCCATGAGGAGGCTGAGCGCGAAGAAGATGGTGGCGAAGATCGCCGTCAGGCGCGACAGCACGTTGGCCTGGCCACGCACCGAGAACAGCGCATCGGAGCGGCTGCCCATGCCAAGGCCGCCGCCTTCGCTGCGCTGAAGCAGGATGACGATGATCATCGCGGCCGTGACGCCGACGTGGATGATCAGCAGCACCAGTCGCCAATCGTGCAGAAAGCCTCGTACCGCGTCCATTATTGTCCAGCGCTAGATGGGGATGTCCGCCAAGCGGGCGCTTCTAGCCGCTTTAGGCGGCCTTGGCGATAGCCAAAAATTCGTCCGCCTTCAGGCTGGCGCCCCCGACAAGGGCGCCATCGACGTCGCCTGCCGCCAGCAATTCGCCGGCGTTGCTGCCCTTGACCGACCCGCCGTAGAGGAGGCGCAATGCGCCGGCGTCGGGGATCAGCCCGGTCAGCACCCGGCGAATATGCGCGTGCGCTGCGGCGACCTCCGCGACGCTAGGCGTCTTGCCAGTGCCGATCGCCCATACCGGTTCGTAGGCGACCACCAGCTTCGCGGCCGTCGCCCCCGCCGGCACGCTGCCCTTGAGCTGTGTTTCCAGCACCGCAAGCGTCCGACCGCTCTCGCGCTCGGCCAGCGTCTCGCCGATGCAGACGATGGGTAGCAGGCCGGCGCGCCAGGCTGCCTCCGCCTTGTGCCGCACGTCGGTGTCGGTTTCGCCGCAATCCGTACGACGCTCGGAATGGCCGACGATGACGTGGCTGGCTCCGGCATCCCCGAGCATCTCGGCAGAGATGTCGCCGGTATGGGCACCGCTCACGCTGGCGTGGCAGTTCTGTCCACCGACCAGGACGCCGCTCCCCTTCACCGCCTCGGAGACGGCCATGACCAGCGTCGCCGGCGGGCAGACCAAAACCTCGCGGTCGGTCCAACCGGCGCGCTTCACGCCCGCGGCGACACCCGTGGCCAAGTTCATGGCATCGGCGCGCAGACCGTTCATTTTCCAGTTGCCCGCGATCAGCGGTCGCCTCGAACGTGCCATTCCATTTCCCTCGATTCGTCTCGTGGCGTGTCTACCGGCCCCGGCGTTTATGGTCAAAGTCCGCTTGGTTGCCTGCCAATGGGGCCAATGGTAGGCATGGCCCCCATTCAAAACCCCTGCCGGCTCCGTGAATCAATTCCGCAAATTCGCCCGCTTTATCATCCTGTTCGTGCTCTTCGGCATGCTGATCATCAGCTTTGCCTTCTGGGGCATCGGCGACATGCTTCGCACCGATGGGCGCAGTACCGAGGTTGCCCACGTCGGCGGCACCCGCCTGCCGCTGTATGGCTGGATAGGCGGCGCCCCGATCTACGTCACGGAGGTCCGCGATCAGTTCAATCGCCAGCTCGAGGCGATCCAGCGCCAGACCGGCCAACGGCCAGAGCCGGAGCAGGCTCTGCGCTTCGGCCTGCATGTCCGAGCCCTGGAGGAAGTCATTCAGCGCGCGGTACTCGACTATGCCATTCAGCAGTTCGGCTTGACGGTGAGCGATGCCGAGGTCCGGGCCGCAATCGCCCGCAATCCCGCCTTCCAGAGCACCGGCGGGTCATTCGACCCCCTGCTCTTCCGCAACCGCCTGCAGCAGGCCCGCATCGGCGAGGCCCAGTTCGTGACGGATACCCGGCGCGAGATCGCGGCCGGGCAGCTCTTCGCGGTCGTCCGCAGCGATGGCCTCTCGCCCAAGTCCCTGCGCGACGACATTTTTCGCCTGGAAAGCGAGAAGCGGATTGCCGAAACGGTTTACGTGCCTGATGCCATCGTCGTTGACGTTCCCAAGCCGACGGCCGAACAACTCAACAGCTACTTCGACGCCAACAAGGCCAAGTTCCAGATCCCGGAGTATCGAGCCTTTTCCTACGTTCTGCTGACGGCCGACGACCTGCTGCCGCAGATTGCCGTATCGGCCGAGCAGGTGAAGCAGGAATACGAGGCCCGATCCGCCGAGTTCGGGACGCCCGAGAAGCGCGATGTCGACCAGGCGATGGCTGACAGCGAGGCCAAGGCCAAGGCGATCATCGCTGCCGCCGCTGCCGGCAAGTCGCTCGAGGACGCGGCCAAGGAGGTCCTCGGAAATGCCGACGGCGTCATCAAGCTCGGCCCGGTGACGAAGAAGGAATTGCCGCCCGGCCCGCTCGCCGATGGTATCTTCGCCTCGCCCGAAGGCATTGCGCCGGCACCGATCCAGTCACCACTCGGCTGGCATATCGTGCGCGTCAACAAGATCGAGCCTGGCAAGTCAGTGTCGTTCGCCGAGGTCAAGGAAAAGCTCGAGAAGGACATGCGGACGCAGCAGGCCCCCGACCTCCTGATCAAACTGGTCACCGATTTCGAACGCATGCTGGGCAAGACGCAATCGATGAAGACGGCGGCCGAAGATCTCGGCATCAAGGTGAAGACCTACGAGAATGTCGACGCACGGGGCATGGATCCCGCGGGCAAGCAGGTCGTCATCGGCCCCGCCGCGGCCGAGCTGGTCCAGGCCGCTTTCGCCACGCGCGAAAGCGCCGAGAGCGACGTCCTGGAAACCCAGCGCGGCGAATACTTCGTCGTCCGGACCGATCGCATCACGCCCGCCCGTATCCCCACCCTTAGCGAGGTCGAGCCCAAGGTGATCGAGGCCTGGCAGAACGAGGAGCGCCGAAAGCTCGCTGACGCCAAGGTCAAGGCCGCAGTCGAAAGGGCTAGTGCCGGCACCACGCTGGCCGATATCGCCAAGGAACTCGGCCTTGAAGTCCGAACCACCAAGGCAGTGACCCGCTTCGAAGCCGACGCCGGCAACTATCTGACCCAGCCGGTCGTGCAGGAGCTCTTCAAGCTCGCTCCGGGCAAGACCCAGGCTGTGCGAACCAGCGAGGGAAGCGTTGTCGTCCGCCTCATGCAGGTCGAACCGCCGGACCTCACCAAAGACAAGGAAGCTCTCGACCGCTTCGGCAAGCAACTCGACACCATGATGGCCAACGACCTCATTCTCGAGCTGGTCGCCGCGCTTCGCGCCAAGTACGGCGTCACGGTCGACGAAGGCGCCTTCGCAGCAGCATTCCGCCCACAGCAGCAACAGTAACAGCCGCGCTATGTCGATCTCGCCTGACTTCGACGCCTTCGCGGCACGCTACGATGCCAGTCAGCCGCAGGTCGTCTCGACCACGCTGGTCGCTGACCTCGACACACCGGTTTCGGCCTATCTCAAGCTCGCCGACGGCCGCGCCAACTCCTTCCTGCTCGAGTCCGTCGAGGGCGGTTCCGTGCGTGGCCGCTATTCGATCATCGGCCTCAAACCCGATGTCATCTGGCGCTGCACCAAGGGCAAGGCGGAGATCAACCGCCGCGCCCGCACCGATGCCCAGGCCTTCGAGCCGCTGGACGGCCGCCCCCTCGAAACGCTGCGCCTGCTGATCCGGGAATGCCAGATGGAATTGCCGCCCGGTCTGCCGCCCATGGCCTCGGGCCTGTTCGGCTTCCTGGGCTACGATATGGTCCGCGACATGGAGCGGCTACCGGACGAGAATCCGGACCCGATCGGCTTGCCTGACGCTATCATGGTGCGGCCAACCCTCATTTGCATCTTCGATCGCCTCGAGGACAATGTCACCCTCGTGACGCCGGCCTGGCCACTGCCCGGCATCAGCGCCCGCGCGGCCTACGAGGCGGCACAGGAGCGGCTAGCCGACGCGGTCTCCGACTTCGAGCGCGCGCTTCCCTTCCGTGGCGACGATGCTGCCGCCCTCGACGCCCTGCCCGAGCCGCAGGCCAACAT
The DNA here is from genome assembly GCA_001767945.1 of Alphaproteobacteria bacterium RIFCSPHIGHO2_12_FULL_66_14. Taxonomy (GTDB): domain Bacteria; phylum Pseudomonadota; class Alphaproteobacteria; order Reyranellales; family Reyranellaceae; genus Reyranella. Next base: position 1,242 of record MEMN01000023.1, on the reverse strand, counting down.
GTCGAAGGACGACTTCAAGCGGATGGTCGAGACCTGCAAGGAGTACATCCGCGCGGGCGACGCCTTCCAGATCGTGCCGTCGCAGCGCTTCTCGCTGCCCTTCACCCTGCCGCCGCTGTCGCTCTACCGGGCGCTGCGCCGTATCAACCCTTCGCCGTTCCTGATCTTCTTCGACTACGGCGACTTCTCGATCGTGGGCTCCAGTCCCGAGATCCTGGTGCGCCTGCGCGACAACATCGTCACCATCCGCCCGCTGGCCGGCACCATCCGGCGCGGCGCCACGCCCGAGGAGGACAAGCAACTCGCCGACAAGCTGCTGGCCGACCCCAAGGAGCATGCCGAGCACCTCATGCTGCTCGACCTCGCGCGCAACGACGTGGGTCGCGTCGCCAAGATCGGCTCGGTGCGGGTCGTCGAACAGTTCACCATCGAGAAGTACAGCCACCTCCAGCACATCAGCAGCCACGTCGAGGGCACGCTCGAGGACGGACTGGATGCGATCGATGCGCTCAAGGCCGGCTTCCCCGCCGGCACGCTGTCGGGCGCGCCCAAGGTGCGCGCCATGGAGATCATCGAAGAGGTCGAGCCGGTGCGCCGCGGCATCTATGCCGGCTGCGCCGGCTACTTCGCCGCCAACGGCTCGATGGACACCTGCATCCTGCTGCGCACCGGCCTGGTGAAGGACAACACCATGTACGTGCAGGCGGGCGTAGGCGTCGTGGCCGATTCAGACCTCGAGGCCGAGTACCAGGAGAGCGTGCTGAAGGCGCGTGGCCTGGTTCGCGCGGCGGAAGAGGCCGTGCGCTTCGCCAGCTCGCGCCAATGGAACGCCGGCAATACGCGGCGTTGAGCGGACGGGACGAAGCGGGATAGGCTCCCCCAACGGAGGAGCCCCAATGTCCGACTGGCAAAAACGATATCAGCGCCTGCTGTTCGACCGTCCGCACCCCAAGGTGCTGCGCGTCACCATGAATCGCCCGGACAAATACAACGCCACCGACGCGATCATGCATACCGAACTGGTCAATGTGTGGCGCGACATCGACAGTGACGACACCGTCAACTGCGTCATCATCCAGGGCGCCGGCGGCAAGGTGTTCTCGGCGGGCGGCGACTTCGACCTCATCGAAAACAATATAAAGGACTACAACGCGCTGCTGCGGACCTGGAAGGAAGCGCGCGACATCGTCTACAACGTCATCAACTGTTCCAAGCCGATCGTGAGCACCATGCGCGGACCCG
>MEMN01000022.1:20573-20690 GCA_001767945.1 Alphaproteobacteria bacterium RIFCSPHIGHO2_12_FULL_66_14 | reverse complement strand
TTCGTTCCCTTCCGCGCCCCGCCTGTCCACTCTCCCGCCCATGACCAATGAAACGACACTCGCCCACGACAACTGGGGCTGGCGGGCCCGGATCGGGCTGTTCATCGTCGGCAGCGA
>MEMN01000022.1:20198-20403 GCA_001767945.1 Alphaproteobacteria bacterium RIFCSPHIGHO2_12_FULL_66_14 | reverse complement strand
CGGCCGTCGTGCTCGCCCATACGACGAGCAGCGTCGTGGGCGGCAAGGGTTGGGACGACGCCACCGTATCGGCGCTCTCCGCAGCGCTCGGCCCCGCAGCACTCGGCACAACAACGCTGGGCGCCGGCGCGATCGCCACGACCAACGGCCTCGACACGCTCGCCGCGCTCGGCGCCTCTGAGGTGAAACGGCCGTTCCTGGTGCT
>MEMN01000022.1:19482-20113 GCA_001767945.1 Alphaproteobacteria bacterium RIFCSPHIGHO2_12_FULL_66_14 | reverse complement strand
ATGGATCCGGGCGCCAAGTGGCGGGACCTGCCGCCGCAGGATCTCTACGGCCACGGCATGGGCTTCGAGCAGGAGGTCGAACCGCTCCATGCCCAGATCCGCGCCGCCTGCCCGCCCGAGGCCGACGGCGTGCTGATCGGGGGCACGGGCTTTCGCTGCGTCGCCATCCTCGAGACGCTGGAGCACGACCTCGGGCGGCCGGTGATCTCGGCCAACCAGGCGAGCCTCTGGCATTGCCTCCGGCGGTCGGGAGTCCGAACGCCGGTCGCGGGATACGGCAACCTGCTCAGGCTGTGACCCGGAGTGCCGGCGGCAATGCCCACGCCACGACCGACGCTCTATCTCCTGTGCGGCAAGATCGCCGCGGGGAAATCGACGCTGGCCAAACGCCTGGCGGCGCGACCCGCCACCGTCCTCATCAGCGAGGATCACTGGAACGCGACGCTGTTTCCCGGCGAGCTGAAAACCATCGAGGACTACGCCCGGTATTCGGCCCGCGTCCGCGCCGCCATGGGGCCGCATGTCGTATCGCTCCTGAAGGCGGGCATGTCGGTGGTGCTGGATTTCCAGGCCAACACCCCAGCCGTCCGGCGCTGGATGCGGACGCTGATCGACAGTTCAGGCGCCGCCC
>MEMN01000022.1:17867-19125 GCA_001767945.1 Alphaproteobacteria bacterium RIFCSPHIGHO2_12_FULL_66_14 | reverse complement strand
GGCCGCGACCCAGCCGCCCCTCGGGGCGAGGCGCGTTCGGCGGGAAAAAAGGAATGATCGGTGGGCGTCGGTCGCTCAAGGCTAGATCTTCCGCGGCGACAGGCGCCGATAACGATGTCTCGTTCGCGTCGATACTATGCCGCCGCCGCTGGACAAGCGAGCGCCCGACAGCCGAGAAATGCCTAGGCACCTGCGGTCCGCAGGCGTCTCCGGCGCGACCATTCGAAATGGCACAGGATCGCCGTGCTCGCCGCCGCCGCGAAGAAGCACCACACCGAAATGAAGGCCTCCCAATAGAAGGCATAGGCGACCAGCAGGCCCGCGAGAACGATCGCCCCCAGGACAACCACCGTGCGCTGCGACGACAGCAGCAGCGGCAGGCCGGTTGCCGCGAGATAGGCGGCCCCGACGGCGACCGGTTGCCGATACGCCGCCGCATAGACGATGTGACCATCCACGATCGTCGCGACATAGGGGTGCCCGAGAATCCACCAGAACAGATAGACGCCGACCCCTGCACCGATGACCAGACAGACGGCCATCAGGCGCCGGCGCTTCTCATTCGGCTCGATCAGCCATACGGCGATCGGCGCGTAGAGCGGCCAGAACGCCTCGGCGAAAAACAGGTACAGGAACGTCAAGGCCTTCGACAGGGCTCCATCGGGCGCCGACGGCAGGTTGAGCCACAGCAGTCCCTCTATTCCCTGGTGGACGGCGAAGATCAGAGGCGTGGCCGCCAACGGCAGCTCTCGCGGATCACTGACCCGGCTCAGGACGACAAGGCCGATGGCGCCGGTAACCCCCGCCGTGACGAAGCTCGCTGAGGCCGAGAAGCACATCGTTTTCCGTTCACTTCCCGGTTTCCGGCGTCCGGTCGGAACCGGTCCTTCACGATCCAGCCTGTTCGAGCTGATGCGATTCACGCTGCGCTTTCAGGCATCGGAAGTCCAAGCATTCCCCGTCGGTCCAGGGGCAAGGGCGGAAGCGGCGGCTGGCCCGAAGCGGATGGCCTCCAGACAACGGTCGCGGAATGTGGCATCCTCTTCACGCTGCGAGAAGGACGGCCGGCAACCGCTTCGCCGCGTGCTTCGTTAAGGGCCAGGCGAGGCCATGGACCGTGGAGGTGTGCAATGCCCAACACCTTGGAGCGTGTGAAGAGGCTCGTCGACGAGCATCTCGGCTCGGCGCGGGGGCCGATCACCGAACAGTCACGCTTCGCCGAAGACCTCGGCGCCGACAGTCTCGATACGGTTGAACT
>MEMN01000022.1:15593-17820 GCA_001767945.1 Alphaproteobacteria bacterium RIFCSPHIGHO2_12_FULL_66_14 | reverse complement strand
AGGCCAAGCAACTCCTGACCGTGGGCGACGCCGTGGCCTACATCGACAGCCTGCCCCGGATCACCAAGAAGCCAAGGCAAACCCGCTTGCGTCGCAGAGCCTGACCGCCGCAAACGGCCTAAAGATCCCTCGCTACGCTCGGGATGACACGCTGAGTGGAGTGACAGCGAGAGTGTCATCCCGAGCGCAGCGAGGGATCCTTGCTCTTACCCGATCGGCGTTCGCGTTTGGCGATGAGCCAATCGCCTAGACCGGAATAACCTTGCCGGTGGCCAGATCGTAGTAGGCGCCAACCACCTTGAGCTTACCGGCGGCGACCGCTTCGCCCAGGATCGGCTTCTCGGTCTGCAGCCGGCGCACCTGGGCCTGCACGTTGGCGACAACGGCGCGCTGCGCCATATCGGGTCCAGGAGTCTTCAGGACAGGCTCGATGGCGGGCTTCATGGCAGTCACCAGGCCGGCGATGTGGCCGGGCAGCGTGTTGCCCTTTTGCAGGGCGCCAATCGTCGCGTTGATCGCGCCACAGTTGTCGTGTCCCAGGACCATGATCACCTTGGTGCCCAGCACCGCGGCGCCATACTCGAGGCTGCCCAGCCCGTCGGGCGTCACGAAATTGCCGGCGACGCGCACGATGAACAATTCGCCGGGCCCCTGGTCGAACGCGAGCTCAGGCGCAACCCTTGCATCTGCACAGCTCAATATGGCGGCAAACGGAACCTGACCTCGAGTGCGGGCGGCACGGCCCGCCGAGAAGTCGCGCTCGTTCATTTTTCCGGCGGCATAGCGCGCATTGCCTTCCATCAGGCGGGCGAGCGCGGCGTCCGGGGTGTCGGCGGACCGCACCAATTGGGCTTGCGCTTGCGCCGCTGCCGTCAGCGCCAGCGCGCCAACCCCTGCCGAGAAAAGATGGCGACGCTTGAGACCGGTCGAATCACAGACAATACACATCAGCATCCCTCCCATTTCCATCGTGAAGGTACACGCGAATCATTGGGACGCAACCTTCTTCGGCCGGATGCGTTATGCAGCGTTCAAATGAATTTCTTCTACAGAAAAAAATTGGAGTTCTGCAGAGATGAGAAGTGTCGAAACCGGAATGAAGAAGATGAAGAAGAAGAACTCGCGCGCCAGAGACTGAACGGCCCGTATGAGTCTCAACCCCTGAACCCGTTCACGATCGGATAGCGACGCTCGCGGCTGATCAGGCGTGACGTGATCTTCACGCCGGGCGGCGCCTGGCGGCGCTTGTATTCGGCGCCTTCGAGCAGGCGCCAGACGCGGTTGACGGTGGCGAGGTCGTGGCCTTCGGCGGCGAGCGCCGTCGCGTCGAGATCGCGTTCGATCAGGCCCTTGAGGATGGCGTCGAGCACGGGATAGGGCGGCAGCGAATCGGAGTCCTTCTGGTCGGGCCGCAGTTCGGCCGACGGTGGCTTGGTGAGGATGCGCTCGGGGATCACCCGGCCCTGCTGGTTCCGCCACTTGCAGAGCTCGAACACGGTCGTCTTGTAGACGTCCTTCAGCACATTGTAGCCGCCGTTCATGTCGCCATAGAGCGTGGCGTAGCCCATCGCCATCTCCGACTTGTTGCCCGTCGTCAGCACCATGCCACCGAGCTTGTTCGACACCGCCATCAGGGTGACGCCGCGGGCGCGACTCTGGATGTTCTCTTCGGTGACGTCCTCCTTCCGGTCGCCGAACAGCGGTTTTAACATGCCGCGGAACGCCTTCATCGCGGGTTCGATGCTCACGATGTCGTATTTGATGCCGATCGCCCTGGCGCAGGCTTCGGCATCCTCCAGCGATTCCCGGCTGGTGTAGGGCGACGGCATCATGATGGCGTGCACGCGCTCGGGCCCCAGCGCGTCGGCTGCCACGGCAGCGGTCAGCGCCGAATCGACGCCGCCCGACAGGCCGATCACGACGGAGGGAAAGCCGGTCTTGTTCACATAATCGCCCAGGCCCAGCACCATCGCCTGGTAGATCGATTCGATGCTGCCCATCTCCGGCGCGATCGGACCGGGCAGGCACTCCCAGCCTTTTCCATTGCGGCGGAACTCGACGGTCGCCACCTCCTCGCGGAACGAGGCGAGCTTGGCCTTGAGCCTGCGGTCGGCGCCGAGCGCAAACGAGCCGCCGTCGTAGATCACCTCGTCCTGGCCGCCGACCTGGTTGAGATAGACGAACGGCAGGCCGCTTTCGACCACGCGCTGGACGCCGAGCTGGACGC
>MEMN01000022.1:12482-15584 GCA_001767945.1 Alphaproteobacteria bacterium RIFCSPHIGHO2_12_FULL_66_14 | reverse complement strand
TCTTGCCGACCTCGTAGGGCGAGGCGTTGGGCACCAGCAGGATCTCGCCGCCGGTCTCGGCGACGCATTCGACGACATCGGGCGTCCACACGTCCTCGCAGATCGGCACGCCGATGCGCACGCCCTTGAAGACCAGCGGCCCCGGCATCGGGCCCGGCGTAAAAACGCGCTTGTCGTCGAACACGCCGTAGTTCGGCAGGTCGACCTTGTAGCGCTTGCCGATGATCTCGCCTTTGTCGAGGGCGACGATGGCGTTGTAGAGCTTGTCGTCCTCGCGCCACGGCGTGGCCACGAACAGCGCCGGCCCGCCGTCGCGCGTATCGGCGCGCAAGGCCTCGACCGCCTCGTGGCAGGCCTTCTGGAAGGCGGGCTTCAGCACCAGATCCTCGGGGAAGTATCCGGCAAGCACGAGCTCGGCCGTCAGCACGAGGTCGGCGCCCTGTTTCGCGGCCTCCGCGCGCGCGGCGCGGACCTTGGCGAGATTGCCGGCGACGTCGCCGACCTTGGGGTTGAGCTGGGCGAGGCCGACTTTGAGGGAGTCTGTCATTTGCGGGCGATATTGCCGGGTTTCGTTTTGGCGGCACAGCGGAGTTTATTCATGTCCCGTCGTCGCCAATGGCTCGACCTCAGCGGACCGCCGGCGATCGTGCGCTGCCTGTCCTAGGAAACCAGCCCGGCCAGAGCGGCGAGCCCCTCGGGCGGTTCGGCTTGCCAGGGCAGCAGATAGACCTGGCGCGCGAGGCCGCGGCCGACACGGGCGATCTGCTCCTGCTCGCCCGCAAGGCGCGCGACGAGCAACGGGTCATGGGTCCCGCTGCCCAGCAGACTGCGGTTAATGACCCAGGCGTGGGGTTCTATCCTGGCCCGGCGCAGATCCTCCTGCAGGGCGGCCGCTTCCGATACCGGCGTCGTCTCGGGCAGGGCGACCAGGATGATCCTGGAGTACGACGGGTCCTGAAGTCGCATCAGCGGCGTCACGATACGGCCTTGCGCCTGCGGACCGGCGTTCCGTGTCATTTCGCGGTGATAGGCGCCCGTCGCGTCCATCAACAGCAGGGTGTGTCCGGTCGGCGCCGTATCGAGAACAACGAAGGCGCTGCGTGCTTCCATCACGATGCGCGAGAAGGCGTGAAAGACCGCCACCTCCTCGGTGCAGGGCGATGCGAGGTCTTCGCGCAACAACGCGAGTCCGGCTTCGTCCAGTTCTCCGGCGCGCGAACTCATGATCTTGGCAATGTAGCGTTGCGTCTCCGCCTGGGGATCGATGCGATCGACCTTGAGCCCGTCCATCGTGCCCGCCAGGGTCGAGGCGAGGTGCGCGGCGGGATCGGTGGTGCTCAGGTGGACGCTATGTCCCCGCTTCACGAGTCCGACCGCGATCGCGGCGGCGACCGTCGTCTTGCCCACGCCGCCCTTGCCCATGACCATGATCAGCCCGCGTCCGGATGCGGCGAGGTCGTCGACCAGTCGGCCGAGCCCCGGAATGTCGGGCGCCGGCGGCGGCGCCTTTCCGCGAGTCCGACCGCCAACTCCCGGATCCTCGCCCAGGACCTGGCGCAGGGCCTTCAGTCCGACCATGTCGAAGGAGCGGAGCGGTATCCGATCCTGCGGCAACGACCGCAGCGCATCCGGCAGTTCGGCAAGGACGCTTCGACCAAGCGCCTCGATCGATCGCGCCACCGGATCGGACGGATCGGTCGCGACGAAGACGCCGTTGATCGCCAGATGCTGGTTGGCCAGTCCAAGCGCGTGCAGTTCCGCGCTGGTCCGCGCCGCCTCGCGCATGGCGCCGCGATCCGGGCGGCTAACCAGAACGATGGTCGTTTGCACCGGATCGCCGAGGGCGCCGAGGGCTGCCTGGAAACGTTCTTCCTGCATCTTGAGGCCGGAATGCGGCCCGAGGCACGAGGCGCCACGATCGTTGTCCTTGAGAAATCCCGTCCAGGCCTTCGGCAGACTGAGAAGGCGGAGCGTATGTCCGGTCGGCGCGGTATCGAAGACGACGTGATCGAACGCCTCCGCCGTGCCCGCCAGGAGGCCGACGAACTCGTCAAAGGCGGCGATCTCGGTCGTGCACGCTCCCGAGAGCTGCTCGCGTACCGCCGCGCGTTCGGCGTCGGTGGATGCCCTGTCCAACTGCTCCAGCACCCGCTGCCGATAGGCCTCGGCCGCCGCCTCCGGATCGATGTTCATGGCCGACAGGCGGGGGGCGCCGGGAACCGGGCGAGGCGCGTTGGCAAGGCTCGTGCCCAGCATCTCGTCGAGATTGGACGCCGGGTCGGTGCTGACCAGCAGGATCGATTTCCCGCCATCGGCAAGGGCAAGGGCGACAGCGCAAGCCAGCGTCGTCTTTCCCACGCCGCCCTTGCCGGTAAAGAACAGGTGGCGTGTCGGGGCATTCAGAATGTCCAGCATGGTCGAGGTCGGCATCTCGGCTTTCCAAAGATGAGAATTCCGATGGATGAGGTCATGCATCGTCGGAGGCGGCTTCCAATCCGGTCAGCCTACTTGCCCGGCATCGAGACGGATTTGCGTTCGATCAACGACGCCTTGGCGGCTCAGGCGCATCGGGCCCGGAGCAATGCGGTGACGTCGACCGCTCCGCAGCAGGGGCCGAAACAAATGCCTGTATCCCCGCACGGCACCAATGGCATGGTGCGCCGCAATCGAGGCAGTCCGGCAAGCATGTCAGCGAAGAAGACGACACGAAGGCCCAGGAAAAGCGGTTCCGCGCGCGGAACGACGACGTCGAGAAAGCCGGCCGCCGCCCGGCCCTCGCGGCCGCCGCCGCCGACCCTGCAACAGGAATTGCTGCAGATGGCCCAGGGCGGCGCGCAGTCGCTGGCGCAGATGGCCCGCGTTCTGGTCGTCCTTGCCCTGGTTGCCGGCGCTGCCTTCGGACTGTGGCTGCTCCGGCCGGTGCCGAGCTACTCCTCGGACGATGTCACGGAGGGTTCGCCCTTCGACGTCACCTTCCGGATCGAGAACAAGGACGCCTGGTTCCCGCTGGCCAATCTGAAGATCAGTTGCGTGCTTGCCCATGTGCGCGGCGAGCCGATCGCGCCGACCCTGATCGAGGCGACCAATGTGCGGCTCGCGACC
>MEMN01000022.1:10260-12426 GCA_001767945.1 Alphaproteobacteria bacterium RIFCSPHIGHO2_12_FULL_66_14 | reverse complement strand
CAGTTTCCTGGAGCATCCGATGAAAGACGACCCCGGCGTCGCCACGCGGGCCGAGATCTACTTCCGTAGCGACTACGACCTGCCGCGACTCGGCTGGTTCCGGCTGACCGACAACAGCGCGCGCTTCTTCCTCGATACACGCCTTCTGCCGCCGCGCTGGGTCAGCAAGCCGAAATAGCCTTCACTCGCCCAGCCGCCTCGCCCGCCACTCCCACGGCGCCTCGAACGACCCGGCCCACAACCCCTTCAGGGCCGCGCGTGCCTCTGCCTCCTGCGGCGCGTAGTCGGTGCCGTGCGGCGCGAACACCAGGGCCCAGCCGGCGCGGACCATCTCGGCACCGAGATCCATGTCGCCCAGCCGGCAGATCGCGGCGGGCCGACCGAACCGGTCGCTGGTGCGCGGCTCGCAGACGATCTGGGCAGCAACGCCGCCGGGCGCGCCCGCGCCCGATCCGGCGTCGGAAGAGAGCAGTGTGCGCAGATGGGCCGCGGCCTCGCGACCGCAGGCGTAATTCCGGCCGTCCAGTTGGCACGCCTGGATGATCTCGGGCGCATCGATGCCCCACAGGCGAAAGGTCCGGCCTTCGATCCTGACGGTGTCGCCGTTGATGGCGCGTCCCGCGCCTGCCGTGCCCGGCGGCCGTGGTTCGGTTTGCGACGGCGCAGACGCCGCGGCGGCGGAGGGCTGGACCTTGGGCGGCAGCGTCGCCCGCACGTTGGGCACCGGTGCCCTTCCCGTGGCCGTCGGCGGCAGCGCTTGCGCCAGCGCCGAGGGCATTGCGAGAAGGCCCGACAAGAGGAGGAGTATTGCGCGTGTCACCGGCATCCCCGTGCCCTAGGCGGGCCTGTTGGCCTTCAGGAACGTCCGGATGTGCCGCACCGCCAGCGGAATCTTCTCCGGCACGTCCTTCCACGGATACAGGCTCGCCTGCGCATTGGGCGCGAGCATCGCGGCTTCCATCGCCACGGCGTAGGGATGCGGCGGGATGTCGTCCGGCAGAATCAGCAGCGGCGTCTGGCAGGTGCGTGCAAAATCACGCGTCACGGTGAAGACGAAGTCGGCGGGCGAGCGATACATCCTGTTCAGGAAGGCGCTCACCATCTCGATCGTGATCTCGGGCCTGCGTGCGACGAACGCCGGGCCCCAGTTGGCGATGTTGTTGTCGTAGAACTGGTCGGGCAGCTCCGGGCGGTGGCCGGAGGGCTGCGCCAGCACGGCCGCGACGACTCGACCGGGCGCGCGCTTCATCAGGTTCCAGATGAAGGGGCCGCCGATGCAGTAACCCAGCACCAGGAACTTCTCGATGCCGAGGTGATCCATCAGGCCGAGATGGTCGTCGGTGAAGGCGTCCCACGGCCGCTCGATCTCGAGCGGGCCCGAGGACTGGCCGGCGTTGGCGTTGCGCAGATCGGCCGCGATGCAGCGGTACTCGTTGTTGAATTCCTTCTGCGCGTTGAACGGATGGGTCGCGTCGAGGCCGGCGATCGTCGCGTTCAGCCCGCCGCCGGGAATGACCAGCAGGGGAAAGCCGGATCCCGCCTCCTCGTAGTGGATGCGGACGGGGCCTCTTTCATAGAACGGCATCGCAGTTCCTCCAGCTTTCTTCAGGGCGAGACGGGCCGGCCGGCATCGGCCAGCACCTTGCCGCCCAGACCGATGAAGCAGACGCCGGCCGCGCGCTCGATCCAGTGCCTCGCCCTCTGGAAGCGGCGCATCACCGGGCCGGACGACATGAAGAGGCTGACGCAGGAATACCAGGCGAGCGACGATGCGGTCACGAGGCCGATCATCAGGCCCATCAGCCACGGCGGCGTGGCGGCGGTGACGGCCGTGGCGAAGACGCTGGCGAACAGCACGATGGCTTTCGGGTTGGTGAGGGTCACCAGGAAGCCGAACAAGATCGCGCGGTGCCGGGCGGGCGGGTTGGCCTCGCCGAGGTCGATCTGCCGGGGCCTGGTCCAGAGCAGCCTGACACCCAGGAAGATGAGATAGGCGCCGCCCAGCACGCGGACCGCCCAGGTGAGCCACTGGTACTTCACAAGAATGGCCGAGAGGCCGAGCAGGCTCGCCGTCGCATAGAGGCAAAGCCCCAGCGACACGCCCAAGGTCGTGAGAAGACCGGCGCGCGCGCCGTGGGTCATCGACGATCGCACGACGGCCACGAA
>MEMN01000022.1:983-10175 GCA_001767945.1 Alphaproteobacteria bacterium RIFCSPHIGHO2_12_FULL_66_14 | reverse complement strand
GCCCCTGGATGATCAGCAGGGTCGAGGCGGGGTACGGCTCCTTGATGACCTTGTCGCGCGCGGTGCGGTTGGCGGCGATGAAGCGGCTGTCGGTCAGGAACGAGGTGATCTTGACGATGTCGGCATAGCCCATGTCGGCGGCCTTGAGGACTTCGCCGATGTTCTTCCAGACCTGGTCGCACTGCGCCTCGATGCCGTCCGCCAGCTTGGCCGCACCGTCGAGGCCGACCTGGCCGGCGACAAAGAGCACGCGGGCGCCCGGCGGGATCTCGCAACCGAGGCTGTACTTGCCGGCAAGCGACACGCTCTTGGGATTGTGGAACTTGTTGGTCATCGGGGGATCTCCCATATAAAGAGGCGCACGGTTTCAGGCCCTTAGGCTTTCAGGTAGGGGAGCATGGCGTCAAGCACCAAGAGCGTGCACATCGTGGGCGGCGGCCTCGCGGGCTCGGAAGCCGCCTGGCAGCTCGCGTCGGCAGGCGTGCCCGTGGTGCTGCACGAGATGCGACCGGTGCGCGGAACGGAAGCCCACCTCACGGAAAACCTGGCCGAGCTCGTCTGCTCCAACTCCTTCCGCTCCGACGATGCGGCGAACAATGCCGTCGGCGTGATCCACGAGGAGATGCGCCGCGCGGGCTCGCTGATCATGCGCGCGGCCGATCAGCACAAGCTGCCGGCTGGCGGGGCGCTCGCCGTCGACCGTCACGGCTTCTCCGCCGCCGTACAGGAAGCGCTGCTCGCCCATCCGCTGGTGACGCTGCAGCGCGCCGAAGTGGCGGGCCTGCCGCCCGAGGATTGGGACAGCGTGATCGTGGCCACCGGCCCCCTCACCTCGCCGGCGCTGGCCGAGGCGCTCGCCAGGCTCACGGGCGAAGACCAGCTCGCCTTCTTCGATGCCATTGCGCCGATCGTGCACCACGAGAGCATCGACCAGTCGATCGCCTGGAAGCAGTCGCGCTATGACAAGGGCGAAGGCGCCGACTACTTCAATTGCCCGATGGACAAGGAGCAGTACGACGCCTTCGTCGCGGCGCTGCTGGCGGGCGACAAGACCGAGTTCAAGGAATGGGAAGCGACCACGCCCTACTTCCAGGGCTGCCAGCCGATCGAGGTGATCGCGTCGACCGGGCCGCAGAGCCTGCGCTTCGGGCCGATGAAGCCGGTGGGCTTGCGCGATCCGCGCACCGGCCATCGTCCGTGGGCGGTGGTGCAGCTCCGCCAGGACAATGCGCTGGGCACCCTGTGGAACATCGTGGGCTTCCAGACCAAGCTGAAACACGGCGAGCAGACCAGGATCTTCCGCACCATCCCGGGCCTCGAGAAGGCCGAGTTTGCGCGCCTCGGCGGGCTGCACCGCAACACCTTCCTGAACAGCCCGCGACTCCTCGATGCCACCTTGCGGCTCAGGGCAATGCCGCGCCTCAGGTTCGCCGGCCAGATCACCGGCTGCGAGGGCTATGTCGAAAGCGCCGCCGTCGGCCTGATGACCGGACGCTTTGCGGCCGCGGAACGTCTCGGGCGCACACAGCCGCCGCCGCCGCCGACCACGGCGATGGGCGCCCTGCTGGGCCACATCACCGGCGGCGCCGATGCCTCGACTTTCCAGCCGATGAACGTCAACTTCGGCCTGTTCCCGCCGATCGAAGGCAACTTCAGGGGCAAGGAGCGCAAGCAGGCGCTGGCCGCTCGCGCGCTCAGGGATTTCGACCATTGGTTGGGGCAACAACATGCGCATATCGCAGCCTGATCCCGCCACCGCCCTGCTCGGCCTGCGCGCCTTGAAGACGATCGCTTCGGCTTCCGGCGCGATCGGCCCCGCGCAGCGGGCGCTGATGGAGGCGGCACGACGGGTCGTCCTCCGCATCGATGCCGACATCGACGCCCTGCCGCCGATCACGCCGGCGGAGCTTGCCGCCGGCTTCCCGTCGACCGAGATCAGGCAGCAGTTCGCCAACGGCATGCTGGTCGTGGCGTTGGCCGACGGCGTGCCGTCGCGCGCGACCGTCGCGGCGGTGGAAGCCTTCTCCGCCGCGCTGGCCATCGCCACGCCCGAGCTTGCCGATCTGCGCCTCCTCGCCGAGCACCACATGCTGGTCTTCAAGCTCGACTTCCTGCGCCGCAGCCAGATTGCCGACATCATGAAGAACCAGCTCGAGCAGAAGGGGCCGCTCGGCCTGGCCAAGAGCGTGCTGACCATGCGCGGCCTGATGGAGGATCCGGCGGTCGCGGCGCGGTACCGCGCCTGGGAGAAGCTGCCGGAGGACACGCTGGGTCACAGCCTGATCGCCTTCTACGCCAGGAACGGCTTTAGCCTGCCCGGCGAGCGCAAGGGCTTTCCCGAGGCCGGGCTCTATCACGATCTCTGTCATGTGCTGGGCGGCTACGGCACCGACCCGGAGGGCGAAGTCCAGGTGGCGGCCTTCACGGCCGGCTTCAAGCGCACGCGGCCCTTCTACGTCGTGCTGTTCGCCGAGCTGATCTTCAGCACCGGCGTGAACATGCGCCCGTCCAACGAGGATTTCACGACCGTGGGCGTGCTCGGCAAGCCCGGCGTGGCGGAGCGGATGTTCGCGGCCATCGAGCGCGGGACAAAGGTGAACCTCGATCTCTCCGACAAGTGGGACTACTGGGCATATGTCGGCCTGCCGCTGGACGAGGCGCGGCGGCGTCTCAACGTCGTGCCCGCCAATCCAGCCCCTGGCTGAGGCGAAACAATCCGTAACGATCCGCAACGTTGGGTAACCAAACGTTATTTCACAGGCGCCCATAAATGCGCTGACATGGCCCTACCCTTCGACGGAGAGAGCCATGCAGGCCACCCAAGATTTCGGCACCGATCTCGCCGCCCCCTCGGCGCCTTCGCTGCAGTTCGACGTCATGCGAGAGATCTTCCGTCTCCTGGCGCCCTATCAGGTGGGCGGCAAGGCGATCACGCCGCAGACCGTGATCTCGACCGGTACGACCGTCGATTCGCTCACGATCATGGACGTGATCATGGAGCTGGAAGACCGCTTCGACATCTCGATCCCGATGAACGTCTCGGCAGGCATCGACACCATCGACCAGCTGGCGGAAACCGTCGTTGGGCTCGTCGCGCGGCGCTGAGGCCCGGCCGATACACTCATGAGATAAGTTCGCGAGCAAGCGGCACGCCGCGTGCTAACTAGTCTGCAATGACCCCCGACGAACGCCGGCAGATGATGCTGGCCGGGCCGATCGTGCCCACCATCCTCACCCTCGCCACCCCCAACGTGCTGAACGTGGCGATGCAGAGCCTGGTCAGCATCTCCGACGGCTGGTTCGTGGGCCAGCTCGGCAGCACCACCGCGCTGGCGGCGCTGGCGCTGGTGTTCCCGGCGCAGATGACGCTCGGCATGATGGCGGCCGGCGCCATGGGCGGTGGCATCTCCTCCTCGGTGGCGCGGGCGCTCGGCTCGGGCAACAAGGCGGCGGCGGAAGCGGCGGCGGTGCATGCGCTCGCCATCGCACTCGGCATGGCGGCCCTGTTCGCGATCGTCTTCGTGGGCTTCGGCCGCACCATCTTCGGCGCGCTGGGCGGCAGCGGCGGCGCCCTCGACGGCGCCGAGGCCTTCGCCACGATCCTGTTCCTGGGCTGCGTCGTGCACTGGGTCGCCGTCTCCATGGCCTCGGTGCTGCGCGGCACGGGCGACATGAAGACGCCGGGCTATGCGCTGGTGGCGAGTGCGGCGCTGCAGATCCCGCTCACCGGCGCGCTCACCCTGGGCTGGTTCGGCCTGCCGGCGCTCGGCATCCGCGGACCCGCCCTGGCGGCCGTGATCGCCTTCGCCGTCGCCGCCGTGTGGATGCTGTCGAGGCTTTTAGGCGAGAAGGCCACCGTGCGGCTGCGCTGGCCGGTCGGCGGCTTCCGCTGGCAACCCTTCCGCGACATCCTGAAGGTGGGCGCCATCGCCTGCGTCGTGGCGGTGCTGACCAACGGCACGGTGCTGATCGTCACTGGCCTGATCGGCCGCCAGGGCGACGCTGCCATCGTGGGCTACGGCGTCAGCGCGCGCCTCGAATACATGCTGATCCCCATCAGCTTCGGCATCGGCGCGACCTTGACCGCCCTGGTCGGCATCAACATCGGCGCCCGCCAATATGCCCGCGCCCAGCGCATGGCCTGGACCGGCGCGCTGATGGCGGGCGTCGTTGCGGCCCTGATCGGCCTCATCGTAGCGCTGTGGCCCGACCTCTGGCTCGGCCTGTTCACGCAAGACCCCGACGCGCTGGCCTCGGGCCGCCGCTATCTCAGCATCGTCGGTCCGGTGTACGGCTTCTTCGGCGTCGCCATGGCGCTCTACTTCGCCTCGCAGGGCACCGGCGAGATGTACTGGCCGGTCGGCGCCAACCTCACCCGCATCACCATCGTCGCCGGCGGCGGCTTGCTCGCCCTCGACACCTTCGGCTGGGGCGTCTCGGGCCTCTATGCCTGTGTCGCCACCGGGATCGTCGCCTTCTCGCTGGTGCTGGCCTTCTCGACGACCAGGCGGGCGTGGACCGGCTGAGCCACGGAGGGGGCAGCGGCACACGGAATGTGCCGCCAAACCTCGCCAGCTGTGCCGGAGCCTGTGCCGCCGGGTGCAAAACACCGGCCGGGATCAAGGACTTGGCCGATGCCCGTGGCACAGGCCCGAGGCGGTCGAAGCACAGGCCCGAATCGCGGAGTTGTTCGCTTCCCTGTCGTCTCAGGGCCCCTCGCTTGGTTCGCCCGGCGCGGAGTCCAGCCTGCCACCGGACGCAAAAAAGGCCGCTCCGGGCAAGTAACCGGGCGGCCCGCGCCAAAGAGGCACCTCGCGTCGACGATAGCAGAAATATAGCCTAAAACCTGCTGATCCTGCAACTTTAAAATTGCTGGCATTTTGCCGGCAGGGGCCGGCGCGGGAGCCCTTTCCTTGTGGCACTCCTCCATCATGCAAAGGTCTCCCGGACCGCGAACCTCCGGCACCGTGGCCTGCCCATGGCGAGCCGCGCCGGGATGGCGCGCGGCGTCGAGCCGGCGGCACGATCAGGCACGGACCGACGACCGTCGTGAAATCGGCCGGGCCGCTGGTCGACGCAATTGTATGTCTTGTCCGGCGGTTAGGGACCCTGTCTGGTCAACAAGTCCATCAGCACGTCCTTGAGACCGTCGCCCACCCCGCCGCAATAGGTGACCGAACCGGATGCGCGCGTGATCTGCGGTCGATCGGATTCCAAGCCGACGAGCAATCCGGTCGAGCCAAGGGCAACGCGCCACGGCACGGGCAGCCGATCGTCCTTGGCGATCCAGGCGAGGGCCTTCGCGCACCTGAATTGCTGCGGGCGGAGGACGTAGAGTGCTGCGAGCGCATCGAACGGATAGAAGCCCGGCAGGCCGACGTCTCCCTCCCAATAGTCGAGCCAGGGTCCGGCCCTTTCCGCGAGCCATGCCGCCGCGCGCGGACCGCCCCTCATTCGAGCGAGATCCCGACGAGTCACCATGACCTCGCGGGCCGCCTCGTACGGCGTCAGGCTGATGCGTTCGACGAGCCCCAAGACGATGGAAGCCGAGGTCCGATCTTTGGAGAAGTTGAAGTCGCGGAAGACCGGTCCGTGGCCGAAGAGAATGCCACTCGAGCTCCTGCCTTCCGCGGGATGAAAGACGTGCCCGGGGCGCCGGCCCATGACCGAGACCAGCAGACCGATGTTGCCTGCCAGATCCGGCCTCTTCCGCAGCGTCGCCGCGACGTTCGTCAGCGGCCCGAGACCGACGATGGTGAGGGGACCGCGCTCGAGCGCGCGTTCGAGTGCCGCGTGTGCGGGTTCGACAGATATCGTCCGTTCAGCCGTCAACGCAGTTGGCGAGCCGCTGTGGACGAGGATATCCGACCTTCCAGCGACGCGCTCGACCAGGTCGCGCGTCGTTCGGTCGACGACGGACAGCGGCGCATTGCCGAAAACGGTCGAAATCCCGACGATCTCGACGTCCGGCGAGGACATGAGGACGAGCATCGCAAAGCAATCGTCCGGATCGGCGTCGATGCCGTTGCACGCGGCGTCCGTATCGATCCATACACGCGACGGTCGATCCACGTGCGATCCACTGCGCACCAGTGGCAAGGGCCGATCCCCGGATTCGCCAGTCCACCAATTCCGAATGGGAACGGTGCACGTAAGCGGGAGCAGAGCCGCCGCCAGAAGCAACAGGGCGCCCCCCATCCGGACGAACGCCTTATGATCTGGCTCCATCGCGGCTTCGGATACCCAGACCGGACAATATGACTGGCAATCAGAACTCGACGGACGCGTAGAAATCCCAGTGATCCCGCGAAGGAGGCGCGGGACGATCATCCTGGTTTGCTTTCGGTAGACGGCGTAGCGCTGGCCAAACGTGTCGGCCAGCAGTCTTTCCTCCGCCCAAGCGCGCCACACAAAGGTCGGCACAATCGTGGAGAATACAACTGCAACGGCAGGCCAGCTGCCGAAGGCGAGGGCCTCGCCCATCGCCAGCATCGACAGGCCGAGGTAGATGGGGTGTCGCACGACGCGATAGGGACCTGTCGTGACGAGGCCTGTCCCTTGATCTGCCATCGGCACGAAACTCCAGGCCGAACCGAGTTCGGCCCGGGACCAGAGGACGAGCGCAATACCCGCCAGGGCGAGAAGGCATCCGCACAGCGCCAACAATAGCGCCGCGAGACCCTCGGCGTTGCCGGCAAAGGCGGCCAGGAACGCGAAGAACAGCGCGAAGGCTGCGAAGTTCGCGAGGACCGGGGTGCGGTCGCCGCGACGCCGGTCACCTCCCCTGCTGCGTTTGCGGCCACGCCCGCCAACCGCCAGCAAGAGAGGCCCTGCAATGGCGAGCAGCGAGGCCACGCGAAGGACCATGACGAGTGTCGACATTATTCAGGGTGCGCGCCGGCGCATGAGATACAGCACGATGGGGAGCAGCAGGATGGGAAGGACGTAGCTCACCGTGAGCGCCATGATCGGTTGATCGGCCCAGCCGGCACCGATGGCCGCAAATGCAAAGGCGGTTGGTACGCTGCCGACCGTCAGCGCCAAGGTGAATTTCCCCATCGGCATGCCGGCAAGGCCGGCCAGGAATACGACGGCTTCCGGTACGCTGTAGGGCAGACTGCGCGTCAGGACGATCGCCCAGGCACCGGCCCTGTCGAACAAGCTTTCCGTCTTGTGCCGGAATTGGCGGCCCACCAGGCGATCGACAAACCGCCGCGCCGCGGTGCGCATCAGGGCGTAGCCGAGGATGCCGCTGCTGATCAGGCCGACGCTGCCCAGCAGTCCGCCGACTACCGTGCCGTAGATGATGCCGAGGGCGGCTATGACGGCAGTCTGCGGGACTGGCAGCACCAGATCTGCCCAGATGAGAGCAATACCCACCGCCCATGCCCAGCTGTCGTAGTCTCGGAGCATCAGAACAGCATCGTTGGCGTCCTGAGCTGTCGGGATTCTCGCACAGGAGCCAAGCAGGATTGCGAGAGCGCCGATGAGGATAAGGCTCGATTTCAATTTGCCCTCCGCCATTGACGGCCGGCCGGGCCTGCCAGCAGTTATTCGACCGCTAGAGCCACCGCCGCACGCGTCGCTTGTAGTCGAGGTACGCATCGCCAAAGCGCCGCTCGAGATAGACCTCCTCGCGGGCGACGACGCCGTAGCGGATCAAGATTGCAAGAGGCAGCGCGAGAATCAGGATCCACGGGCTGCGGATGGCCATGCCGATGCCGCCGTACACGAGGAAAAAGGCGAGATAGATGGGATTTCGCGTCCAGCGATAAACGCCGGTCATGACCAGCGCGCGGGCGGGCTGGTTCGTGGGCAAAGGCGTCGCCGCACGGGAGAAGCTGCGGACTCCCGCGGCAAAGGCCGCAATGCCGATGACGATCACGGAACCGGCGATGATCGCGCTGATCCAATGGACCAGGCCGATTCTCGAAATCGGGAACGGCAAGCGTAGCAGGTGATCCAAGGCGAAGCCGAGCAGAAGTGCGGCGGGAAACAGAAGGATCGGCCGTGCGATGACGCCCGCAATCCCGGGGCCGCCCTCGTCTTGCATGACCGGGTTCGTACCCATGCCCGCTCTCCGCTGTTGGGGCCCGATGCAACAGAAACTCGCACCCAATAATGACAACCAAGGTGTCATTCTGCAAATTGACAACCATGATGTCAACTGGCGAAGCTGGGACAATCGAGGGAATGAAGACGATGGCGTCGGAGCGACACAGGATCGGGATGGGCCCCAGAACAGCGGCGGACCCAACCGTTGACGACAAGGCTGAGGCGATCGCCGGGCTGATGCTCGAAGTGGCCCAGTGCTTCTTCAGGATACGGGCCATCGGCCAGAAGACGGGGCTCATCACCAGCTGGGGCGGCGGCGCCCTGGGCTTCATGCGAAGCCTCGCGCTGCTCGGTCCGCTGACCGTGCCGCAGATCGCCCAGATGCGGCCCACCAGTCGCCAGCGGATGCAGCGGCTGGCGGATGAGCTTGCGGCCGAGGGGCTCGTCAAATTCATCGACAATCCGAAGCATCGGCGCTCGAAGCTCGTGCAGCTGACGCGCAAGGGCGACGCGCGCTATCGCGAGCTGTACGCCCGGTTCCTGGTGATCGCCTCGACCATGGGCGCCGCTCTCAGTGAAACGGATATCCGCAAGACCACCGAAATCGTGCGGCAGTTGAGCGACGATGTGAAAGCGCGGTCGGAGCGGCTGCCGTAGGGTGTAACGCCCTGCGCGTCCCGCGCAATCCATCCGAATTGTATTCGGTGTCGCCTTCGGCGATATGCAAAAATACGAAAACGAGGCAACCCGTGAAAAAGCTTCTCATCATCGGGATCGGCGCCGGCGATCCGGACTACGTCACCGTGCAGGCGGTGAAGGCGCTGAACCGCGTCGATGTCTTCCTCCTGATGGACAAGGGCCAGACCAAGGGCAAGCTGCGCGGCGTGCGCGAGGAGATCTGCCGCCGACACATCGCGCCGGGCCACAAGCACCGCTTCGTCGAGGCGCCGAGCCCGCCGCGCGACACCGCCCCCACCGACTATCGCGCCAGCGTCGATGAGCTGAACGAAGCCAAGCAGGCCGTGTTCGAGACGATGATCCAGGGCGAGATGAAGGACGGCGAGACCGCCGGCATCCTGGTGTGGGGCGACCCCATGCTCTACGACAGCACCATCCGCAACATCGACGCGCTCATCG
>MEMN01000022.1:0-914 GCA_001767945.1 Alphaproteobacteria bacterium RIFCSPHIGHO2_12_FULL_66_14 | reverse complement strand
GGCACAGAATCCCGCTCAACCGCATCGCCGAGCCGGTGCTGCTCACCACCGGCCGCAAGCTCGCCGAAGGCTTCCCCGACGGCGTCGACAGCGCCGCCGTCCTGCTCGACGGCGAGGACACTTTTAGGCGCTTCGCGGATCAAGATATGGAAATCTACTGGGGCGCCTACCTCGGGACGCCCGACGAGATCCTGATCTCGGGCAAGCTTCGAGACGTGGCGGGTGAGATCCATCGCCGCCGCGCCGAGGCGCGGCAGAAGAACGGCTGGATCATGGATACCTATCTGATCCGGAGGGCACACCATGACTGAGCAGAGAACCGGCGGCTGCGTCTGCGGCGCCGTGCGGTTCAGGACGACGGCCGAGCCGGCGCGCATCACGATCTGCCACTGCACCTGGTGCCAGCGCCGCACCGGCACCGCCTTCGGCACGGAGGTCGTGTTCAACAGCGACGAGGTCGAGATCGCGGGACCGAGCATCACGCGCTACCGGCACGTCTCCGACGAATCCGGCCGGTGGCTCGATATCGAGTTCTGCAGCAGGTGCGGCGGCAACCTCGGCTTCACCCTGGAGATGGTGCCGGGCGTGCGCACCCTGCCGGCCGGGGCGTTCGACGATCCCGACTGGATCCGCGCCGACCGCCACAAGATAAGACACGTCTTTCTGCGTTCAAGGCGCGCGTGGCCGGACCTCTCGCCGCTCGTCGAGCAATACGAGGCTCACTTTCGCAAGTGAATCTTCGAACCAATACTCCTCTCCTCCTTCAGTTCTCCTCCCACGCTTGCGGGGGAGGTGGCCGTAGGCCGGAGGGGACGTTCATAGGCCGGCACTCTGACCCCCTTCGCCCCTACGGGGGCACTTGGCGTCATAGGCCGGCACTCTGACCCCCTTCGCCCCTACGGGGGCACTTGGCG
>MEMN01000021.1:14720-17768 GCA_001767945.1 Alphaproteobacteria bacterium RIFCSPHIGHO2_12_FULL_66_14 | reverse complement strand
CGGGCGTGGGCCGGCTGGTGGCTCTGTCGTAGGAGGCCTGGTCGACGATGCCGTGCTCCAGGCCGCGCACCAGCACGCGGTCGCGCGCCGCCTGCGCCCGAAGGGTGGCGCGGTCGGGCCGGCGGCGTTCCGGCGATTGCGGCAGGGCGACCAGCAGGGCTGCCTCGGCGGCGCTGAGCTGCTTCGGCTCCTTGCCGAAATAGGCGAAGGACGCGGCGCGCACGCCTTCGAGGTTGCCGCCCATCGGCGCCAGGGTGAGGTAGATCGCCAGCACCTCGCGCTTGGAGTAGCGCCACTCGAGTTGCAGCGCGCGGGCCGACTGGATGGTCTTGGTGAGGAGGCCGCGTGGTCGCGGCTCGAGCAGGCGGGCCGCCTGCATCGAGATCGTTGAGGCGCCCGACACGATGCGCCCGCGCCCGATCCACTGCCCGGCCGCGCGCGCCGCCGCCAGCGGATCGACGCCCCAGTGCCGGTCGAAGCGGCGATCCTCGTAGGCTTTCAGCAGCGCAAGGTAGAGCGGATCGATGTCGTCGGCCGTGGTCCGGAGCCGCCACTTGCCGTCAGGCGTGGTGAAGGCGCGCAGCAGGCGGCCGTTGGCGTCGACGACCTCGGTCGATCGTTCCTGGTAGCGCGCGAGGTCGGGCGGGAACAGCCGGTCGAGCGCCAGCAGCCCCGCCGCGAGACCCGCGGCGGCCAGGGCAAACCCGACGAAGAGGCGTCGACCGATCATGGGATCAGCGCGGCGTGACCGTGACGCTGCCCATGGCACTGCGGGCATAGACGCGCGGGGCATACATGTCGGAGACGTTGACCGCCGGCAGCGCGAAGGTGCCGGGCGTCACGGCACGGACGATGTAGGCCAGGTGGTAGGAATGGCCGAATCGCCGGGTCTCGTCCCACCAGGTCCGGTAGGGCCGGTCGCCGAGATCGAACGAGGCGAAGAAGCGGTCGTCGCGGGCCTCGGCGATTCGCGGCACGGTGAGCTTCGACAGGAATGGGAACGACTTCACCGTCTCTTCGTTCAGCACCGCCTCGATCTCGAAGCCGGCGGGCAGCAGGTCGAGCAGCGCCACCTCGTGATAGCCGCCTTCCAGGTTGCGGCCGCTCACCGACACGATCAGCCGGTCGTTCTGGCGGACCTGGGCGAGGTCGGCGGGTTCGCCGGCAAGCGTGAGGTGGCGCCGCGTGACGCTGAAGCCGGCCTCGGCCGCCGGCTGCGGATCGCGCGGCACGCCGCGCGCCGTGACCTGCATCCAGACGGCACGTTCGCCGTCGTTCCGGACGCGCAGGCCGCGATTGATGGTCGCCTGGTCGGGATTGATGACGACAGGTTCGCTGGTCGACTTGCGTGCCTCGCCGTCGATCGAGTAGGCGAAGTCGCCACCACCGGCCAGTGCCCGTGCGGCCAGGACCAGCCACGCCTGCTCCTGGGTGGTGGTCTCGTCGATCCGGGCGGTGAGCCGTTCGCGCACCGAGGCCACGACCTGGGTCACGCCCTCGCGACCACCGGCATCCGAGGCGAGCGCGAGCAGGGCGGCGCGGTTGCGCAGCGGCGAGCCGTAGTAGTCGTTGGGATCGCGCTCGTCGATGCGCTGGCGGGCGAGGCCGAAGGCGAGGCGGGCGCGGCCGGGCTCGCCCACCTGGTTCAGCGCCGCGGCGAGCTGGGCCCAGGCGAGACCGCCCTTGATCTCGGAACCCTTCGTGTCCTGGAAGTAGCGGACGCGGCCGGGATCGGCGAGGCCGGCCTTGGCCAACACGTACCAGGCATAGGCCTGGGCGTTGGGCGAAAGCCGGTCGACGGTGCGGTTGAGCCAGGTCAGGCCGCGCTGCAGCGATGCCGCCGGCACCGCCATCTGCTGGTCGCGGGCGCGCAGCAGGAAGTCGAGGGCATAGGCCTGCAGCCATTCGGCGGCGGAATTGCCGAACGGTCCCCACATGCCGAACGAGCCGTCGGAGATCTGCATGTCGACGATGCGGTAGACCGCGTCCTGGACGCGGTCGCCGATCCGGGGATCGGACGGTCCATACCCGAGCAGCGCCACATCGTTGTAGTAGAGCAGCGGCAGGGCGCGACTGGTGGTCTGCTCGAGGCAGCCATAGGGATATTTGTCGAGCGCGCGCAGGAGCGCCGGCACGTCGATGCCGGGCGTGCGCGACAGCGCCACGCTCACCACCGTCGTGCCCGGCGCGAAGGGCGCCGTCACGTTGCGGTCGAGCGCCAGTTCGTGACCGGGCTCAAGCTGGGCCACGGTGTCGATGGCGCTCGGCGTCTGGGCCGCCCGCACCTGGATATCCCATTCGCGCTTGACCGCGAAGTTGCCCGGCCCGGCCACGGAGACCGTGACCTTGCCGAAGCCGGGATCGCCGGCACGCAGCGTCCAGGACAGCAGGTCGCGCTGGTTGGCGGCGAGGCGGCGCGTCTCGGCCACCGGCCGTTCGAGGGCGACGGCGCCGATGGCTTCCATGACGATGCGGTAGTCGCCCGCCTGGCCCTCGACATTGTGCAGAGACAGCGCCACGCGGCCGTGGTCTGCCGGTGCCAGGAAGCGCGGCAGGACGACGTCGGCCGTGACGGCGTCGCGTACGAACAGGCGATGCTCGGAAGAGCCGACGCGGCTCTTGCCGTAGGCCACCGCCATCAGCCGGAGCTGGCCGATGAAGTCCGGGATATCGAGCGTGATTTTGGCCTCGCCCTTGTCGTCGAGCTTCACGGGGCCGCTGAACAGGGCGACGGTGCGCGTGGGCACGATGTCGAGGCCGCCGATGTCGCCGGAATCGCCGCCGGTGCGGATGCGGCCGAGATCGTCGGCACGGCCGTCGAGCAGGCGGCCGTAGTCGTCGCGCATGGCGACGCCCAGCTGGCGCTTGCCGAAGTAGAACTCGGCGGGATTGGGCGTGCGAAAGCGCGTGAGCTGCAGGATGCCTTCGTCGACTGCCGCCAGGGTGATGAAGGCTTCCTCGCCCTTCAGGTTGGCGACGCGCACCGGCACCTCGATGCGTTGCCGCGGCGTTACCTTCTCCGGGGCGCCGATCTGGACACCGAGGGTG
>MEMN01000021.1:13732-14707 GCA_001767945.1 Alphaproteobacteria bacterium RIFCSPHIGHO2_12_FULL_66_14 | reverse complement strand
GGGGGCCGACAGCGGCCGCCACGCCGTCACCAGCGCGTAGGCGCCGGCGCCCCATTCGGCTTTCACCGGCACGTCGATGGTGGTGCCGCCGGCGGGAACCTGGGCGGTGTAAGTCGTCACGATGCGGTCGGTGGCAATGGCGATCAGCGCCTCGCCGGCGAACGGCGCCTCGATGCGCAGCCGCGCCGTGTCGCCCGGCGCGTAGTTCTGCTTGTCGCTTGCCACCCGCAGCGTGTCGGGCGTTTCCTCGGCCGCGCCGCCATACCAGCCGACATAGAACATCATGCTGCTCGAGGTGTTCTTCTCGCTGTCGACGATCGTGAGGCGATGCGGCCCCCAGGTCAGGCGGCGGGCGAGGCGCACGGGGGCGTCGGCCTTGAGTGCGATCGTGTCGGCGATCAGCAGGCGCTCGTTGGGAATCGCCTGCCAGCGCCAGCGACCGTCGACCTGATACCACTGGTAGGCATATTCGATCCGGTCGATGCGATATTCGACCGCCGGCCGGGCGATCTGCACCCCCATGGAGTCGACCGCCACGATGTCGAATTCGGTGTCGGTGCCCTCGCGCGAATAGCGACCCTCGAACACCGGACGGATGCCAAGGTAGGCGTCCCGGCTGCGCATCGGGATGACCTTGTCCGCCTTGGTGGCGCGGCCGCCGCCGGGCTCGAACACCCGGGCGGTGAGCTGCGCCTTGAGCGGCAGGACGGTGTCCTTCACCTGATCGCCGCCCCATTCGAGGCGCGACTTGCCGGCCTCGTCGGTTTCCGGCGCCGTCAAACTGATGAATGGTGGCTCGAATTTCTCGCGTTCGGCTTCCGGTCCGAACCGGTATTTGGCAAAAGCAGGGAAGGGTTGGTCATCGACGACGACGCGCATATCGGCTTCGACCGCGAGGCCCGAGGCCGGCGCGCCGTAGAGGAAGTCGGCCGATATCGCAAAGCCGTTGGCCTGGCCGGGGCGCAGGATCGCCTC
>MEMN01000021.1:2029-13712 GCA_001767945.1 Alphaproteobacteria bacterium RIFCSPHIGHO2_12_FULL_66_14 | reverse complement strand
ACGCGTGAACTCGGTGCCGTCGGGCCGCTTGACGATCAGGGTTACCGGCATGTTGCCGAGCGCCGTCGCGCTATCGTCG
This sequence comes from Alphaproteobacteria bacterium RIFCSPHIGHO2_12_FULL_66_14, assembly GCA_001767945.1. Taxonomy (GTDB): domain Bacteria; phylum Pseudomonadota; class Alphaproteobacteria; order Reyranellales; family Reyranellaceae; genus Reyranella. The sequence continues at coordinate 13,633 of MEMN01000021.1, read as the reverse complement.
CGCAGCAGGGCCATGAGCTGGACCGTCTCGCCGGGACGGTAGATCCCGCGCTCGGTGTAGAGAAATGCGTCGACCGGCCCGGGCTGGGCGCGGCCCTCGATGCCGCGATCCGAGAGATCGAACGCGGCCTTGCTGAGCTCGAGGCGGGAGAACTCCTGCTTGGCCGTATCCGAGGCCATGACGGCGGCTGGCTCCGCCGCGCCCCGGCCCTTCATGAGGCCGGCGGCAAAGCTCGCCCGACCGTCGGCGGCAGTGATCGCCTTGGCAATGGGCTCGTTGCCGCGCGACAGCAGAACGACCTCGAGGCCGGCCAGGGGCTGGGCGCTCTGCAGCGAGCGGGCGAAAATGTTGAGTCCGTCGTCACCGCTGAAGGTGGTGAGCGCGATGTCGGTGTCGATCACCCAGAGGCCGGAGGCGCCGGCGCCGGCCTGATCCTCCTCGTCATCATCGTTCTGCGACGGCGGACGCGCCGAATTCCAGGCCACCACGAAATAGGCGCCGGGCTTCCAGTCCTTGATCGTCTCGCGAATCGGGAAAGCGGTGATGATCGGCTGGTTGGCAACGTTGCGCACTTCCATCGTGCCGCGCCACAGCTGGACACCGTTGGATCCGTTCAGCCACGACCGCAACGACCACGAGTCGGTGATCGGCTCCGATCCGGGAAAGGTGGCGTCGTAGCGGTCGCTGGCGAAGCGCTCGATGGCGCGCTCGTTGACGCGATAGACGGCGACCCCGACCTTCGAGACGTTGATGGTGGTGATCGGCAGGCCGGCTGCCGAGCCGCGTGGCAGGATGAAACCCTTGCCGGGCAGCGTGACGACCGCCGGGCGCGCGCCCATCGCCACGTCGACAGTCCGCTCGGCGTCGAGCTTGGCGCCATCGCGGCCGGGAAAGCCAGCGAGCAGCTTGACCTTGTAGTCCTGGCCATAGGTGAGGCCGCCGACGCACAGGCGGTCGTCGACCACGCGCAACGCCGACTTCACCTCGGGCTCGATGCGGACATAGTCGGCGTATTTCACGTCGCCCGTGGCCAGCGGCTTGTTGAAGGCGAGGCAGGCCTCGCCGTCGGTGCGCGAGCTGTCGATACCGAGGCGACGATAGGCGAAGGGTTCGGTGGGCGCGCCGGCAGGCTGGGCAATCGGTGTCGGCGCCGTGGCTCCTGAAGCAGGGGCTGCCGGCACCGCCGGTGTTGTCGGCGTGGGCGCAGCCGTCGAGGCGGTTCGCGGCGGTGGGGAACGGTCGAGAGAATCACCCGGCGTTCCGATGAGATAGCCCGCAATGCCGGATCCCAGCATCAGAGCCACGACCAAGGCAGCCAACGTCGACTTATTCATGAGCGCCCCCGCAACAAGCGAGCGGAGTGTAGTCCGTCGATTGTGTAGACACTGTGGAGACTGACGGGGCAGTTGTGAATGTTCCGCCGCTGTGGCGCTTCCGACACGCTGTGGATAGGCCCGGCTTGAGCGCCCCCGGATTGCGTTCTAATCGCAAGCGATGGTGTTGCATCTCATCAAGCTCGCAGTCGGCGTCGACGATCTCGCCCATATGAAAGAAGTCCAGTCGGCACGCCGCAGGCAGCGCCGGCAGAGTCCGCGGTCTCCCCATTGGGTCTACACCCGCAACACGCCGCGGCGTGCGGAAGAGCTGCTGGCCGGCGGTTCGCTCTACTGGGTGGTGCGGGGTGTCATCCGCTGCCGCCAGGTGCTGGTCGGCTTCGACGAGGATTTCGACCGGGAGGAAGCCCGGAAATACTGCCGGATCAAGGTCAGGCGCACCCTGGTACCGACCGCGCCGCAGGCCTGCCGGGCCTTCCAGGGCTGGCGCTACCTGGAGCCCGACCGCGTGCCGCCCGATCTCTCGCACGGCGACACCAGCGACATGCCGGCGGAAATGGCAGCCGAACTGAAGCGACTTGGGCTTCTCTAGCGCCGCCGAACTCTAGCGATTGGTGAGCTTGAGTTCGATGCGCCGGTTGCGGGCCCTGTCGATGGCCGACAGCGGCTGGTACTGGCCGTAACCGGCGGCGACCAGGCGATCGTTCGGGATGCCCTCCTTGTGCAGGAATTTCACCACCGCGATGGCTCGGGCCGCCGAGAGTTCCCAGTTGGAGGGATAGAGCGCGTTGTTGATCGGCGTGCTGTCGGTATGCCCGTCGACCTGGAGGACCCAGTTGATATTGCCGGGAATGCGGGAGGAAATGTCGACCAGCCGCTGGGCGACGCTGGCGAGCTGCTTCTCGCCGCCGGGCTGGAGCACCGCCGACCCCGAGGGGAACAGCACTTCCGACTGGAAGACGAAGCGGTCGCCCACGATCTGCACGTCGCGCTGGCCGGCCAGGGCCTCGCGCAGCTTGCCGAAGAACTCGGAGCGATAACGCGCCAGCTCCTCGACCTTGCTGGCCAGCGCCCGGTTGAGCTTCTGGCCGAGGTCGACGATCTGGACCTGCTGCTCCTTGGCCTTGGCGTCGGCGGCATCGAGCGCGACGTTGAGGCGGGCGAGCTCGTCCTTGAGCCCGGCCAGCTCGGCGGTGAGACGCACGACGGCCGCCTTCTGTTCGGCGGCGAGCTTCTGCTCCTCGGTGAGGTCGGCGAAGACCTTGCCCTTCTCCTCGTTGGCGGCGGCGAGTGAGGCCGCGAGGCGGGTGAGTTCCAATCTCTGGCGCTCGATTTCCTTCTGCAGGTCGGCGCTCTTGGCCTCGGCGGAAGTAGTGGCTTGTTTCAGGGCTCCGGCCAAACGATCGCGTTCCGCCAGCATCGACGTCAGCCGTTCGGTGAGCTGATCGCGTTCGATCTTGGCGGCGTCCGCCAACCGGCGCTCGGCGGCGAGATCGGCGCTCAAGCGGTCCTGCTCGCCGCGCGCCTGGCGAAGCTGCAGGGTGAGCTGCTCGAGGTCTTTCTGCAGCCCCTGGGTGGCCTTCTTCTCGATCGACAGCAGGCTGGCGAGGTCGCCGACCTGCTTGTTCAGCGAGTCGATGGCGCTGTCGCGGTTGTTGAGGGCGTCCGACAGCGTGAATTGCGCGACGCTGAACAGCGACAGCAGAAACATCAGCACCATCAACAGCGTCGTGAGCGCATCGACGTAGCCCGGCCACGTATAGTCGGCGGCTCCGGCGCGGCGGCGGGACGAGGCGGCCGCCATATCCGGCTACCCTTCGCTCGGTGGCTGGCCTTGGCCGCGCGTCGAGGCGATGGTGCGGGCGAGCAGCCGGAACTCGCCGCGCAGTTCGTCGGCCAGGGTGGGGCGGCTGCGGACACTTTCCTCGACGAGGCGGGCGAGATTGGCCTCGATGCTCCGTTGGTGTGCCTGCAGCGCCTCGCGGTCGCCTTCCGGAGATCGCTCGGACAGTCGGTTGACGGTGCCGCGCAATTCGATCGAATGCTCCGCCAGGCGGGCGAGCAGGGTCTGCTGGGTGCGCATCGTTTCGGCCAGGGCGGCGAGACGCTCTACAAGCATGACACTGGCGTTTGCGGTCGCTTCGCGGCTTTCCTCGCTGCGCCGGAGCGTGCGCGTGAGCTCGTCCAGTCCATCGGCGGTGCGTTCGAGCAGGGCTTCGACATAGGCCGAGACACCCTGCTCGCCCTCCAGACTTCCGCTGGAAAGGTGGGTGGCACCGGCCAGCCATTCCTCGAGTTCGATGTGAAAGCGACCCTGCGCCTGGCTCGCCTGCAGTTCCAGGAAGCCCAGCACCAGAGAGCCGGAGAGGCCGAACAGGGAGGCACCGAAGGCAGTGGCCATGCCCTTGAGCGGGCCATCGATGCTGGCCTTGAGCTTGGCGAACATCTGCAGCGCGTCGCCGCCTGTGACCTGGAGCCCGTTGATGGCATCGGCGACGGCAGTGATGGTTTCGAGGAGGCCCCAGAAGGTACCGAGCAGGCCGAGGAAGATCAGCAACCCGGTCAGGTAGCGCGCGAGGTCGCGGCGCTCGTCGAGGCGGGTTGCGATGCCGTCGAGCAGGGCGCGCGTGGCCGTCGGGGAAAGTCGGAAATTGTCCTGCTTCTCGCCCAACATGGCCGCCATCGGCGCCAGCAGGTTGATCGAATGGGTCTCCAGCGGGGGGGCGCCCTGGTCGCGGTGCTGGAACCGCCGCAGCCACCGCACTTCCGGCCACAAGGAGATGACCTGGCGCATGACGAAGAAGATGCCGATCGCCAACACGCCCACGATCACGCCGTTCAGGATCGGCGTGTTCAGGAACACCCGGAGCAGGTCTTCGTGGAGCAGGTAGGCGAGGCCCGCGACGGCTGCCAGGAACAGCAGCATGCGGACCAGATAGGGCAGGGGATTGCTCATGCGTTCAGGTGCAGTCGCCGCACGGCTGGAGGGCGGTCACGAGTTCGGCACCAGGATATCGACGCGTTCGCTGCCGCCGCCCCTGCTGTCGCCGCCATAGGACCCAACCTCGATGCGGACCTTCACGCCACGGTCGATCAGATAGCTGCGAACAACTAGTGCGCGAGCGAGGGAGACCTTGCGGCTCTCGGGGTCGCCGCCGCCGGCATAGGCGCGAATCTCGATCTTGCGTAGGCTGCGATCCCCGAGGTTCTTGGCCAGGCGGTCAAGATCGGTCTTCGCGGAGTCGCTGAGTTCTGCCGACTGGCCGGCAAAGGCGACGGTGGCCGCGACGGCGCCCTTGGCGGGCGGGATCACCGGTTCGGGCGGCAAAGGGGACGCCGCCGCTGCTGCGGGGCGCGTCGGAGGGGTTGGGGCAGGCGTCGGTGTTGCGGCCGGGCGGGCCGGCGCCGCCGCGACCGGGGCTGGAGCGGCCGGCATCGGCGCGGGCGCAGGCTCGGGCCGAGCCGCCACGGGCGGGGCGATCGGCGGCGTATAGGCCGGGGCCAGCGTGTAGCTTCTGCTCCGCGATGGAGCGTTGCCCAATTCGGGAATGGCCACGATCCGGCTTTCGATTGGGCCGGGCGGTGGCGCCGGCAGGTAGGCGCCGGGGTTGTAGGAATAGACGGGCGCCGGGGCGCCAGCGGAGACGGCGCCGGCCGAGACGGGAATGGGGTACGCAGCGCTGACGCCGCCACCAGGCAGCCAGGGGTTGAAGGCAGGTCCACCGGCGCCGGCCGGGCCGACCGTGTCGACGATGGGGTAAGCCGCCTGCGGCCCATACTGCGGCGCCGGTCCACCCGGCAAGCCTACTCCGGAGTAGGGGTTGAATGCCGTCACATTCGATCCTTGGGCGAAGGTGGCCGACGCGGCGCCCAAGCCCAAAACGGCAAGGGCGAGGCTGCGCACGGCGACCGAAGACGTTGGCATAACCGATTGCCTTTCCAAGGATTTAGCGAGTCGAGACTGTCTGCAGCAGGGACGGGCGCTGGCGGCCGGAGAATAGCCAATGGGCTTCCCTCGCTCAACCGGCTGACGGTGCGCAAAATGCTGAAAGCCGGCTGGAACGACGCTCTACAGTGACTCGGCGGGGCGGCTGCCGGTGAGGATCTCGACCATCGAATCACGCAGGCCGGCATTGCTGGCCAGGATCGAGGGGCCGCCCAGGACGTAGGGCTGGCCCGAAATGTCGCCCACGAAGCCGCCCGCTTCGCGCACCAGCAGAAGGCCGGCAGCGACGTCCCAGGGTGCGAGGCCGAATTCAAAGTGGGCATCGAAGCGGCCGGCGGCCACAAAGGCGAGATCGAGAGCCGCGGCACCCCAGCGGCGCACACCGGCGGTGCGCTCCATCATGGCGGCGAGCTTGGGAACATAGTCGGCGTGGCCACTCTTGCCGATGTGGAGCAGGCCGGTGCCAACCAGGGCGCGCGCCGGATCCTTGCGACCCGAGACGCGGAGCCGCCGCGACCGGGCGGCTGGCGTATCGATGAAGGCGCCGTTGCCCTTCTCGGCCCAGAACAGCTCGTCGGAGATCGGCTGGTAGACGACGCCGGCGATGATCTCGCCGTCGCGCTCGAGACCGATCGAGATGGCGAAGTGCGGCACTCCATGAAGGAAGTTGGTCGTGCCGTCGAGCGGATCGACGATCCAGCGGTTGCGGCCGTCGCCCTTGAGCTCGGTGCTCTCCTCGCCGAGGAAGCCGTATTCCGGCCGGGTCTTCAGAAGCTCCGCGCGAAGCACGCGCTCGGCCTTGATGTCGGCATGGCTGACGAAATCGCCCGGACCCTTTTCCGAGATCTGCAGATTCTCGACCTCGCCGAAATCGCGCTTGAGGTTCTTGGCCGCCGCGAAGGCGGCGCGGATCATCACGGTGATGGTTGCCGAGCGCGGCGCCAGCGAACGGCGTTCGGGCGGGCCCGAGCGCTCGCGGCCCGGCGCCATCGGGGCGCGGCCGACGCGCGCAACGGGGCGATCGCCGAACGAACGGTCTCTGGGAGGGCGATCGGTGGGAAGGGCCACGATTCTATTTATCCTTGGGTGCGATCAGTCCTTGGAGCGTTCCATGTAGCTGCCGTCCTCGGTATTGATCACCAGCCGGGTGCCGACGCCGATATGCGGCGGCACCATCACGCGGATGCCGCCCTCGACGATGGCCGGCTTGTAGGACGAGGAGGCTGTCTGGCCCTTGACCACGGCATCGGCCTCGGTGACGGCGAGGACCACCGTCTTGGGCAGTTCGATGCCGACCGGCGTGCCTTCGTAGAGCGAGACGGCGACTTCCATGCCGTCCTGGAGGAAGCGGGCGAGGTCCGCGTCGAGCACGTCGGCGCCGACCACAAGCTGCTCGAAGTTCTCCTTGTCCATGAAGGTGAAGCCGTTCTCGTCCTTGAACAGGAAGGTGCATTCGCGATCGTCGATATGGACGCGCTCGATCGTCTCGCCGGAACGGAAGCGTTCCTGCAGCTTGTTGCCCTCGCGCAGCGCCTTGGCCTCGATGGCGACGAACGCGCCGCCCTTGCCGGGGCTGATGTGCTCGACCTTGGAGGCCACCCAGAGCTTGCCGTTGTATTCGATGACGTTGCCGGCGCGAATGGAATTGACGGGAACTTTCATGGGCTTACCGGGGTCTCGTCGTGGGTTCGGATGAATGGAATTCGGCCTCGTCCGCGGGGCGCGGGCCGAGGCCGACGGGCGGCCTTCTATCAAAGGCTGCCGGGGGCCGCAACCGGGCCTAGAGCCCCAGCTCGGCCTGCTTCATCTTCGGCAGGGCAGCGGCGATCACGGTATGTGCCCGTATGAGATAGGCCTTGGTCTCGGCCGGCGTCAGGATCTTGGGGTCGTCGAGCGCCACCCACTTGGCGCGCGCCAAGTACGGCGCCGGGCGAAAGCCTTCGGAGCGGCTGAGCGCCTCGTAGTGCTCGGGCGGACACTTGAAGCAGATCCGGCCGACCGAATGGTCGGGCGGGGCGATCAGGCAGAACATCTTGCCGCCGACCTTGAAGACGATCACGCCCTCCCACTGCACGGTGCGTGTCGTGGCGGGCAGCTTGCTGCAGAAGGCGTCGATCTGTTTGGGCGTCATGGCGGTCGCACCCTACACGGCGTCCGCGGAGCATGCGATGGTCCGGCATGACCGAGTGGCGACCCGACAAGCTCAGCCGACGCCTGCCGCATCTGGCGGCCCGTGCCCGCCTGCAGTCGGCGATGCGGCAGTGGTTCGCAGGTGAGGGCTTCGTCGAGGCCGAGACCCCGATCCTGCAGGTGGCGCCTGGCGCCGAGGTTCACCTGACAGGTTTCGCCACGGAATGGGAGCTGCCCAACGGCGAGGAGTGCGAGCGCTGGCTGCACAGCTCGCCCGAGTTCGCGATGAAGAAGCTGCTGGCCGGCGGCATCCCGAAGCTCTTCCAGTTCGCGCGTGTGTTCCGTAACGCCGAGGGCTCGGCGTTGCATCATCCCGAATTCACGATGCTGGAGTGGTATCGCGCGAGCGCAGGCTATGAAGCCGTGATGGCCGATTGCGCGGCGCTTCTCGCGCTCACTGGCGTCGAGGAACTGCGCTGGCAGGATCATCGCTGCGATCCCCGCGCCGAGCCCGAGCGCCTGACCGTGGCCGAGGTTTTTGAGCGCCATGCCGGCGTCGATCTGCTCACCACCGTCGGCAGCGCCGAGAAGCTCTCCCACGCCTCCGGGATGGAGATGCATGCCGGCGATTCATGGGACGATGTCTTCTTCCGCGTCATGTTCGAGAAGATCGAGAAGCATCTCGGTATGGGGCGGCCGACCATCCTCTGCGAATACCCGATATCGATGGCAGCCCTTGCCCGCGCCAAGCCGGGCGATCCGCGGGTGGCCGAGCGCTTCGAACTCTATGCCTGCGGCGTCGAACTCGCCAATGCCTTCGGCGAACTCACCGATCCGGAAATCCAGAGGACGCGCTTGCAGGCGGATATGGACGAGAAGGAACGGCTCTACGGCCTGCGCTGGCCGGTCGACGGCGATTTCCTGGCAGCCCTCGAGCACGGCCTGCCGGACTGCGCCGGCGTGGCCCTGGGCTTCGACCGGCTGGTGATGCTGGCGACGGGGGCGTCACACATCGAGGACGTGCTGTGGTTACCGGTCCGCTGAAAAGATCTCGTTAAAGGCCCGGACGGCCGCTTCCGGTCCGTCCTTGTGGTTCCACGCCCCGCCGGCGACGGCCAGGAAATCGGCGCCGGCCGCGATCACCGGCCGGCAATTCTCAACCGTGATGCCGCCGATCGCCACGCAGGGGATCTCGAACAACTCGCTCCACCATTCGATGATTTCCAGCGACGCCGGCGTGGTGACGGCCTTGGTGGTCGAGGGAAAGAAGGCGCCAAAGGCCACGTAGTCGGCGCCGGCCTCACCCGCCGTCATGGCGAGGTCGCGCGAGGCCTTGCAGGTGACACCGATCTGGCGCTCGGGCCCGACGATGCGCCGCGCCTCGGCATAGGGCATGTCGTCTTGGCCGATATGCACGCCGTCGCAGTCGAGCTTCACCGCGAGGTCGGGCCGGTCGTTCATGATGAAAGCCACGTCGCGCTGCTGGCAGATCGGCCGCAGGGTATCGGCGGCGCGGGCGATCGCGTCGTCGGTCGCTTCTTTCAGGCGAAGCTGGAAGGCGGCGACGTCGCCGCCATCCAAGGCGGCACGCAGATCGGCAGCGAATATGGACGGATGCTCGATGCGCTCGGGAGAGATGAGGTAGAGGCGGGTCATCAGATTTGGCCATGGTTTATGCGGTCTCCGTCGCGCCGTCGAGTCGACTTGCCGTCCGCCAAAAACTTGTCGTTGTCCCACCCTGCGGGATGGTCTAATGGCGCCCAACTGTCGAGCGGGTGATTGTGAGCAAAGCCAAGCCAATGAAGACGGTCTTGCTGGTGTTGGCATCAACAATCGCAAGCCTGCTCCTGGGAGTCGAAGTCGCGGCCTATCTGACCGTCCCGGGCATCGCCATGTCGTCGGAGGGCGACGCCCTGGTGATCTTCGACCCCGAGGTCGGTGCGATCCCCAACCCCAGCTCCCACAACAGGCGCATCTATCCCGCGATCAAGGATCGGAAGGCATTCGCCTTCGACGTCTACACCAACGATCGTGGTGCCCGCGTCGATGGGCCCGGCGAGCGAAGCCCGGCCCGCGTCGATATCATCACGCTGGGTGATTCCTTCACCTGGGGCTATGCCCTCCAGAATCCGGAGATCTACGCGAGCAGGCTCCGGCGCGAGCTCGGGGCGAGCCTCTCCAATCTCGCCATGGCGAGCTACGGCACCACGCAATCGCTGCAGATCCTGCGGCGCAATCGCGATCTCGCGCCCAGGCTGATCGTCTACGGCATGATCGCCCATCATTTCGAGCGCAACGTCATGCCGTGTGCGCCATCCTATTATCCCTTTTGCCTCGATGTTTCCCATGTCGCGCCGGACGAGCAGGGCAGGCTCCGGATCGCGCCGCCGTGGAGCAACGGGGTGAAGCGCTTGCAGCAGCAGCTCGCAGGCGACTACTACGATCCGGCGAGTTGGCTGACGCATGGCATCGACGTGATCCAGGGCCGGATCGAATACGCGCGGGCCACGTTCGAGGAGGCCGACGAGGCCACGAAGGACCACGCCATGGGGTTCCTCCTGCGCGAGATGGAACGCACCGCGGCCGAGATGGGCACCCGGCTTCTCGTCGTCTACCTGCCCACGAACTATTGGGGTCCGCCCAAGGGCCTGGCACGAGTCATCGGCAACATCCGGCTGCTCGATCTAACCGAGGCCTTCCAGCGCAACAAGGAAGCGGGTGGGCCCAATCCCTATATCGTCGGCGACGGTCACCCGAGCGTGGCCGGCAACGCGCTGATCGCCAACGAGATCGCGAAATACGTCCGCCGCGAGGGACTGCTCAAGTAGCTGCGGGCGAGCGCCCGCAGCTCCGAGACTTCCGTCGTTACATCTTGCCCTGATAGATGCCGATGATCTTGTCGAGCATGTCGATCGCCTCGGCGCGCGGGCGCTGGAAGGTGTTGCGGCCGATGATCGAACCGTTGGCACCGCCGTCGCGCAGGCCGCGGATCTCGGTGAACAGGCCTTCGAGGTCCTTGGCCTCGCCGCCGGAGAACACCACGACGCGGCGTCCGTTGAACGTTGCCTGCATCACGTGCTTGATGCGCGCGGCCAGAGTTGACGTGTCGACGTTGGCCTTCTCGTAGGCGGCCTTGGCCTCGGGCTGCCACAAGACGTTGGTCGGCGGCTTCACCTTGATGATGTGGGCGCCCAGCAGGGCCGCCATGTGGGCGGCGTAGGCGCAGACGTCGAGCGCCGTCTCGCCCGCCTTGTCGAGCTTGCCGCCGCGCGGATAGGACCACATGACGACGGCGAGGCCGACCGACTTGGCCTCCTCCGCCATCTCGCGGATCTCTTCCATCAATTCGTACTGCGACTCGGAGCCGGGATAGATGGTGAAGCCGATCGCCGAACAGCCGAGCTTGAGCGCATCCATCACCGAGGCGGTGACCGCCTGGTCCTTGTTGGTCGACAGCGAATTGGCGCTGTTGACCTTGAGGATGGTCGGGATCGCGCCGGCGAAGGTGTCGGCGCCGGCCTCGAGCGGACCCAGCGGGGCGGCATAGGCATTCAGCCCGGCGTCGATCGCGAGCTGGTAGTGGTAATGCGGATCATAGGCATCGGGGTTGGGTGCGAAGGAGCGGGCCGGGCCGTGCTCGAAACCCTGGTCGACGGGCAGGATCACCACCTTGCCCGAGCCGCCCAGGCGGCCGTGCATCAGGATGCGCGCGAGATTGCCCTTGGTGCCGGGATTGTCGCTCTCGTAGTTGTCGAGGATCTTCTTGACGGTGCGGGTGATCTTCACGGGCCTGCTCCCCTAAATCCGTTCGGGTCGGTTTCATTGCGGCTGAAAGCGGCGCCGGTGATAGCGGGCGGGGCCTATTCGTTCAAGCCCTTGCCGGGATACGGGTGTGTGGCAATCCAGTGTTTGGCGATGTCCAAACGCCGCGTGACCCACACCCCGTGGCGCTTCTGGACATGGTCCAGAAAGCGCCAAAGTCCCGCTATGCGGCCCGGGTGGCCGATCAGCCGCATGTGCAGGCCGACCGACATCATCTTCGGCGCTGTGGCACCCTCCTGGTAAAGCACGTCGAAGGCGTCGCGGAGAAGGCCGAACCACTGGTCGGCATGGACCATGCCGGCAGCGTACTTGCCGTCGTTGTTGGTGAGCGTGTAGGGCACGACCAGGTGCGGCTTGCCCTCGACGGTCTGC
>MEMN01000021.1:456-1977 GCA_001767945.1 Alphaproteobacteria bacterium RIFCSPHIGHO2_12_FULL_66_14 | reverse complement strand
TCGGCTTCGCTCAGCTGAAAGTGGCGCACCCAGCGCCAGCCGTGGCAGCAGACGTCGAAGCCAGACTTGCGAATCGCTTCCGCCGCCAGCCTGTTGCGCTCCAGCGCCAGCGCGCAGCCGAAGACGGTGAGCGGCAGGCCGCGTTCCTGGAAGGCGCGCATGATGCGCCAGAAACCGACCCTGCTGCCGAACTCGAACATGCTCTCGCCGGCGAGATCGCGGCCCTGCATGCCGATCGCCGAGGTGCTGGACTCAGTGAGGCCGGTCTCGGTGTAGCCTTCGCCGTCCTGCATGGAGGGCTCCGAGCCTTCCTCATAGTTCATGACGAAATTGATCGCCACCCGGGCGCCACCGGGCCATTTCGGATCGGGCGGGTTGGGGCCATAGCCCACGAGGTCGCGTGTCGGCTGCCAGCTCATGTCGGTCTCCTTACAAGTTCGGCGCCCATCCGCCGGGCGATGTCGGCGATCTTGTCGTTGGGCGGCGACATCGAGATCTTGGCGACCCCAGCGCGCAGGCAGGCCAGCGCATAGCCCGGCGTGTCGCCGCAATCGACGATCAGGGTGAAAGCCACGTCCGGGAATTCCTGGCGCGCGCGGTCCTGGAGCGCCGCCAGGTATCCTGCGCCGTAGGTTGCGGCGGCGTTCTCGGGGGTCAGCAGGACGGGGGCGGTGCCAGCGCCGCGCGCGGCCTCCAGCGCAGCCTTCGCCTGCCGCCAGTCCCGTACCACCACTGGTTCGTCCGCCGTCATGGCGGGAGCATTGCTCAGGAAAGGTGGATGGTGAAGGGCGTTACCGGAACGAATTCCTCGTCGCCCCCGGAATCGTCGCGGAACATGAACACCGCGAAGCGACCCGGCCGATCCAGCACCGTGAGGCCGTGATGCCAGATGTTGGGCTTGTAGGTGACGCCCTGGCGGCCGTCGGCGACGAAGGCCCTCACGCCCGAGAGATCCGGTCCGCCTTTTTCGGCGTGCGGCGCCACGACGATTAGCCAGCGGCCGACATCGAGCGGGATGAAGGTCTGCGAGGAGAATTCGTGGCGTTCCAGAAGATTGGCCGCAACCGGCCGCTCGGGCGTCGGCTCGCGCTGGCTGACCGAAACGCTGGGACGCGCGGCCGGCCGGAGATTGCCGAGTGCGTCCTCGTAGTAGGTGCGGCCGGTCGAGGTCGGCAGTTCGATCACGTCGCCGAAGGGAGCAAAGGCTTCCTTCGTCAGCGGTTGCGGATCGATCTGCACGGCTTGCCGTCCGGCTCGGTCAGCCGAGCTTGCCCATCGCCACGGCCGTGTCGGCCATGCGGTTGGAGAAGCCCCATTCGTTGTCGTACCAGCTCATGACCCGCACCAGGGTGCCGTCCATGACCTTGGTCTGGTCCATGTGGAAGGTCGACGAGTGCGGGTCGTGGTTGAAGTCGATCGACACGTTGGGCTGGTCGGTCCAGCCCAGGATGCCTTTTAGCTGGTTGGCGGCGGCGAGCTTCACCGCCTTGTTGATCTCGTCCTTGTCGGTCTTGCGCGAGG
>MEMN01000021.1:199-424 GCA_001767945.1 Alphaproteobacteria bacterium RIFCSPHIGHO2_12_FULL_66_14 | reverse complement strand
GGCGTCGGCACGCGGATCGACACGCCGTCGAGCTTGCCGTTCAGCTCCGGCAGCACGAGGCCGACGGCCTTGGCGGCGCCGGTCGAGGTCGGGATCATCGACATCGCCGCGGCGCGGCCGCGGTAGAGATCCTTGTGCATGGTGTCGAGCGTCGGCTGGTCGCCGGTGTAGGCGTGGATCGTCGTCATGAAGCCATGCGTGATGCCGACCGCGTCGTTCAGCACC
>MEMN01000021.1:0-136 GCA_001767945.1 Alphaproteobacteria bacterium RIFCSPHIGHO2_12_FULL_66_14 | reverse complement strand
GTGAGCTTGTCGTGATTGACGCCGTAGACGACCGTGAGGTCGGCGCCGTCGGCCGGGGCCGAGACCAGCACGCGCTTGGCGCCGGCGGTCACATGGGCCGAGGCCTTGTCCTTCGAGGTGAAGATGCCGGTGCATT
>MEMN01000020.1:10844-13005 GCA_001767945.1 Alphaproteobacteria bacterium RIFCSPHIGHO2_12_FULL_66_14 | reverse complement strand
ATCGCCCTGAGCGATGCCCTTGCCTCGGGCCGTTCGGCGCGCAAATCGCCCGGCCAGCTCGAAAGCTACTACGCGCCGGCGCGGCCGGTGCGGCTGGGTGCCACCGACGTCGGCGCCGACGAGGGCCTGCTGGCCTTTGGGCCCACGGTGCCGCCGGGCGCGATGCTCACCTACAACCTCAGCCCGTCGGGCGATCTCGGCGAAGCGGCAGCCAACCTCTTTGCCCAGATGCGGCTGCTCGACCGGCCGGGCATCGGCCGCATCGCGGTCATGCCCATTCCGGAAACGGGCCTCGGCCTTGCGATCAACGACCGGCTGCGCCGGGCGGCAGCGGGTGACGGCACCGGCCGGCGCGGCTAGTCTGGGACAAAATCAGAGGAAACGATGCCAGACAACGTCATTGCGCCCGCCATTCCGACCGTCCCGGTGACGCCTGCCGTCCTGGAGGCGCTGCGCGCCATCGTGGGCGAGAAGGGCCTGATCCTGGACGAGCAGGGCAAGCAGCCCTTCGTGACCGACTGGCGCGGCTCGACCGTGGGCACCGCCGCCGTCGTCGTGCGCCCGGGCAACACCGAGGAAGTCTCCAAGGTCGTAAAACTCTGCTTCGACAACGGCATCGCCATCGTGCCCCAGGGCGGCAACACCGGCCTGATGGGCGGCGCCACGCCGTGGCCGACGCACTCGGGTATCCTGCTGTCGCTCGGGCGGATGAACCACGTGCTCGAAGTCGATCCGGTCGGCTATTCGATGACCGTCGAGGCGGGCTGCGTGCTGCAGACCCTGCAGGAGACGGCGGCCAGCCACGACCGCTTCTTTCCGCTCAGCCTCGGCGCCCAGGGCTCGTGCATGATCGGCGGCAATCTCTCGACCAACGCCGGCGGCGTACAGGTGCTGCGCTACGGCAACGCCCGCAATCTGGTGATGGGCCTCGAAGTCGTGCTGCCCAACGGCGACGTCTGGAACGGCCTGCGCTCGCTCAAGAAGGACAATACCGGCTACGACCTGAAGCACCTCTTCATGGGCGCCGAGGGCACGCTCGGCATCATCACCAAGGCGGTGCTGAAGCTGTGGCCGGCACCGAAGGACGTCTGCACCGCGTGGCTTGCGATTCGCGACCCGCAGGCGGCCATCGAAATTCTGTCGGAGGCGCATGCCGCGTCGGACGACAACGTCGGCTCGTGCGAGCTGATGAGCCGGGCCAGCACCGACATGGTGTTGCGCCACATTCCCGGCACGCAGGATCCGCTGAAAGCCGACACGCCGTGGTTCCTGCTGCTCGAATGGTCGTCGTCGCGGCCCAAGGCCGAGGGCGCAGAAGGCATGTCCGACAAGATGGAGCAGTTCCTGGGCGAGCAGCTCGAGCAGGGCCGCGTGCTCGACGCCGTGATCGCCCAGAGCGAGGCGCAGTCGCGCAACATGTGGGTCATCCGCGAGTCGGTCGCCCCCGCCTCGCGCGCCGAAGGCCCCGGCCTCAGCTACGACATCTCGGTGTCGATCTCGAAGATTCCGGCCTTCATCGAGAAGGGCATAAAAGCCTCGCTCGACATCCTTCCCTCGATCCGCCCCTACCCGCTCGGCCATATCGGCGACGGCAACCTGCACTTCTCCTTCATGGGGCCGAAGGGCATGGACCGCGAGACGCTGAAGCAATATTCGCCGGCCATCACCCGCGCGGTGAACGACCTGGTGCGCGACATGGCGGGCTCGATCTCGGCCGAGCACGGCATCGGCATCGACAAGATCGACGAGCTGGCGCACTACCGCTCCAGGATCGAGCTCGACACCATGCGTTCGCTGAAGCGCGCGCTCGACCCCAAGAACATCATGAACCCCGGCAAGATTCTCCGCCTGTGATGAGTGGGGCTGTGAGCGATTTCGTCGAAAAGCTGCGCGCCCTCGTCGGCGACAAGGGCCTGATCACCGACGACGCCGGCAAACATCCCTACCTCACCGACTGGCGCGACAACTATCTCGGCACCGCGCTCGCTGTCGTCCGGCCTGCGACGACCGAGGAGGTCTCGGGTGTCGTAAAGCTCTGCGCCGCCGCGGGTGTCGCGATCGTGCCCCAGGGCGGCAACACCGGCCTGGTCGGCGGCGGCATGCCGCACGAGGATGGCCGCGAGATCGTGCTGTCGCTCACCCGCATGAACCGTATCCTCGA
>MEMN01000020.1:10622-10808 GCA_001767945.1 Alphaproteobacteria bacterium RIFCSPHIGHO2_12_FULL_66_14 | reverse complement strand
CGGCGTGATCCTGAAGACCATCCAGGAGACGGCCGCCGCCCACGACCGCCTGTTTCCGCTCAGCCTCGCCGCCGAGGGAAGCTGCACGATCGGCGGCAATCTCTCGACCAACGCCGGCGGCGTGCAGGTGCTGCACTACGGCAACACCCGCCATCTGGTGCTGGGCCTGGAAGTCGTGACACCGAA
>MEMN01000020.1:10375-10499 GCA_001767945.1 Alphaproteobacteria bacterium RIFCSPHIGHO2_12_FULL_66_14 | reverse complement strand
GCCCAAGCCCAAGGACGTGGCGACCGCGTGGATCGCCGTGCCCTCGCCCCAGGCCGCCGTCGACCTGCTGAGCGGCGCCCATGCCGCCAGCGAGGACAACGTCACCTCCTGCGAGCTGATGGCC
>MEMN01000020.1:10117-10286 GCA_001767945.1 Alphaproteobacteria bacterium RIFCSPHIGHO2_12_FULL_66_14 | reverse complement strand
GTCTTCCACCCGCGCCCGCCGCGAGGGCGCCAACGAGACCGGCCTCAGGGAAAAGATGGAGACCTATCTCGGCGAGGCCATGGAACAGGGCCTCGTGCTCGACGCCGCCATCGCCCAGAACGAGGCCCAGGGCCGCGCCTTCTGGGCCCTGCGCGAAAACCATTCCGAG
>MEMN01000020.1:5434-10050 GCA_001767945.1 Alphaproteobacteria bacterium RIFCSPHIGHO2_12_FULL_66_14 | reverse complement strand
GAGGCGATCAGCGGCGCGGTCTACGATCTGGTGGTGGGCTACGGCGGCTCGATCTCGGCCGAACACGGCATCGGCCGGCTGAAGGTCGACGAACTCGCCCACTACCGCAGCAGGATCGAACTCGACACCATGCGTTCGATCAAGCGCGCGCTCGATCCGCAAAACCTCATGAACCCGGGCAAGATCGTCCGGGTCTGACCCGATCTCACCAGGTCAGCCCCATCATGCACGACTCGGATGATCGTCGATGGGAGGATCTCGTAGCCATGATGGAGCGCGGACCTTGAGCGGCCGTCGTTGCATACCAAGGGTCTTGGCCTTTTTGAATGTCTTCGCCCTGTCTCTTGGCGCCTTGTCTGTTCCTGCATGGGCGGAGGAGGAAATTACCTCGGCCACGCCCATGATCATCGACGGCTTGCGCAAGGACGCAGTGCGCGACAGGAAGCTCGCCGAACGGCAGCTCGACGCGGCCCGCCTGCGGCGCGACCTCGAAGCCATGGCTCGAAGGAACGCGATGCGAACCAGCGATCCTGTAGAGAAGCGATGGTGGTTGGAAGACTTGGCGGGCTATGTTGCGAAGGCGGAAGAACTCGAGGAGTACGCGTTCTTCCTCAACCAGCAGGCCGCCGCCGAGGAATCTCGCGCCACCCGGCTTCAGGCGGCACTGAACGCCAGGAACTAGGGACGATCGTCCCTCTTCTCCACGATCTCGTACTGCACGTCGGTCACCTGTCGTATGTCGCGCGCCGGCGGCTCGGCAGGAGGGCGGCGGCCGAACAGGCCGGCCAACCACGCCTTCGCCTTGAAACCCAGGATGGCAATCAACACGACGGCCGCCACGCCCGCGATCACGGCGAACCCCAGAACGGCCAGGATCACGAAGCCGATCAGGCCGAGGATCGCCTGCAGCCACACCCGCGCCGGCAGCCGCGCCAGCATCTCGAGGAACTGCTTGCCGTTCATCCTGCCGTTCATGGCGACCAACGCTTCTCGAAGTCCCAGACGTCGGAAAAGCCCATCAGTTCGTGCATGTCGCGATATTGGGGCACGTCAACTTCGATGCTGGTGCCCCTGTCCTTGAGATGCGACCAGGCCAAGCGCATCGCCTCGGCGGCAACGCTGAAGCCCAAGCCCGGATAGATCGCGAGATCGAAGCCCCACTTTTTCAGCCGCGCCACTTCGACTCGCGGCGTCTTGCCAAACTCGACCATGTTGGCGAGCAGCGGCTTGCTGACTTCCTTGCCGATGCGCTCGAGTTCGGCCTCGCTCTCGGGCGACTCCACGAAGATCACGTCGGCGCCGGCCTCCTCGTACAGCCGCGCACGGCGCAGCGCCTCGTCGAGCCCATGCGCGGTACGCGCGTCGGTGCGTGCCACGATCATCGTCTCGTCGTGCCGCCGCGCCTCGACGGCGACCCTGATCTTGAGCACCATTTCCTCGGCCGGCACGACACGGCGGCCGGGCGTATGGCCGCACTTCTTGGGCATCTCCTGATCCTCGATCTGGATCGCGGCGACGCCGGCCGCCTCGTAGCCGCGCACCGTGCGCCGGACATTGAGCAGGCCGCCGTAGCCGGTATCGGCATCGGCGATCAGCGGTGTCCCGGTGATCGAGCAGATCATCTCGGCCCGCCCGACCATGTCGGAATAGGTGGCGAGGCCCGCGTCCGGCAAGCCCAGCATCGACGCCGTGGCGCCGTAGCCCGTCATGTAGAGGGCGGGGAAATCCATCTTGTCCGCCACGCGGGCAGATATGCCGTCGTAGATTCCGGGGGCAAGAATGAACTCGCCCTTCGCCAGCCGTCCGCGCAGCGCGCGCGCCTTCTCGTTTCCAGCCATGTCGGCTCCTCGCGGTAAGTGCTTGAAACTACATCAGCGGCGGGATCAGTCTAAGGTGATCGCGTCAGAGATATCGTACAGGAACGGCCGCCGCCGTTCTGCTCGGGACCAGACCCGCTGACGGCATTGCCGTCGAACCGCGCCGCCATGGTCGCGACCTGCGTCACGGTCGGCTGGTTTCTCGGAACAAAGGTGCGGGAAACGATCACGCTAGCCCCGGAGAACCGGATGCTGACCGACTGGTTCCCCGGGATTCCCACCCCGGAGCCGGGACGCGTCCACGTCCCGCTGCCACCCGCCACCGCGATCTGCAGCGGTATCCTGAAGGGCCCGGCCAGGTTCGATGGCGAGCACTGCATCATGCCACGCCAGGCTCCGTCAGGACCAGACATCGGAGCCGCCGCGGCAACGCTTGCAGGCGGTGGTGCCGGCGTCGCCGCGGATCTCGAGGCAGCTTCGGCTTTCGCCTTCTCTTCAATCGCCTTCCGCTTCGCGTCCTCCGCCTTCTTCAAGTCGTCGTCGAACCGCGAAACCGCAGGCGCCGCCTCCTTGAGCAGGGCCTGGTTCTGGGTTCCGCTCAGGAAGCCCGTCTGCGGCAAGCCGCGCGCCTTCTGCCAGGCCGCGATCATCTCGCGCGTGCGCGCACCGAAGGAGCCGTCCGTGCCGCCGGTGGCGAAGCCCAGCGCCGTCAGGGCGACCTGGACGTGCTGGCGGTCGATCGTCGTCAGGCGCAGCGCGCCCTCGGCCGTCTCGGCGGCTTTCCTCTCGTCGTCCTCCGCCTTGCGTCTGGCGGTCGCTTCGGCTTCCGCCGCCTGACGCGCCTCGTCCTCGAGGCGCTTCTTCTCGGCAAACTCCGCCTCGACCGTGCGCCGCGTCTCTTCCTCTATTCGCCGGCGCTCCGCCTCGTCCGCCGCGGCCTTTTCGCGGGCGGCGGCATCGGCACGAAGTTTCGTCAGTTCCTCCTGGTCCTGCCGGCGCCTGGCTTCGGCCGCCGCCTGGGCCGCCTGGGCGGCCTTGTCGACCGGTGGGGCCGCCGTCACCGCCGCCGCCTCGGAGGCAGGCGATCTGTCGTCGACCAGGGCGTAGTATCCACCGCCCAGCAGCAGAACAGCTGCCGCGGCCGCACCCACCCACAGGCCAACGCGGCGCTTCGGCGAGGCCGCGGGGCCCGTCGCCACGGTCGGCCGGGAAGCGAGGACGGTCGCGCCGTCGCCCTGACGGCCCATCGCCACCGTCGCATGGGCCTCATGCGCCGTCGCCTGACCCAGGATCGGCCGCCAGCCGGCGATCGCCTGCGGCCGGTCGCTGGCCCGAAGCCCCAGCCCGGCATCGAGCCCGACCAGGAGACCCGGGGAGAAGCCCGGCAGCGTCATCTGGCCGAGGGGTTCGTAGGTGTCATCCAGCATGCGGTCGAATGCGCCCGGAGGCGTCTTGCCGGTGATGGCATGGTAGAGCGTGGCCGAAAGACCATAGATGTCCGTCCAGGGGCCCTGCTTGGCCGACGTCATCTGCTCGGCGGCGGCATATCCCGGGGTGAAGATCGCGGTCAGCGCCGTCGTGCGCCCCGCCATCGCCGCCCGCGAGGCGCCAAAGTCGATCAAGGTCGGGTTGCCGGCGTCGTCGAGCAGGATATTGGCCGGCTTGATATCGCGATGCAGAAAGCCGGTGGCGTGTACCTGCTCCAGCCCGTCGAGCAATGGCCACAGGATGCGGTCGATCTCGGCGGGTGCCAGCGGCCCTTTCTGCTTCAATCGATGCTCGAGCGTCTCGCCGCTCAGCAGTTGCATGACGATGTAGGCAGTGCCGTTGGCTTCGAGGAAATCGAAGACCCGGACGATGGCCGGTGCGTTCTGCAGACTGGCCAGCGTCCGGCCCTCGGCCACGAAGCGCTCGCGCCCCCAGGCGAAATCGGCCGCCGCGTCGGTCGAGCGCGGCAGCACCGTCGTGCCGTCCTGGCGCACGGCGAGCGCCAGCGGCAGGTATTCCTTGATGGCGACTTCGCGGTCGAGCTGGCTATCGTGGGCGCGATAGGTGATCCCGAAGCCGCCTTGGCCGAGAATGGAGACGATCTCGTAGCGTCCGATCGTCCGCCCCGCCGACAGCGCGACGAAATCGACCGGCGGCAGCGTCCCCACCCCACTCGGGGCGGACTGGTCAGGCGCGTCGCTCATGAGCCTCCGGCACGCTGCAAAAGGCTTTCAAATTTCCCCCCGGGCAGGGAGAAGGCCGGCCGCTGTCGCGCGCGCCGCCGGCCACCCCGCGAATCAGACTGTGACCGGCTTCAGATCGCTGGAGCCCGCAGCCTGGCAGAAGGTCGTCGTTTCGGTCGTGGTCTGGCCGTTCTTGGTCGCCGTGAGTTCGATTGGCCGGCAGGTACTGCCGTCGGCGCGGCCCGTCCTGGGACCAACCGGTTTGGCCTGGACCACGGTGGCAGGCGTCGACGACGACTGGTTGGATGTCTTCTCGACCGTGTAGGTCGTCGGCACGTCGGTCTCTGCCACGAAGGCGCTTTGGGTGGCCTGAGCGAGCCGCTGACGTTCCTGGTTGTCCAACGCCCGGCCAACGAGGTTTCCGGCCAGTGCCCCGACCAGAGCGCCACCCACGATGCCGCCGGCCGAGCCGAAGGCCAAGCCGCCGACGGCGCCGCCGACCGCCGCGCCCATGACCGTTCCCATGGCCTGGTTCGACGGCTTGCCGCTGTCGCCGGTCGTGCAGCCTGTCACGAGACCGAGCGCCACCACGACGCCGATCAACTTGACGGAGAATCGCGACCGGGTG
>MEMN01000020.1:0-5424 GCA_001767945.1 Alphaproteobacteria bacterium RIFCSPHIGHO2_12_FULL_66_14 | reverse complement strand
GACTCGGCATGGCAACTACAGCATTCATCGCGTGCATCTCCGTCGGTATTCAGCGGGCTTCATCATAGACCACAAGTTGAGGTTCTTGCCACGGGCTTCATCCTCCGCGTCTGCATAAGCCCGCGGCGCGTCGCAGGAGGCCAGCACCAGGCCACCGCGGACCAGCGCCAAGGCGAGATCGACCCGATCCGAGTCGGGAATGTCCGCCAGAGGCTCCTTGGCGTCGAGCTTGCTGACCAGGCAGCGATAGAGCGGCGTGCCGTCGGTCAGGCGATCGGTCTGGCGGCAGCGCAGATTGCGCGGTTTGGCCGCCAAGGCGTTGACCCCGGCCTGGCGTAGGCGCGGCTCATCCACGACATCGATCCCCTGCAGGCGGATCTCGGTGGGATTGCTGCGCAAGGTCAGCAACATCAGCGTCTTGCCGAAATGGTCAAACTGGCCAGCGACCAGTTCAGCCGCCTTGCGCGCGTCCTCCTCCGCCTTGCGCTGGGCCGCCGCCTCGGCAGCGACTTTCTGCTGCTGCTCCTCCTCCGCACGCCTCTTCTCGGCGAGTTCAGCTTCGATCTTGCGGCGCGTCTCCTCCTCGATCTGGCGTTTTGCCGCAGCGTCGGCCTCGGCCTTCTGGCGCGCCTCCTGCTCAGCCTTGAGTCGGGCGTCTTCCTCGGCCTTGCGCTGCTCTGCAGCTTCCTTTTCGGCACGGAGCTTCTGCGCCTCCTCCTGGAACTTGCGCTTCTCCTCTTCGGCCGCTTCGGCCGCCGCCCGCGCCTTGACTGTCTCGGGATCCGGCCCGCGCATGGCCGTCGCGTAGTAACCGCCGCCGCCGAGAACTGCGATGGCGACGACCGCTAGGGCGAGCCAGAGGCCGGTGCGGGATCGTGCCGACGAAGCTGCGGGCACCGTCGCTGGCGTCAATACGGATTGGCGGCCGATGGCCGGTGCCTCCGTCTTGCCGATCAGCACCGTGGCATCGGCGGCCGGTGCCGCGGTCATGCCGAGGATGGGCCGCCAACCGGCAATCGACTGCGGCCGGTCACGGGCGGCCACGGCCAAACCGGCATCGATCCCGGCAAGGAGGCCCGGTGCAAACCCCTTGGGCATCAGCCGCGCAAGCGGCTCATAGCCGTCGTCCAGCATACGGTCGAACGCGCTAGGTGGCGTCTTGCCGGCGATCGCGTGATAGAGCGTGGCGGCAAGGCCATAGATGTCGGTCCACGGCCCTTGCTTGGCCGAGGTCATCTGCTCGGCGGCGGCATAGCCCGGTGTAAAGATCGCCGTCATCGCCGACGTCCGCCCGACCATTGCCTCACGCGCCGCGCCGAAATCGATCAGGGTCGGGTCACCGGCGGCATTGAGCAGGATATTAGCGGGCTTGATGTCGCGGTGCAGGAAACCTGCGCCATGGACCTGCTCCAGCCCATCGAGCAGCGGCCACAGGATACGGTCGACTTCGTCGGGTGTGAGCGTACCCTGGCGTTTCAGCTTGTCCTCGAGCGTCTCGCCACTCAGCAGCTCCATGACGATATAGGCGGTGCCGTTGGCTTCGAGGAAGTCGAAAACGTGCACAATGGCCGGCACGCGATGCAGGGTCGCCAGCGTACGGCCTTCAGTGACGAAGCGATCACGCCCCCAGCCGAAATCGTCGGCCATCTTGGTCGTGCGCGGCAGAACCGTGGCGCCGTCCTGGCGCACGGCCAGCGCCGACGGCAGGTACTCCTTGATCGCGACCTCGCGACCGAGCTGAATATCGCGGGCGCGGTAGGTGATGCCGAAGCCGCCCTGACCGAGAACGGAGACGATCTCGTAGCGTCCGATCGTCTGCCCGGGACGGAGCGCGACGTAGTCGACCTCGGGCACTTCGCCGGGTGGCGGATTCACGGGATCGGTCATGCCCGGTGCATATCCCTAGACCTGCCGAACCAGCAGCTCGACGTCGCCAATGCGAAGTTTGTTGCCGGCGTGAAGCGCAGCCGGCGCCCCGGCGCTAAGGTTCGTGCCGTTGACCGCCGTACCATTGGTAGAACCGAGGTCCTCGACCTGTAGAGCTTCGCCCGCGACGCTGAGACGCGCATGGCGGCGCGACACCGTGGCGTGCGCCACGACGAGTTCGCATTGGTCGGCGGAGCGGCCGATCACCATACCCTGCGGCTGAGCCATGAGCTTGTCGAAGGCGACGTCGAAGGCGTGCTTGCGGCCAGCCGAATCGGGTCCTTCGAAGCGGAGCGTGATCTGCGGCACCATCCGGGTCGTCGTCCCGACCGGCGCTTGCCGCGCGTGTCGAACATGGAAGATCTGGACAGCGCGGCTCACATTCTTCATCTGCTGTTCGCCGCCGTCGGCGAAGGTGTACTCGACCTTGAGTTCGACCAGGTCGCGCACGGCGCGCGACACCGCGATGCCGCCCGGCTCGGCCAGTGCCTGGATGCGCGCGGCAAGATTGACACCGTCGCCGAAAATGTTCTGGTCCTCATCGTCGATGATCACCTCGCCAAGGTGAACGCCGATGCGGAACATCATGCGCTGGTCGGCGTGCAGGGCCTCGTTGAAGCGCGCCATGCGCTCCTGGATATCGATGGCGGCCCCGACGGCGGTCACCGCCGAGCCGAACTCCGCCAGCATGGCGTCACCCGCTGTGCCTACCAGCCGACCCCGCGATGCCTCGATCGCTGGACGCCAGACCTCGAGCTGCGCGGACTTCAGGTGCCGGAAAGTGCGGGTTTCCGCACCCTCCATCATCCGGGTGAATCCGGCGAGGTCGGCATGGACGATAGCGGCAAGACGTCGTTGCATGATCAATTCAGTTTAGCGGCCAAATCTCGATCGCGCGCGCTTGGGCGAGATACTTGGCAGTTTGGGGCGCCACATCGCCGATCGGCGCCATCGCCGGCCCGGCCGGCTCCAAGGCGACATATTGCCGAGCCTGTGCACGTATCGTTCGCTCACCCGCCTTAGCCGGCAGGTCGACGCCCAGAACGGCATGACCGGGCATGACAATAACTGCAAGCTTCCGCCCAGGGACATAGGTCCGCAATACCGCCGCCAGTGCGACTGCCTTGCTGTCGCAGTCACCCCTGTTCTGTGCCAGCAGGGCTGGCCCCGGCAGGAAATCGCCGCCACGTCGTCCCCCGTCTCCCAATGCGGCATAGGGCACCTGCTGGAAAAAGGCGAGCGCCAAGTTGACCCGGGCGCGGTCGTCGTCGGCAACGCCCGCCGTGGTGCCAAGGGCCCGGGCGACGGAGCGCATGGACTCCTGCAGCGCGCGGGTGGCGGCGACGAAGTCGACCACGATGCGACCCTCGTCGAGCCGCTGCCGCAGATGCCGGGCGAGATAGGCCTTCTGCGATCGCACGAATCGATCGTTGAGGGCCTTGATCAGGGCGCCCTGGGACGCGGGATCGCGCGCCTTCACGGTCCAGTTCAGGCCGTCGCCCGTCCGACGGATTTCGATCCGCGCGCCATTGCCGAACCTCGCGGTTTCATCGCGCAAACTCGCCGCGATGTCGTTCCACATGCCGTCGATGCTGAAATCCTTGAACGAGGCTTCGGCGTCCCTGATGTCCTGCCGAGCGAGCGTGAAGGCCGTCACCTGCTCGCGGCGATCGAGATCGCGCCAGCGATAGCTCAGGCGCTCGTCGCCACTGCGCGTCACACGCGAGAAGTCGAGCTGTTGTGCCTCGGCGACACCACCCCACAGGATCGACAGGACGAGGGCAAGCCGGCCCACCCCCATGTCAGCGTCCCTTGAAAGCCGGCGTGCGACGCTCACGCAGCGCCGCCAAGCCCTCCTGCAGATCTTCCGAACCAGCGCAGACCTGCGCGCTGCTGCGGATCGACGACATATCCGGCGCGGCTTGGGCGAACTGCTCGATAGCCCGCTTCATGCCCGCCATAGACAACGGCGCCAGTGACGCCAGTTTGGCGGCCTTTTCGTCGACCTTGGCCGTGAACTCGGCGCGATCGACCAACCAGTCGAGATAGCCGACGGCCAACAACTCGGTGTCGGAAAAGTCCTCGGACAGCAGAAAGGCGCGCTTGGCGAAGCTCGGGCTCACCTTCTGGGTGTAGCGGCGCAAGCCACCGGGATAATAGTGCAGGCCGAAGCGGGCCGCCGGCATGAAGAATTTCATGCCCCGGACGCCCAGCCGAAAATCGCAGGCCAGCGCCAGATCGGTCGCCCCGCCGTAGACTCCGCCGTTCAGCGCGCAGAGCGTCGGCATGCGCACCGCCTCGAGACGATCCATGACTTTCTCGAAGCTGTCGTCGTTGGCGGGCTGGGAGTGGCGCTCACTGGCCGAGATCGATCCGAGGTCGTAGCCCGAACAGAAGGTCTTTTCACCCGCTCCCGTGATCACGGTCACGCGGATAGCGGGATCGGCATCGGCCTTCTCGATTGCTGCGCGCAACGCCTTGAGGCCAGCGGGATCGAGCCGGTTGTGCTTGGCGGGATCGTTGAGGGTAATGGTGGCCCGGGGGCCGTCGATGGCGAGTTGAACGGTGTCGGTCATGTTGCCACTAAGGTAGCCGACCCGGTCGCCAAAAGCGACGGGGCGCGGCATATTGCGGCCCGGAGGAAAATACATGACCTACACTGCCCCGCTCGCCGACATGCGTTTCGCGCTGCGCGAAGTGGCCGGTCTGGCGCGCGTTTCGACGCTGCCAGGTTACGAGCATGCCACCGACGACACGGTCGATGCCGTTCTGGAGGAAGCAGCCAAACTCGCCGGCAACGGCCTGGCGCCGCTCAACCGCGATGGCGACAAGACCGGCGCCAGGCTGGAGAACGGCATCGTCCGCACCGCGCCAGGCTTTGCCGGCATCTACAAGGAATTCGTCGCTGGCGGCTGGAACTCACTGCCCTTCGACCCAGAATTCGGCGGCCAGGGCATGCCGTGGCTACTCGCGACCACGGTGCAGGAGATGTGGCAGGCGGCCAACATGGGCTTCGGCCTGGTGCTGCTACTGAACCAGGGCGCGATCGACGCCATCCACCATCACGGCTCACCCGAGCAGCGGACCACTTACCTGCCCAAAATGATCTCCGGCGAATGGACCGGAACCATGAATCTGACCGAGCCGCAGGCCGGCTCCGACCTCGGCCAGCTCAAGAGCCGGGCGGTTCGCGACGGCGACCACTACCTCGTCACCGGCCAGAAGATTTTCATCACCTATGGCGAGCACGACTTGACGGAGAACATCGTGCACCTGGTGCTGGCGCGCACGCCCGATGCCCCGGCCGGGGTACGCGGCATCTCGTTGTTCATCGTGCCGAAATTCCTGGGCGATGCCGACGGCGTGCCCGGCAAGCGCAACGATCTGCGCTGCGTGTCCCTCGAACACAAGCTCGGCATCCACGCCAGCCCGACCTGCGTGATGTCGTTCGGCGACGATGGCGGCGCGGTGGGCTACCTGGTCGGCGAGGAGGGCCGC
>MEMN01000019.1:1943-12024 GCA_001767945.1 Alphaproteobacteria bacterium RIFCSPHIGHO2_12_FULL_66_14 | reverse complement strand
GACCTCGCCCATCTCGCGCCGCTCACCCCTATCGACGACCTGCGCGGCAGTGCGGACTATCGCAGCGACTCCGTCCTCGTGCTGCTGCGCCGCTTGCTGGCGGGGTTCGCGCCATGAAGGTGGCGTTCACCCTGAACGGTGCGGCGGCGGCCTGGGACGGCCCGCGGATCACCCGGCTCGCTACGGCACTGCGCGACGATCTCGGTCTCACTGGCACCAAGGTCGGCTGCGACGCTGGTGACTGCGGCGCCTGTACGGTGTTGCTCGATGGCCGGCAGGTCTGCGCCTGCCTGGTCGCGATCGGCCAGGTCGAGGGCCGTTCCGTCGAAACCATCGAGGGCGTCGCCGACGCCGACGGGACGCTCGCTCGGCTGCAAAAGTCCTTCCTCGATCATGGTGCCGCCCAGTGCGGCATTTGCACGCCCGGCATGCTGATGGCTGCCGAGGAGCTGCTGCGGCAGGTTTCTCGGCCCGGTCGCCGCGAGGTCGAGGATGCCTTGGGGGGCGTGCTTTGCCGCTGCACCGGCTACACCAAGATCGTCGAGGCCGTTCTGTCCGCTACCGTGCAGACGCCGACGGTGGCACCCGACGTTGGCGCCGCCGTGGGCGCGCGCGTGGCCCGCGTCGACGGCCATGCCAAGGTCACGGGCCGCGACATCTTCGGTGCCGACGGCATTCCGTCCGATGCACTGTGGATCCGGGTGGTGCGTTCGCCGCACGCCCGGGGCCGGTTTGCGTTGGGCGACCTCGGACCGTTGCGCCGGCGGGTGACCGCCGTGCTGACGGCGGCCGACGTGCCGTCCAATGGCTTCGGCATCTATCCCGACATCAAGGATCAGCCGGTGCTGGCTGATGGGTTCGTGCGCTATCGCGGCGAGGCGGTATTGGCGCTGGTCGGCGAGCGGGCGAGTGTCCTTTCCATCCGTGACGACGAAGTGCCGATCGTCTGGACGCCCGAGCTGGCGGTCATAGGCTTCGATGCTGCGACGGCTGACGGCGCGCCGTTGGTCCAGGCCGACCGGCCGAAGAACCTGCTGCTGGACGGCGGTGTTCGGCATGGCGACGCCGCGGCGGCATTCGCCGGCTGCGCCGCCGTGGCCGAGGGCGTGTTCGAGACGGCCTTCGTCGAGCACGCCTATATCGAGCCTGAGGCCGGCTGGGCCGAGCGGGTGGGCGACCGCATAAAAATTCACGTCACGACCCAGACACCCTATATGGACCGCGACGAGGTCGCCAACGTGATGCGGCTCAGGCCTGAGAGCGTCCGCATCGTGCCGACTGCCTGCGGCGGCGGCTTCGGCGGCAAGCTCGATCTTTCGGTCCAGCCGCTGGTGGCACTCGCGGCGTGGTTGCTGAAGCGCCCCGTGGCCTGCGTCTATACCCGGCCCGAGAGCATGGCCGCCTCCACCAAGCGTCATCCGGCCCGCATTTCGGCGAAGTTCGGTTGCGATACCGAAGGCAAGCTGCTGGCCTGTGATGTCACCGCCACCTTCGATACCGGCGCCTACGCCTCGTGGGGGCCGACGGTCGCCAATCGCGTGCCGGTCCATGCCATGGGCCCCTATGCCGTGCCGCATGTGCGGACCTGGGGAGAGGCCTTCTTCACCAACGGCCCGCCGGCCGGCGCCTTCCGCGGTTTTGGCGTGCCGCAGGCCGCCATCGCCCATGAGGCGATGATGGACGAACTCGCCGACAAGCTCGGCATCGACCGGCTGGAATTCCGGCACCGCAACGCGCTCCGGGTTGGCGACATGACGGCGACGGGACAGGCGCTGGCCCATTCCGCCGGTCTTGCGCAGTGTCTCGAGGCATTGCGGCCCCATTGGCGCAAGGCCCAGGACGAGGTTGCGACGTTCAACGAGAATGGCGGTGTCCGGCGCCGCGGCGTCGGCATCGGCTGCATGTGGTACGGCATTGGCAATACCTCGATGTCCAATCCCTCGCGCATCCAGGTTGGCCTGTCGCCGGGCGGTACGCTCACGCTCTACAATGGTGCGGTCGATATCGGCCAAGGCAGCAACACCATCCTGACCCAGATCGCGGCCGATGCGCTGGGCCTGTCGGCGGCGCGGTTTGCCCTGGTGGCGGGCGACACCGATCTCACTGCCGATGCCGGCAAGACCTCGGCGTCGCGCCAGACCTTCGTGTCGGGCAGGGCGGCCGAGGCGGCGGGCTGGGACCTTCGCCAGCAGATCCTGCGCCTGGCCAACGCCGGGCCGGACGCCGTCTTGTCGCTCGAGGGCGCCAGGCTCACGGTGCGCGACGCCGCCGAGGTGCGCACCATCGATCTCGCGACGGCGGGGGCGCTGATGGGCGAGGGCACGTTCGATCCGCCGACCACGCCGCTCGATGCGAATGGCCAGGGCATTCCCTACGCCACCTATGCCTTCGCGGCGCAAATGGCCACGGTCGAGGTCGACATGGAACTCGGTACCGTAAAGGTGTTGCGCATCGTGGCAGCCCACGACGTCGGCAAGGCCATCAACCCGATGCTGGTCGAAGGCCAGATCGAGGGCGGCATCGCCCAGGGGTTGGGCCTCGCCTTGATGGAAGAATTCCTGCCTGGACGCACCGAGAACCTGCACGACTATCTGATCCCGACCATTGGCGATGTGCCGGAAATCGAGTGCATCCTGATCGAGGACCACGAACCGCTCGGCCCCTCCGGCGCCAAGGGTGTGGGCGAGCCCGGGCTGGTGCCGACGGCGCCGGCCATCCTGGGCGCCGTCCATCATGCGACCGGCGTGCGCGCTCACCGCGTTCCCTTGTTGCCGCACCGCCTGCGCGAGGCCCTAATCAAGCTTCAAGAGGGCGCTCTGAAGGGGACAGGGGCATGAGCGACGACATCTCGCTCACGGAAGCCGAACGCACCGCAGGGATCGTGCGCTGCGACGCCTGTCCCGTGCTGTGCCGCATTCGTCCCGGCCGCGCCGGCGCTTGCGACCGCTATGCCAACGAAGAGGGCAGGCTGGTGCGGGTCGACCCGCTGGTGCTGCTGGCCAAGCCCGACGTGGCGCGGGTCGCCTTCGTCGAGGGCGGCGGTGCCTGGCGCGGCGAACTGGGCAAGGGTGAGGGCGCGTTCGTCACCGGCATCGGCGCCACCACGACCTATCCCGACTACAAGCCGGCGCCCTTCATCGTCTCGTCCAAGCACGATGGTGTCGACATGGTCACCGTCGTCACCGAAGGCATCTTCAGCTACTGCGGCGTGAAAGTGAAAATCGACACCGACCGCTATCTCGGGCCGGAACAGGCGGCGGTGCGCGTCAAGGGCGAGGCAGTGGGCCACGTCACGACGGCAGAATATGGCTCCCAAATGCTGTCGCTGGGCGGCGTCCATCATCTGACCGGCGGCAGCAAGAAGGAGGGCGTCGTCACCTGCGATGCGCTTCTGGCGCTCTGCAATCGCGAGGCTGTCGAACTATCGATCGACGGCGGCTCGACCGTCGTGGTGCAGGCCGAGAGGCCACCGATCGTGAATGGGGTCGCCGAGGA
Organism: Alphaproteobacteria bacterium RIFCSPHIGHO2_12_FULL_66_14; assembly: GCA_001767945.1. Classification (GTDB taxonomy): domain Bacteria; phylum Pseudomonadota; class Alphaproteobacteria; order Reyranellales; family Reyranellaceae; genus Reyranella. Next base: position 8,529 of record MEMN01000019.1, on the reverse strand, counting down.
ACGCATGCGGGTGGGCTGCGGATCGGCCGCCATCGGCATGTTCGCGCCGCAATGGCACGGCCATGTCGACGAGGTGATCGTGGTCGACGATCACATCACCGGCGTCCTGAGCGAGCACCAGGGCGGCGCCTTTCTCGACATGAAACCCGCCGGCATTCGGGTCCGCGGTCGCCGCTCGACGCCCGGCCGCTATTTCCAGGTCGCCGAACCCGGGCTGGGTTGGGGCGGCACCGATGTCAGCGATCCGCTGGAGATCATCGACCGCATCGATCCCAAACAGGCTTGGCCGGGCCTCCGGCTGTTGATGGTCTCGACCACGGGCGAGCATTCGGCGTGGTTCGAGCTTGACCAGGATCTGAAGCCGCAGGCGGCCCCGATGCCGCCGCCGGTCCGCCTCGTGGTCGAGCGCATCGCCGAGAATTGTGAGCCGGCGCTCTGCACCGTGTTGTTCATGGCCGGCGCCGGCGGCTCGTTGCGCGCCGGCGTCACGGAGAATCCCGTTCGGCTCACGCGCTCGGTACGCGAGACGCTGACCAAGGTGACCCTGGGCGGTGCGCCTGCCTTCGTCTGGCCGGGCGGCGGCATCACGCTGATGGTCGATGTGGCGCGCATGCCGGAGAGGTCCTTCGGCTACGTGCCGACCCCGGCGCTTGTGGCGCCGATCGAGTTCACCCTGCGCGCCGACGACTACGCTGCGCTGGGCGGTTACAGCTCGCGCACCGTCACTCTGGAAGAGGCTATCGCCCACGCGGGTCACGTGCGCCTGGGCAGGGACGAGCGATGAAAGGGGCCGAGCGATGACCTGTGCGGTCGCGGCGCATCTGCCCGATGGCCGGCTGCATCTGCAGCAGGGGCCGATCGATCTCGTCATTGAGGCATTCGGCACGGCCCGTGAGGTCGAGCACGCCTACGCCCAGGCGATGGAGGGCTTCGGCGATATCCTTCCCGGTCTGGTCGGCGAGCTGCCGGCGCTCAGGCAGCCGGTCGGCGAGACCTATCCGTCACTTCGAGGACCGGTGGCGCGGCGGATGGCCGAGGCGGTATGGCCGCATCGCGCCGTCTACATTACGCCGATGGCGGCGGTCGCCGGCGCGGTGGCGGACGAAGTGCTGGCGGCCCTGGTGCGTGGGCGCGCGCTCGACAAGGCCTATGTCAACGACGGTGGCGACATCGCGGTCCATCTGGCGCCGGGCCATCAACTGCGCGCGGGCATTGTCGCCGATCTGCAGGCGCCGCAGCTGTCGGGTTTCGCGACCTTGCATCACGATCGGCCGGTGCGCGGCATCGCCACATCGGGTTGCGGTGGCCGGTCCTTTTCGCTCGGCATCGCCGATTCGACCACGGTCCTGGCGGCAACGGCGGCGGCGGCCGACGCTGCCGCAACCCTGATCGCCAACGCCGTCAACGTCGATACTCCGGCGGTTCGCCGCCAACCGGCCTGCGAGCTCGATCCCGACAGTGACCTTGGCGAGCTTGCAGTGACGGTGGCGGTCGGTGACCTGCCGCCGGCGCTGGTCGTCGAGGCCCTGGATCGCGGGCTTCTCGAAGCCCGGCGGTTGCGGCTTTGCGGCATGATCGACAGCGCTGCCCTATCGCTGCAAGGGCATTGGCGCATCGAATCCGGCGGCACGGCCTTTGCTCGCAGGGAGGCGGAATGAGTGATGCTCTCACGGCGGCGATGGCAACTCTCGACGACTACATGGCGGCGCTCAATCATGGCGACGAGGCAGGCGTCAATGCGGCTTGCAACTTCCCACATGTGCGGTTGGCCGGCGGCAAGGTCGTCGTCTGGCCGAATCACGGCGACTACAAGCTCGATGATTTTCGCGCGCGCGCCGGCGACGGCTGGCACCACAGCACGTGGGACGAGCGCACGCCGATCCATGTCGGCAAGAACAAGGTTCATCTCAAGGTGAAGTTCAGCCGCTGGCGCAAGGATGGTTCGCTGCTGGGCACCTTCGAGACAATCTACATCGTGACCCGGCAGGACGGTCACTGGGGCATACAGGCGCGGTCGAGTTTCGCCGACTGAGCGCTTGTGGGGTATGGGCCGGGCTCGCTACGCTCGGTTCAGGGAGCGTTTCACAGTTTCATGGAGGGGGATGTCATGCTGACCCGCAATCAACTGCTCGCCGGTGCTACGGCGGTTGCCGTGCTGTCGATGTTCGGCCCGGCCGGCGCGCAGGCACCGATCAAGATCGGCGAACTCAACAGCTATAAGATGTTTCCGGCCTTCCTGGAGCCCTACAAGAAGGGCATCGAACTCGCTGTCGAGGAGGTCAACGCGGCGGGCGGCGCGCTCGGCCGCAAGATCGAGATCGTGAGCCGCGACGACAACGGCAATCCCGGCGACGCCGTGCGCGTCGCCGAGGAACTGTTGAGCCGCGAGCAAGTGTCGTTCCTGATCGGCACCTTCCCGTCCCATGTCGGGCTCGCGGTCGCCGACTTCGCCAAGCAGCGCAAGGTGCTGTTCATTGCCGCCGAGCCGCTGACCGACAAGCTCGTGTGGGATGCCGGAAACGCCTATACCTTCCGCCTGCGCACCTCGACCTACATGCAGACGGCGATGCTCATTCCCGACGCCGCCAAACTCAAGAAGAAGCGCTGGGCGATCGTCTATCCGAACTACGAGTACGGCCAGTCGGCCACCGCGGCGTTCAAGAAGCTCCTCAAGGAGAAGCAGCCGGACGTCGAGTTCGTGGTCGAGCAGGCGCCGCCGCTCGGCAAGATCGACGCCGGCGCCGTGGCGCAGGCGCTGGCCGACGCCAAGCCGGATGCGATCTTTTCCTCGCTGTTCGGCGCCGACCTCGCCAAGTTCGTCCGTGAGGGACAGACGCGTGGCCTGTTCAAGGGCGTGGAAGTGTTCAACCTCCTGGCCGGCGAGCCGGAGTATCTCGATCCGCTGAAGGAAGAGGCGCCCGTCGGTTGGTACGTCACGGGCTATCCCTGGAGCGAGATCAAGACACCTGAGCACACCAAGTTCCTTGCCGCCTACCAGGCCAAGTTCAAGGACTACCCGCGCCTGGGTTCGGTGGTGGGCTATGCGACCGTGATGTCGGCGGTCGAGACGATCAAGAAGGCGGGCTCGCTCGATCAGGCCAAGCTGATCGCGGCCGCCAGCGGGCTGAAGCTCATGACCCCGTTCGGCATGATCGAATTCCGCCCGATCGACCATCAATCGACGATGGGCGCCTATGTCGGCCGCATCGGCGTCAAGGACGGCAAGGGCTACATGAAGGACTGGCGCTTCGTCGACGGTAAGGTTGCGCTGCCGACCGATGCCGAGGTCCTGAAGATGAGGCCGAAGAATTGAGTCACGGTGGACCGCGAATCTCGTGGATTTGCGGTCCACATGATTTGACGTGACCTTCGCCTCCATCATCATCCAGCTCCTGAACGGACTGGCTGCCGCCGCGTCCCTGTTCCTGGTGTCGGCCGGCCTGTCGCTGATCTTCGGCGTGACGCGGATCGTGAATTTCGCCCACGGTTCGCTCTACATGCTGGGGCTCTACGGCGCCTACACGCTGATCCAGGCGCTGGGACGCACGCCGCTGGGCTTCTGGAGCGCGGTGGTCCTGGCGGCGCTTCTGGTCGGGCTCGCCGGTGTGCTGATCGAGGTGCTGGTGCTGCGCCGCATCTACCGCGCCCCCGAACTGTTCCAGCTGCTGGCGACCTTCGCCGTCGTGCTGGTGATCAAGGACATCGCACTGTTCGTCTGGGGTGCCGAGGATCTGGTCGGGCCGCGGGCGCCTGGCCTTTCCATGGCGGTCGAGATCCTGGGCAAGCGCATCCCAGCCTATGATCTGCTGCTGATCGCCATCGGGCCTGTGGTGTTAGGCGTCATGTGGCTGCTGCTGACCCGCACGCGCTGGGGGGCGCTGGTGCGGGCCGCCACCCAGGACCGCGAGATGGTGGGTGCACTGGGCGTCGACCAGGCCAAGCTCTTCACCTCGGTGTTCTTCGTGGGTTCGGTGCTGGCGGGACTGGGCGGCGCGCTGCAAATCCCGCGCGAGCCCGCCAACCTCGACCTCGACCTCGCCGTCATCGCCGATGCTTTCGTGATCACCGTGGTGGGTGGATTGGGCAGCATCGGCGGCGCCTTCCTGGCCGCCATCATCATCGGTGTCGCCAAGGCCTTCTGCATCGGCATCGGTACCGTGACCTGGTTCGGCTTCGAGATTTCCTTTTCCAAGCTCACCCTGGTGGTCGAGTTCCTGATCATGGCGGTGGTGCTGGTGGCACGGCCCTACGGGCTGCTCGGCAAGCCACAGGCATTGCAGCGCCTCGCCGCCGATCCGGCGCCGCCGCTCACCGCGCCGTCGTGGAAGATCGCGCTGGTCTGGGTCGTGCTGCTGCTGGCCGTGCCGCTGGTTGCCGACCGCTACGTCACCATCCTGCTGACCGACATCGTCTGTTTCGCCCTGTTTGCCGTCAGCCTGCATTTCATCATGGGCCCGGCCGGCATGGTGTCGTTCGGCCACGCCGCCTATTTTGGCCTCGGCGCCTACGCCGCCGGTCTGCTGTTCAAGAGCGCCGGCCTGCCCATGGAAGCGGCCCTCCTGCTGGCACCGCTCTGCGCCGGCGCCTTTGCCGTCGTCTACGGCTGGTTCTGTGTCCGGCTCTCGGGCGTCTATCTCGCCATGCTCACCCTGGCCTTCGCACAGATCAGCTGGTCGGTCGTCTTCCAGTGGGATTCCCTCACCGGCGGCAGCAACGGCGTGTTCGGCATCTGGCCGTCGGCCTGGCTCGCCGACAAGACCACCTACTACTACCTGGCGCTCGCCTGCTGCGGGACGGGCATCGCGCTCCTGTGGCGCGTCCTGTTCTCGCCCTTCGGCTTCGTGCTGCGCGCCGGCCGCGATTCGCCGCTGCGCGCCGAGGCGATCGGCATCGACCTGCGCGGCTTCCAGTGGGCGGCCTTCGTGCTGGTGGGTGCGCTCGCGGGCCTCGCCGGCTCGGTCTATGCCTTCTCCAAGGGCAGCATCTCGCCCTCGACCATCTCCATCGGCCAGTCGACCGACGGCCTGATCATGGTCCTGCTGGGCGGCGTCGAGACATTGACCGGTCCGGTGGCGGGCGCGGCGATCTACACCTGGCTGCGTGACGTGGTCGCCCGCCACACCGACTTCTGGCGCGCCGTCATGGGCGGCGTGATCCTGCTGATCGTGTTGCTCTTCCCGCAAGGCCTGGTCGGCGGGCTGAAGGCGCTCTTCCTGCGCTGGAAAGAGCAGCGCGCATGAGTGACGCCGTCCTCCAGGTTGAGGGACTGCACAAGGCCTTCGGCGGCGTCCAGGCGGTGGCCGATGTCTCCTTTGCCGTTGCGGCGGGCGAGATGCTGGCGCTAATCGGGCCCAACGGCGCGGGCAAGAGCACCTGCTTCAACATGCTGAACGGCCAGCTTGCGCCCGACGCCGGCATCGTGCGGCTGGCCGGCCGCGACATCGTGGGTCTGCGCCCGCGCGCCGTGTGGCGGCTGGGGGTCGGCCGGACCTTCCAGATCACCGCCACCTTCGTCTCGCTCTCGGTGCGCGAAAACGTGCAGATGGCGCTCTATTCCCACGCCGGTCGGCTGCGCGCGCTGCTGCAGCGCTTCGGCGCGGTGTTCAGGGCCGAGGCCGACGCGCTGCTGGCCCAGGTCGGCATGCTCGACCAGGCCGAGCGGCCCTGCGGCGTGCTGGCCTATGGCGACCTGAAGCGCGTCGAACTCGCCATGGCGCTGGCCAACGCGCCGCGGCTTCTGTTGATGGACGAGCCGACCGCCGGCATGGCGCCCAAGGAGCGCGTGGCGTTGATGGAGCTCACGGCCGGACTGGCGCGTGCGCGCAACATCGCCGTGCTCTTCACCGAGCACGACATGGACGTCGTCTTCTCCCAGGCCGACCGCATCATCGTGCTCGACCGCGGTGAACTGATCGCCGGCGGCACGCCCGCGCAGGTTCGCGCCAATCCCAAGGTGCGCGCCGTCTATCTCGGGAGCGCGCACTGATGCTCCCCTCGATGCTTCAGGTAAAAGACCTGCACGCCTTCTACGGCCGCGCCCACATCCTGCAGGGCATATCGCTCGAGGCCCATGCCGGCGAGGTCGTTGCCTTGCTCGGCCGCAACGGCGCCGGCAAGTCGACGGCCCTGAAGGCGATCATGGGCCTCGTACCGCCGGCCCAGGGCGAGGTGAGCTTCGAGGGCCGGCGCATCGAGCGCCTGCCACCCTATCGCATCGCGCGTCTTGGTCTGGGCTATGTGCCCGAGGAGCGGCGCATCTTCACCGACCTCACGGTGATGGAGAATCTCGAGGTCGGCCGCCAGGCTGGGCGCGGCGCCACCGCCGTCTGGACGGAAGACCGGCTCTTCGCGCTCTTCCCCAACCTCGCCGGCATGCGCGATCGCCCGGGCGGGCGCATGTCGGGCGGCGAGCAGCAGATGCTCACCATCGCCCGTACCCTGATGGGCAACCCGCGCTGCGTGCTGCTCGACGAGCCGTCGGAGGGCCTGGCGCCCATTATCGTCGAACAGATGGCGCATTCGATTCGGACGCTGAAGGGCGAGGGGCTCTCGGTGCTGCTGTGCGAGCAGAACCTGCATTTCTCCC
>MEMN01000019.1:1714-1856 GCA_001767945.1 Alphaproteobacteria bacterium RIFCSPHIGHO2_12_FULL_66_14 | reverse complement strand
TGCTGGCGATCGATTCCGTCTCGGGTGAGGTCAAGCTCGCCAAGGTACCGACCACGATCGACAACCACGCCATCGGCTTCATGGCAGCACTGGCCGCGGCCGGCGCCGAGCCCGCCACCCTGCAGGCCGTCGTGCACGGCAC
>MEMN01000019.1:1386-1614 GCA_001767945.1 Alphaproteobacteria bacterium RIFCSPHIGHO2_12_FULL_66_14 | reverse complement strand
GCCGATGGCAAGGTGCTGGTGGCGCTGGACGAGGCGGCCGTGGCCGAAGCCACCAGGAAACTGCTGGCGCTGGGTTGCGAGGCCGTCGTGATCCATTTCCTGCACAGCTATATCAATCCGACGCATGAGCGCCGCGCCGCCGAGATCGTGCGTGGCCTCTGGCCGAACGCCTATGTCACGGCAGGCCACGCCATTCTCTCGGAATATCGCGAGTACGAACGCGGCGTG
>MEMN01000019.1:949-1324 GCA_001767945.1 Alphaproteobacteria bacterium RIFCSPHIGHO2_12_FULL_66_14 | reverse complement strand
CGAGCTTTCGGCCAAGGGCTTTGACCGCGACCTGCTCGTGATGCAGGGCAACGGCGGCACCATCTCCTCCCAGCTCATCGCCCACGCCGCGGTCAACACAGTGATGTCGGGTCCGGCCTCGGGCGTCATGGCCGCGGCCTACACCGGCCGCGCCTCGGGCCATCCCAACCTCATCACCTACGACATGGGCGGCACCTCGACCGACGTCGGCCTGATCGAGAACGCCGTGCCGCAGGTCTCGGGCGAGCTCGAACTCGAATACGCCATGCCCATCCACGTGCCGATGGTCGACGTGCACACGATCGGCGCTGGCGGCGGCTCGATCGCCTCGGTCGATTCGGCCGGCATGCTGCGGGTCGGCCCGGAGAGCGCCGG
>MEMN01000019.1:786-861 GCA_001767945.1 Alphaproteobacteria bacterium RIFCSPHIGHO2_12_FULL_66_14 | reverse complement strand
GACAAGTTGCTGGGCGTCGACCATCCGGTCACGCTCGACCATGTGCGCGGCCTCATCGAGCAGAAAGTCGGCAAG
>MEMN01000019.1:690-775 GCA_001767945.1 Alphaproteobacteria bacterium RIFCSPHIGHO2_12_FULL_66_14 | reverse complement strand
CGATGCCGAGGCGGCGGCTGCCGCCATCCTGCGCATTGCCAACGACCGCATGGCGGGCGCCATCCGCCTGGTCTCGCTGTCGCGC
>MEMN01000019.1:0-581 GCA_001767945.1 Alphaproteobacteria bacterium RIFCSPHIGHO2_12_FULL_66_14 | reverse complement strand
GGCCCGGCATCACCAACGCGCTGGGCTGCGTCGTGGCCGACCTGCGGCATGACTATGTGCGCACGGTGAACAAGCCGCTGTCGGTGCTCGACGACGCCACGGTCGCTCGCATCTATGCCGAACAATCGGCCGAGGGCGAGGCCACGATCGGCCGCGAGGGCGTGCCGGTACGCGAGCTGCGCCGCGTCCACACCGCCGACATGCAGTTCCAGGGCCAGAGCCATATCCTCTCGGTCGGCGTCGACCGGCCCGACATCGGCGTCGCGGGCCTGCACAAGGCCTTTGCCGCGGCCTATGACCGCCGCTTCGGTATCGAGCTCGCGGAAATCCCGCCGGTCCTGGTCAATCTCCACACCGCGGTGATCGGCGTGCGGCCCGAGATTTCGCTCGGCGCGCTGGCCGCCACCGAACGCGCGCCGACGCTCGAGGCCGCGCAGGTCGGCGAGCGCCGTGTCTGGTTCACCGAAAGCTGGCGCCAGACACCTGTCTACGCGCGCGAAAAACTGCCGCGCGATTCGATGTTCGAGGGCCCGGCAATCCTCGAGCAGCTCGACTGCACCACTGTCGTCGAACCCGGCGAC
>MEMN01000018.1:10132-10232 GCA_001767945.1 Alphaproteobacteria bacterium RIFCSPHIGHO2_12_FULL_66_14 | reverse complement strand
GGTCGAGACCTCCCACGAGGTGAACTGGTTCATGAAGAGCTGTGGGTCCGGCTGCGACATGGTCGTCGTGTACATCTGCAGGTCGCTGTAGAACTTGGTG
>MEMN01000018.1:613-10093 GCA_001767945.1 Alphaproteobacteria bacterium RIFCSPHIGHO2_12_FULL_66_14 | reverse complement strand
GACGCCGTCACCGACTTCAGCTCGATGTCGATGCCGGCCTTCTGGGCCGCCTGCTTGATGATCGCCTGGGTCTTCTGGCGAGGCTGGTTGATCGAGGTCTGGTAGACGAACTTCAGCTTCTTGCCGTCCTTGGCACGGATGCCGTCGGGACCCTTCTTCCAGCCGGCCTTCTCCAGGATGTCGGCCGCTTTGTCGACGTTGAAGTCGATCGGATTGGCCTTCGAACGGAAGCGCGGCGGGTTGTTCAGGAAGTCGCGCGTCGCCGGACCGGTACGCCCGTAGATGTGCTTCTCGATCGATTTGCTGTCGATCAGGAGCGCCATCGCCTGGCGGACGGCGGGGTCGCTGAGCGTCGGATGCTTGGTCTTGATGCTCGAGCGCTCGCCGTCGACCTCGGTCCACGGATCGGTGGTGTTGAGCTGCATGTGCTCGATGTTGCCGCCCGGCGTCACCTTGACGCGACCCTTGCCGCCCTTCTCCAGGCGCGACAGAATCTCGTCCTCGACCTGCATGTTCCAGGCGAAGTCGTACTCGCCGGTCTGCAGCACCGCGCGCGCCGCCGACACCGCATCACCACCGCCCTTCATCTCGATCGCGTCGAAATAGGGCTTGTTCGGCTGGTGGTAGTTCGGGTTGATGACACCGGTGACAAGGTCGGCCGGCTTGAAGTCCTTGAACAGGTAGGGTCCGGTGCCGACTGGCTTGAGGTTGGTCGGGGCGTCGCGCGACTTGGCGCCGATATACTCGGCGAACAGATGCTTGGGAATCATCATGCCGCGCGTGCCGACCAGGGCATCAGCCCAGAACGGCGTCGGCTTCTGGAACTTTACGACCACCGTGTATTGGTCGACCTTCTCGACCACGACGTCCCGGTACGAGCCGATGGTCACCGCGGCGGTCGCGGGATCCTTGGCGTACTGCCAGTTGAATACGACGTCGTCGGCCGTGAACGGCTTGCCATCATGCCACTTCACACCCTGCTTGAGCTTCCATGTCACCGACTTGCCGTCGGCCGCCAGACCACCGTTCTCGCGGCTCGGGATCTCGGCCGCGAGCTTGGGCTTGAGATTGCCTTCGGGATCCCAGGCAGCCAGCGGCTCGTAGAACAGGCGCGAACCGTCCTGGTCCTTGGTGCCGACCGCGAAATGCGGATTGAGCAAGGTCGCTCCCTGCCACCACAGTACCTTGAGCGTGCCGCCGCCGCCGCGCTTGGTCGGCTTGTAGGTGCCCGCGGCCTGCGCCATCGCAACGCCCGAATGGACCAGAAGTTGGGTGGCGAACGGCGCCGCAATGCCCACCGCCATCATCCGCTGTACGAAGCCACGTCGTGACAGCTTCCCGGCCTTCACCTTTCCGATCAGGCCGCGCAATTCATGTTCGTTCATGACATACCCCTATCAATTCCCAGGCCTTCCCCTAGCTGCCCTCGCTATCCTGCAAGATGCATGCAAGTCTTAATCAGAACAGGCCGCGACGCCGCCGTCAACGATGGCGCGGCCTCAATCGGGGGTGTTGGCATGCGGATGACGGGCAAAGTGGCGCTGATCAGCGGGGCCGCGGGCGGCATGGGGGCGGCCACGGCGCGACTGTTCGCCGCCGAAGGCGCCAAGGCGGTGATCGTGGCCGATATTCTCGATCAGGAGGGCAAAGCCGTCGTGGCCGAGATCGAAAAGGCCGGCGGTCGCGCCTCCTTCGTGCATCTCGACGTCACCGACGAGGCCCAGTGGAAGGCGGCGGTCGATGGCATCGTGGCCGCCCACGGCGGACTCGACGTGCTGGTAAACAATGCCGGTATTTCCGGTTCGGCCGAAGCCGACCTCTATGATACCGCTGCCTGGAACCGCCTCATGGGCATCAACGCCACCGGCGTTTTTTTGGGCATGAAATACGCCACGGCGGTCATGAAAAAGGCCGGCCGCGGCTCGATCGTCAACCTGTCGTCGATCTCCGGCATCGTCGGCCAAGGCTACATCCACGTCGGATACAACGCGTCCAAGGGCGCGGTCCGGCTGATCACCAAGGCCGGCGCCGCGCAGCACGGCAAGGACGGCATCCGGGTCAATTCCGTGCATCCCGGCCTGATGCCGCCGATGCGCACCTCGGGCCGCACGGCCGATCCGGTAATGCGGGCCAAGACATTGAAGGGCGTGCCGATGGGCCGCGCCGGCGAGGTCGACGAGGTGGCCCGCGCCATCCTGTTCCTGGCCTCGGATGAGTCGTCCTATGTTACCGGCGCCGAGCTGGTGGTCGACGGCGGCTGGACGGCGGTCTGACATGTCCGACGGCAGCAAGACGGCGACGATCGCGCCGTGGCAGGTCATCGACTCGAAATACAATTACCGCGACCGCTGGCTGGCGCTGCGCTCCGACACCGTGCGCCTTCCCAACGGCCGCGTGCTGGCGCCCTATCATGTCGTCGAACAGCCGGACTGGGTGACGGCCGTGGCGCTGACGCCCGACGGCAAGATCGTTCTGGTCGAAGAATATCGTCACGGCGCGCGGCAGACGGTGATCGAGCTGCCGAGCGGCATCCATGACAAGCCCGGCGAGCCGCTGGCGGCGATCAAGCGCGAGTTGCTGGAGGAGACCGGCTTTTCGAGCGACGAATGGACGTCGCTCGGCAGCTTCTTCGCCAACGCGCCGCGACTCGACAACCGCGTGCACTGCTTCCTGGCGCTGGGTGCGCGAAAAGTGGCCGAGCCCGAACTCGACGACGGTGAGGTGCTGCTCACGCACGAGGTTCCCTTGGCCGCCTTCCTGGCCGACCTGCAGGCTGGCCGGCGCACGCTCCACGGTTTTCAGGGCGGCGTCATGTGGCTGCTGGCGAACCACGCCCGGCGCAGCGCCGACCCGCGACTGGCGGCATTTCTCGCCTGATCAGCCTCGGCTGCGCCACCGCCCGGCAACGGCCAGCGCCATGAAGCCCCCGATCAGCGAGATATGTTCCATCGCGACACGGAAGTTCAGCGTGCGCTCGGGCTCGGCCATCGTCCAGACGTTATGGGCGAGCACGATGGCGACGACGAGGAACCCGCTCAGGATCCCGGCGCCCAGCCAGAGCTATCGGTCGGCCAGGATCAGGATCGAGCCGACCAGCAGCGTGATGACGAGAAGCACGTTCATCAGCGGCGCCGGCTCAATCTTGAGTGCCCGCAGTTCGGCGACGCTTGACTGGAAATCGACGAGATGGCCGATGCCGGCGCCCCAGAAGACGAAAGTCAGCACGAGACGCGCGACGAACCAGCCGGCGCCGCTGTCCAGGATCGCTGCGATGGCGCGCGGCATGTCGGTTCTGCCCATGGACTGAGTCTCCCGTTGCGAAAATGGCGGAGAAGATAATCACTTCACCGCCACGATGCGACACTTTGTGTGAAGGTGCGCCTTGTGGCCGCTCCGGCGAACTACCTAGAATTAATCATGAATCGCAACCGCTCCGAATCGGGCTGGCGCGCGGTGGCTTTTGCCGCGGCGCTGTTTGCGATCACCCTCAATTTCCTGCAGCCGCTCGCCCATGCCGCGCTGATGCGCGACGGCGGGCCGGAAGCTGCGGCAAGAATGTGGGGCGCCTTCTGCCTGGCCGCCACGGCCCAGGACGATGCCGACGCGCCCGCGCCGTCCGTAGGCAAGAGCCACGAATGCTGCCTCGGTCTCGTGCATGTGCCGGCGTTGATCGCACCTTCCACCGCTTTCACCCTCGCCGAACCTGCCGCCACCCCGATCCGTGTCGTGGCGGAAGTCGACGCCCTCTCGCCCGTCGGCAGCCGCGACGGGCCGGGCCAGCCCCGCGCCCCGCCTGCCTTGGTCTGACCGTCGAACAAGCGCCGCGCACCTCGCGCGTGGTCCGTCACGTCAGTCGAAGGATTTTTCCATGTCGTTCATCCGCGTTTCCGTTGCCCTCGCCTCTCTCGTCACCGTCACGGCGTTGCTGCTCGTGCCCGGGCTCGCCCTTGCCCACGACTACAAGCTGGGCACACTCGAGATCAGCCATCCTTGGACGCGCGCCACGCCACCCACGGCGCAGGCGGGCGGCGGCTTCCTCACCATCACCAACAGGGGCACGAAGCCCGATCGCCTGATCGCCGCGCGCAGTGGCATCTCCGACCGGGTCGAAATCCACGAAATGAAGATGGACGGCAACATCATGCGCATGCGCGAACTCGACAAGGGTCTCGAGATTCCCGCCGGTGCCACGGTGATGCTGAAGCCCGGTGGCCTGCACATCATGTTCATGGGCCTCAAGGCGCCGTTCGCCAAGGACACCAGGGTGCCGCTGACGCTGGTGTTCGAAAAGGCCGGCAGCCTCGACGTAGAGCTTGCCGTCGAGGCTCTGGGCGCATCGGCGCCGAAGCATTAGGACCGAAGCAACCGAGACTTTGGCATTGGGGCCCGCGGGAGGCCGGATGTGACGGAGCATGCTTGGACCGCAGCAGGAACCCTGGGCGCCGCGCTCTATTTCTGGAATAACGCTTGGCCGGCGGCGGGAATGCGCCTGCGCAACCTCGCGGCGGCGCTCGCCGCGCTCGTCGTTTCGGCCGCTTTGTGCCTGTTCTTCGATGATGCCTGGCGGTTGGGTGCGGCCTGGCTTGCCGCCGCTCTCCTGCTGCAATGGAGCCATGTCGCGACCCCACCCGGCCGTTTCGTCGGACTTCGCGCCGTGACCGTCGCCGCCCTGGTGATCGCCGCCGCCGCCCTGGCCGAGAGTTGACGAGCCCGTCGTCGTCCTAGCCGGCGGAGGTTTCGGGCAGGTTGGCCTCTCCGGCTGCGATCACGAGCGTCGCCGCGCGTGGCAGGTCGGCAAGCTCCGCGGCGCGTTCGAACGCCAGGTCGGCGAACGCGACGCGCTCGGCCGGGCCAAGCAGCCGCCGCGCCGCTTGTCCCAGCAAGCGCGCCGCGTCGTAGCGGAAATGCTCCTTGGCGAGCCCGGCGAGGCCTTCATCCTCGTAGTGGCCTGGAAGAGCCGTGAGCCCCGCCAGCAGGGCCGCATATGCGGCGTCGCCTTCGACCACCATGGCAACCGCGATGCTGCGATCGACCGCAAACCAGGCATTATGGAGCCTGCCGATCTCCCCAACTGCCGCATCGGCTTCGTGCGCATCGAGATGCGCCGCGATGCGGGCGAGCGCCGCGCTGTCTGCAGCGTGCCGACCATGGCGCGCGACATCCTCCTCGAAGTCACGGTTGGCCTGCGGTGCCGCGAGGTCGGACACGATCGCGCGGGCCTCGTCGACGCGGTCGACGTCGATCAAGCGTCGCCCCAGAGCCGACGCGAAGGTGGCGAGATCGCGGGCCGGCAGGCGCCGCCCGGCCCACGCCATCGCTTCCCGTGGGGCCATGAGCGCGCTCGCGCCCTCGGCCAACGGTGCCAGCGACTGATAGAGGCCTGCGGATGAGGCGTAGAGGAGCGCACTCGCCTCGCCTGCCCACCTTTCGAACGCCTCCGGCTGCCCGGCGACCGCCGCCGCCCGTGCCAGCGCGACGACGGCTTCCAGTCGGTCGAACGAATTGCCCAGCGATCCGGTCAGTGCCGCGGCCTCGTCCGGCGCACCGACCGCGAGCAGGCCGGCCACCGCGACGTGACCCATATGGCCGATCAGCGGCGAGGAGGCGATGGCGCGAACGAGATCGCCGCGTCCCTTCCCGGCGGCGCGGCGGCAGAGATCGCCAGCGTGCACCGAACGATCAGCCGGCATCTCCTGCAGCAGCGCCCAGGCGGCATCGAGCTCGCCCGCGTCCAGATGCGCCTGGAAATTCCAGGCCTGCACGACCACCGGCTTGCTCTCGCGCACCAGCCCGATGAATGCGCCGGCAAGGTCGGAGCCGGCGATCGAACGGACGGCGTCGTGGAGATCGTCAAGCGCCGCATCGCCGGCCCGCTCGACCACGGCGACACGTCCGGCCTGCGCCACCGCCGTCTCCAGCACCCTCAGCGCCGCGGCGGCGCCATGAGTCTCGCCTTCGGCACGGGCCGCATGGGCGTAGACGGCCGCCGCCTCCCATTCATGACGCACGACGTCCGACAGGCCGCCCGCCACCTTGAGGGCGCGGGGCACCTCACCGCCGCGCGCCAGCAGGACGGCGCCCTCGACGCACAACATCGATTCGTCCTCGTCCGAGCGCGCATGCTGCGCCACGTCGAACAGCAGGCGCACCGCGAGCGCCCAGCGATCGTCGCCCTCGGGAATGGGCAGGCGGTAACAGAGACCGAACAGCTTGCCGTCCGCGTGGTGATGGGCGAGGTCGCGCCGGAACCGGGCGAGGCACTGGCGGGTCTCTTCCGTCTCCGATGCGTTCTCGCCGAACAGCCGATGGGCGATCCGGAAGGCCTCGGTGAATTGCGCCTCCGCCTGCTGCCAGCGTCCCTGGCCCTGGATCGTCCCGGCGAGATCGATGGCCGCCCCCACCAGCGCGGTCTCATTGCCGCTTTCGTGGCGACGCAGCAACACCACGGTCCGGCGCAGCAGCGCCTCCGCTTCAGCCGCATCGTCCCGGCGCCACCGCACCAGCGAGAGTTGACGCAGCGTCCGGCCAAGCGCCGCCGGCGATGCCGGCGTCGCGCGCTCCTGGATCTCAAGGGCCCGGCGCAGTGCCGGCTCGCCCAGCGCGAGGTCCAAGTAGAGGCTCTGGAAGCGGCCTTGTTGGTAAAGCGCCTCGCCATGCAGCGCCGACTCCTCGCCGTGCAGCCGGCCCGTCAGCGCCACCAGGCGCTCGTGCAGGCGGCTCGCCTCGTCCGGCTCATACCAGTGCGCCGTCGTCACCAGGACGTCGCGGATCTGCTGCAGCGTGGCGGCATCGTCGGCGTCCGCCAAGCCGTCGCGACGGGCGAGTTCAGCCCGCATCGAGGCTGATGCCCGCAACGGGTCGAGGTCGATGAACCGGTCGACGATCGCGCGCACGAAGTCGTGGAGCGGCCCGCACGCGACCACGACACGGTCGTAGGCGCGGGCCATCAAGTCGGCGGCCTCGGCCGATCGTCCATCGGCCGCCGCCAGCCGGCTCGCGATCACGTCGCTCCAGGCAATCCTCGGATCAGCGTCGCCCGCCAGGGTCCGCATCATCGTCCGATAGCGATCGACCAGCCCCGCCGCCTCGCGGCGCAGCTCCGGCACGCCCTCGCGCCCGTCGATCTCCGTCAGGGCGAGCGCCAGCGCGGCGACGCTGCCGGCCGTGGGTGCCGCATCGACGCCACACGCCTGCTCATGAGCCGCCAGCGCCAGGCGAGCGAGCGGTGCCGCCAGCTGCGCCTTGCCGACGTCGATCCAGTGGTGGGCGAAAGCCGCCACCCTGCCCGCTTCCGCCGCGCTCTCGATCAGGAAGGTGGCGGGCATGGCGCCCGGAAAATGACCCAGCAACCAAAGGGTGACCTCGATCTGCTCCGGTTCGCCGAGAGCGGCGTGCCCCTCCGCCAACAGAACGGCCCACAAGGTCTCGGGGTCCGCTGCGGCCATCGAGTCACTTCGCCGACGCCATGACTTCCTTCAGTTCCTCATACGCCTTGCCGATGGTGGCGTTACCGGGACCGGTCCATGCCGCCGTCTCGAGATGGAAGAGGCGGTGGCCCGGTACTGCTTTCCCGGCCATCGTCGGGTGCCGCTACAGCGCCTTCAGGAGTTCGAAGGCGATGATGGCCATGCCGATGACGGCCACGAACCACGCCGCCGTGCGCAGCCAGGCGATGCCGGCGAGGTAGATCACGGCATAGGCCACGCGCGCCCAGAAGAAGATCATGGCGCCCATCGCGGTCATGGCGTTGGCCTTGCCGGCCGCCGCCGCGATCAGCACCAGCGCCGCGAACAGCACCAGGTTCTCGATCATGTTGAGATGGGCGCGCTTGGCGCGGCCGGCCCAGCCTTTCAGCTCAGGCAGGCCCTCGCGGTTGCCGGCCAGGGTGTTGAGGCCGACCGCCTGGTTGGCGCCGGTCGCGGCGATCAGCATTTGGACGAAGCAGAGGATAGTCGAGAAGAGGAGGTACTTCAGGTCCGGGGACATTGCGTTCTCCCTTATCGGTTTATTTGGTCCCGAAGAGACGGTCGCCCGCATCGCCGAGCCCGGGAACAATATACCCGTGATCGTTGAGTTTTGCATCGATCGCGGCCGCGAACACCGGCACGTCGGGATGAACCTCGGCGAAGGCCCGGGCGCCCTGTTCCGAGCCCAGAATGCAGATGAATTTGATTCTCTTCGCGCCCTGCTCCTTCAAACGATCCACAGCGGCGATCGCCGAATGGGCCGTCGCCAGCATGGGATCGCACACCAGCACGTCGCGGTCGGAGATGTCCTGCGGGATCTTGAAGTAGTACTCGACCGCCTGCAGCGTGCGCGGATCGCGGTAGAGCCCGACATGGCCCTGGCGTGCCAGCGGCATCAGCTCGAGCAACCCTTCGGCGAGCCCGAGGCCGGCGCGCAGGATCGGCACGATCACCAGCTTCTTGCCGTCGAGCAGCGGCGCATCCATCGAGGCGATGGGAGTCTCGATGCTCTTGTCAACCAGCGGCAGGTCCTTGGTGGCGTCGTAGCCCAGCAGCAGGCCGATCTCGCGCAGCAGCCGGCGGAAATTGGCGCTCGACGTTTCCTTGTCGCGCATCTTGGAGAGCTTGTGCTGCACCAGCGGGTGCGACACGACATGGATCGAGTGCGGCAGCGACATCTTCATCTCCCCAAAAAATCAGAAAACCGTTCCGTCGCTCTCCACCGCGATCGGCGGGCCGCCATCCTTGCGGCGTTCCGCGGCAAGCGCTCGGCCGGCAAACCAGGTTCCCGCTTCCAGCACCTTTACGAGCGGCAGGCTCGACGCATCCATCCGGAGATGCTTCCGCACATGCTCGGCCACCCGGTCGAGCAGCGCTACGGTAAGCGCCCGCCATTCGACGATTGCTTCGTCGCCCGGTGCGAACACCTTCTCCAGCAACGCCTTCTGCTTGGACCTGAGCGCGCCCGCATCGACCAGCAACCCGCCGTTGCGATATTCCGGCAGGCCGGTCAGCGCATCGAGCTCGACGACTTTCAGTCCTGCGCCTTCCAGCGGCTCGACGATGGAATAGCTCATCCATTGCGAGAGCTTGTGGAACGGCACCAGCCCCACCGTCGGATGGCGCCACACGTCGCCCAGGGGCACACCGTCCAGTTCGAGGCGAGACGGCCAGATCGGTGCGAGCTTGTCGAGCAGCACGGCCAGGATCGACTCGGCTTTCACGTCGGGACCGGTCGCCAGAAAATCGAACAACGCGCCCGGCCGCTCCAACCCGACGCCGCCCAGCTTGCGCAACAGGCCTGCGCGGCCTTCCAGCCCCAGCAGTGAATTGTGGCCGCGCACCTGGAAGCCCATGGCGAGTTCGTTCGGCGTCAACCGCGCGAGACGCTCGGCGTCGACGCGCAGCGGATCGTTCTTCGAATCGCGGCTGAAGGCGCCGTTGGCGAACATGTTGAAGCTCGCCACCGCCAGGCCCTCGGAACGCATGAAGGACTGTCCGCTCGCCGGCTCCT
>MEMN01000018.1:0-575 GCA_001767945.1 Alphaproteobacteria bacterium RIFCSPHIGHO2_12_FULL_66_14 | reverse complement strand
ACCGAGACGACGGCGAGATCGATGCGCCGCCGCGCGATCTCTTCTTTGGGAAGATCCTTCATCCGCTCGGCCAACGCCGCCCAGCGGTCGCGGCCGCCAGCCTCGAAATGCCGCCAGCGCGAATGGAAGGGGATCTTCGTGGGATCGCGGAAGCGCTTGCGCGTGACCGCGAGCGTCGCCTGCGCCGCGGCCTCGAGGCCGGCGGCATCCAGTGCGAACCACGATGACTGGCCGTTCTCGACATGGCGCAACACCAGCCCGGCCCGCTCGCGGATCGCGGCCGGGGTGCGGAGATAAGCGACGGAGTCGGTCATGGCTGGGAGCGGAGGCTACTCATCGAGCCCCCGCCCCTTGGGCCGGGCAAGCTCGTTGGAGCCGGGCTTGGTGGCGCTGAAATAGCCCGCTGCCTTCTTGGCATCCATCTCGACCTGGGCGTCGGCGGGAATCAGCTCGGCGGGGATCGCCACCTGCTCAACGATCTCGATGCCCTGCTCGCGCAGCGCGTCGGATTTCAGGTTGCTCATCGAGGCGAAGCGGTCGATGCGGGCGATGCCCAGCCAGTGGAACAGGTCGGG
>MEMN01000017.1:10610-11727 GCA_001767945.1 Alphaproteobacteria bacterium RIFCSPHIGHO2_12_FULL_66_14 | reverse complement strand
GCATGAAGCCGAAGGCCACGACGTAACGGGCCCACACGACCTCGGCCGCGGGATAGGTCTGCATCAGCGTCTTGGAGATCGCGTTGAGGACCGAGAAGCAGGACACCGAGAAGACGATGGCCAGGATGGCGCGCAGGATTCGGTCAGTCGGAGGCGGCGCCGGCGCCGGCGCGTTGACGGTCATGACGTGAAACCTAGCGTCCCTTTCGATACGGACAAGCGCGCTGGCCGGCGGCGCCTCTTCCCGATTTGCATGGGTGGAGACAGCGGCAAAGCCGCACGCGTCAGGACGTCCGTTCGATCTTCCGCTCGGCCTCGTTGGGCCACAGCATCAGCGAAATGACCAGCAGGATCGCCATGCCGCCGCTGATGCCGACGAAGCGGTCGATCCCCGGCATGATGCTGGTGGGCGGCGCCGGCCCCTGGATCAGCGTGACGATGAAGACGAACGCCGCCTGGGTGCCGAGATAGCCGACGCCGTGCCGGCCGTTCTGGATATGCATGCCGATCCACACGCTGCCGCCCAGCATGGCGAGCCACCAGGGGAACGACTCGATCTGCAGCGCCAGGCAGGCCAACGCCACGATGCCGCCCAGGAAGCAGCCGAGGATCCGATGCAGGGACCGCTCGGCGACGGCATGCCTTGTGCCCAGCGAACCATCGCCAATGACGGGGGCCGACATCACCACCGCAATGCTGATGCACATCTCCGTCACCTGCGGCAGGTCCATCCAGATCCAGACCTGCATCATGATGACGACGGCGATCGCCGCGCGCATGCCGTGCAGCAACGCGGGCCATTGCGCTCCTAACAAGTGACGCCAGCCCGGTACCGGCGGCGCCGGGTCGGCGTGCCAATGCATGAGAAGATTGGCCACGATGGCAGAAGCGGTGACGCCGATACCCACTTCGAAGATGCGATAGAAGGCGATGTACGGCACCTGCAGGGGATTGTTCAGCCCCTCCAGCAGCACCAGGATCGAGGTGATCGTGCCGAACAGCCAGGCGAGCCCGTGTGGGCTCACCTGCATGGCGACTACCCCCAGCATCGTGGCCGCGCCGAGGAACAGGCTGAGCGCAAAATGATCGTAGGGCAGCCACCGCGCCACGATGAAGC
>MEMN01000017.1:5339-10595 GCA_001767945.1 Alphaproteobacteria bacterium RIFCSPHIGHO2_12_FULL_66_14 | reverse complement strand
CCGCGCCCGACGCCATGATCGTCATGTAGCCGCTGATCGCCGCCCACCACACCGACTCGACTTCCAGCCACAGCGCCATCGTGGTGGCGAGCGGCACCGTGATGGCCGCGACCAGGCAGAGCCGAGTCCGTGCCGGATCGGTGCCCAGTTCGCCCAGTTCCTTCCACCAGCCCTGGAGCGCACTGTCGACCATGCGTCCGGCCTCGGCGAAATCCTCGATCACCGAGCGGACGATGGATTCCCCGGCCGGCTGACCCTTCATGGGAAGATAATCGTGCGCGCGTCGGCGCCCATGTAGAGCTTCAGGCCGGGCGGCGGATCGACCAGCGTGATGGTGACGGGAATGCGCCGCTGCAGCCGGATCCAGTCGGTGGTCGGCGCCACGTAGGGCAGCAGCTTCTCCTGCCCGACTTCGCGGCTGAAGCCGCGGGCGATGCCGTCGATGCGCGCGCGATGGAGATGGAACGGCTGGCTGTCGAGCCACACCCAGGCCGTGCCGCCGATGGTGAAGGAGCGGATATAGTCCTGCTTATAGTTGGCCATGATGCGCCACGCGTGGGCATCGACGATGCCGATGATCGGCACGTTGGCATTGGCCGTGTCGCCCTTCCGCACCGTGAGGTTGGTGATCGCCCCGTCGGTCGGCGACAGCACCTGCGTCTTGCCGAGCTGCCACTGCGCCGTCGCCATCTCGGCCATCGCCAGGTTGAGCGCGGCCTTGTGCGCCACGATGCCGTTCCGCGACTTCTCGATCGCGAACTCGGAGATCCGCATCTCGGCCGCGGTGCGACGCAGGTCGTCGTTGGCCTTGTCGAGCTCGGCGCGCGGCGCATACTCGCTCTTCGCCAGGTCGGCATAGCGAACTTGTTGCTGCTGCGCATAGGTATGGGCCGAGGTCGACGCCGCCAGCGCCGCCTGGGACGAGGAAAGTTCCTCCTGGGACACCTTCAGGAGCGCCTTCTGCTCGTCGATCTCGGCCTGGCGCTGGTTGACGATGAGCTGGAAGGGCTTGGGATCGATGGTGAAGAGCGGGTCGCCCTTCTTGACGTCCTGGTTGTCGACGACGTGGACCTGCAGGATCGGGCCCGTGACTTCCGAGGCGACGGCCACGAGGTCCGACCGCACATAGGCATCATCGGTAAACGCCACGAAATAGACCAGGATCTGGTAGGCCACGAACAGGCCGAGGATGGTGCCGCCGACGATGAGCAGGCGCCTGAGCCGGCTGGTCTCCCGCGCGGGTCGGGGGGCGGCGGCGGGCGCCGGAACTGGTGGCGGTTCCGTGGCCGGCTTCGCCTCCGCCTCCGTCGGAGCCGGTTCGACGATCCGCGCGGCCGGCGGCTCCGGCTTGGCATTCGGCGGTGGGTCGGCGGAGGGTGCGGTGACACTCATGTCTGGAAACTACGGCATTTCCCGTTGCGATGTAATCGGACCGCTCATCGTCTGGTGGACCGCGAGCGTCCCGCTCGCTCGGACCCATGAGCGAGCGGGACGCTCGCGGTCCGGAAGATCATGACAACAGTGATCGGATATCCGAGCGGATACCTATTGATATTCCTATAAATCCTCCTATATTCCTATCCATGATCCCTGCGCACCTGATCTGTGTTCCGCCGGTAAGCCGCTCCCTACGGCTGTCCGTCCTGATGGAACGGCGACGTGAAACGAGTCATCCGGCGTCCCACGCCGCGGCGCCGGGGACTCCCGATTCAGCCAGCACGAGCAACGACTTGGCCGATGCGGCGAGAGATGTCTGGCGACGTAGACCCCTGTCCCACTGACTCGGCACTCAGGCGCTGGCGGCCATCAGAGAGACAACGAACTTCGCGAGCTCGCTCGCATCGTAGGGCTTGGGATAGACATGCACCGTCGCGCCTGGAATTTCCTGAACCGGCCCGGCCCGGCCCGAGCAGCGGATGACCGGCGTGCCCGGCCGGAGCCGGGCCGCGGCCTCGATCACCTTCTCGCCCGACATGTCTGGCAGGCCGATATCCACGATGATGGCGGCGAGCGGCACCTCGCTGGTCACGACTTCGAGCGCCGCCTGTCCGGTCAGCGCCTCGATGCAGTCGAGGCCGACGTCTGCCAGGGCATCCACCAGCAGGGTCCGGATGATGAACTCGTCCTCGACCAGCAGGACGCTCGACATGAAGCCGCCCTACTCCGCGGCTTTGGCCAAGGCGGACTGCGGCTTGAAGGCCAGGATCGAGCCGCCACGGGCCGCCGGCAGCGGCAGCGGCGGCGTCTCGACGCCCAGCGCACGGGCGGCGTTCCAGCCCCAGCGGGGATCGATCAGGAACGAGCGCGCGTGCGCGGTGCAGTCGGCCTCGCCCGAGGCGATGATGCGCTCGGCTTGCTCCGGCTCGGTGATGATGCCGACCGCCCAGGTCTTTATGCCGGCTTCCTTGCGGATGCGGGCGGCGAACGGCACGTGATAGCCGGGGCCGACCGCAATCTTCTGCGCCGGCGAATTGCCACCCGAGCTGGCGTCGAT
This sequence comes from Alphaproteobacteria bacterium RIFCSPHIGHO2_12_FULL_66_14, assembly GCA_001767945.1. Lineage (GTDB taxonomy): Bacteria > Pseudomonadota > Alphaproteobacteria > Reyranellales > Reyranellaceae > Reyranella. The sequence goes on along the minus strand of MEMN01000017.1, from coordinate 8,101 downwards.
GAAGTCGCAACCCAAGGCCTTCAGCTGCCGCGCCGTCTCGATCGTGTCCTCGATCGTGAGCCCGCCCTCGACCCAGTCGGTCGCAGACAGCCGCATGCCCATCGCCTTGTCCCTGGGCCAAGCCTTGCGGCAGGCCTCGAAGACCTCGAGCGGAAAGCGCCGCCGCTTCTCCATCGTGCCGCCGTACGCATCGGTGCGCGTGTTGCTGAGCGGCGAGAGGAACTGGTGCAGGCAGTAGCCGTGTGCACCGTGCATTTCGATCACGTCCAAGCCCAGCCGCGCGCTGCGCACCACGGCATCGACGAAGGCCTGCTTCACGCGCCGGAGCCCGACGGCGTCGAGCGCCACCGGCGTGTGCCACTTGGCGGCGGGGTCGTAGGGCAGCGCCGAGGCCGAGTAGGTCGTCCACGGCAGGTCCGGCGCGTCGGCTTGCGTGAGCGGCCCGCCGCCCTTCCACGGCCGCTGCGCCGAGGCCTTGCGGCCGGCGTGGGCGAGCTGGACGCCGAGCTTCACGTGGGGCATCCAGCCGCGCACCCACTCGACGACCGGCTTCAACGCGGCCTCGTTCTCGTCGCTGTAGAGGCCGAGGCAACCCTGGCTGATGCGGCCCTCGCGCTCGACGTGCGTGGCCTCGAGGCAAAGCAGGCCAGCGCCCGACATCGCGAGCATGCCGTAGTGCACCTGGTGCCAGGGCTGGGCGCTGCCGTCGACGGCGGCGTACTGGCACATCGGCGAGACGACGATGCGGTTGGGCAGCGTGACGCCGCCGATCTCGACGGGCGTGAAGAGTTGGGCGGTCATCGTGGTCCTTGTGGGTTAGCCGTTGATCGAGGCGCCGGCCTCGTGGCCCAGCCATTCCTCGATCAGGCGGCGGGCGATGGAATCGCGGCGCGGCATGAAGAACGAGCCGTCCTTGGGCATGTTCTCGGGCCGCAGCTCCTCGCGGCTCAGCCAGCGTGCGCTCTCGAGCTCGGATTCGTTGACGCTGAAGTCCATCGATTCGGCTTCGGCGTGGAAGCCGATCATCACCGAGGCCGGAAACGGCCAGGGTTGCGAGGAACGGTAGATGACGTTGCTCACGCGCACCTTCACCTCTTCGTAGACCTCGCGCGCCACGGCATCCTCGAAGCTCTCGCCGGGCTCGACGAAGCCCGCCAGGGTCGAATGCATGCCGCGCGGGAAATGCTTGCCCCGTCCCAGCAGGCACTTGTCACCGTGATGGACCAGCATGATCACCGCCGGATCGGTGCGTGGGAAGTGCTCGGTCTTGCAGCTCTCGTTGGTGCACATGCGGACGTGCCCGCCGCGCGTCACCTTGGTGGTGGCGCCGCAGACGCCGCAGTAGCGGTGGCGGCGGTGCCAGTAGGTCATGCCTCGGGCATAGGCCAGCACCGAGCCTTCGCGCGCGAACAGCAGCGGTCCGACCTGGCGCAAGTCGACGAACTCGCCCAGTTCGCTGAGCGGCGTCTCCTTGCCGGTGACATCGATCGCGAAATAGGGCGTGCCCTCGACATAGCCCAGGAAGATCTGGATGTCGGCGGCGCTCGCCACGGCGCGGGCCATCATGCCCTGCAGGAACACCGCCTCGGGGTTGCCGCCGGTCTTCACCAGGTTCTTTTCGGAGTCGATGGGAACGAACCGCGCCGCGCCCGACGAGGCGAGTTCGATCATCCGTTCTTCGTCTTCGCGTTCGTGGCTGGCGCGGTCAATGTCCGCGGAGGAGTAGGGATTTCTGGGTCTTTGCATGTGGCGGCGACGGTGCCACAGCGCGTGCGGGCCTGCAAACCCCGCCCCGTGAACCGCCGATCAGACCAACGCGCGCGCCAGCACCTGGGCGACGTGTACCGCCTGACGATCCGTGCCGTCGGCGATCTGGTGGCGGCACGAGGTGCCGTCGGCGACGATCAGCGCATCGGCGGCGGCCTTGCGCACCGCCGGCAGCAGCGAGAGCTCGGCCATGGCGATCGACGTCTCGTAGTGCTCAGCCTCGTAGCCGAAGCTGCCGGCCATGCCGCAGCAGCTCGATTCGATCGGGCTCACCTTGAGATCGGGTACCAGCGACAGCACCTCCTGCACAGAGCTCATCGCGCCGAACGCCTTCTGGTGACAGTGGCCGTGCAGCAATGCGCTCTTCTCGGCCAGCGGCTTGAGATCGAGCTTCAAGCGGCCCGCCTTCTTCTCGCGAACGAGGAACTCCTCGAACAGGAAGGCATTCTTCGCCACCGCCACCGCCTCCTCGCCGAGGCCCATCGCCAGGAACTCGTCGCGCAAGGTGAACAGGCAAGAGGGTTCCAGTCCGACCACCGGTACGCCCTTGGCCACGAACGGCACCAGCGCCTGCAAGAGTCGCATCGCCTCCTGCTTGGCCTTGTCGACCTGGCCGGTCGCGAGATAGGTGCGGCCGCAGCAGAGCGCGCGTGCACCGATGGTCGGCCAGGCAACGGCGACGCGATGGCCCGCGGCTTCGAGTACCCGCCGCGCGGCATGCAGGATCTCGGGCTCGAAATTGTTCGAGAAGGTATCGGCGAAGATCACCACCGTGGCGTCGGCCGCATCGACATCGGTGGTGGTGAGGAAGGTGTCGCGCCGCCACTGCGGCAAGGTGCGCTGCTTGGCGAAGCCGAGATAGGACTGCACGAACCAGGCGGCATTGAACAGCCACGGCAGGCGTCGCGCCCATGGCGCCGTCGCCGGCAGGTCGCCGATCAATCGATCGCGCAACCTCAGGCCCTTGGCCATGCGGCGTGCCGACTTGGCCTCGA
>MEMN01000017.1:5070-5253 GCA_001767945.1 Alphaproteobacteria bacterium RIFCSPHIGHO2_12_FULL_66_14 | reverse complement strand
GTATCGGAGCTGAGCGCGGCCGCGCCGAGTTGCCCCGACAGGGCAAGGCGCAAGGTGTTGGCGCGACCGCGCGTGAGGTGCTTCTCGTCTCTGGTGACGCGGAACGACGGGCACATGGTGCCGGCATCGAACTTCCGGCAATGGCCGTTGTTGTTGCACATCTCGGCGGCCTTCGCGAAGCCG